>CAZIBN010000009.1:0-67849 GCA_964537395.1 uncultured Elusimicrobia bacterium
TGCGGGCCAACTCCCCGGAGCCGGAGCCCGTGACCGAGGTGAACATCATCCCGGTCATCGATATAAGCCTCGTTCTGCTCGTTATTCTGTTCGTGACCGCGCCGCTGCTCGCTTACCCGACACTTCCTGTGGAGCTGCCGCCCGCGTCGGCGCTGCCCAACCAGGAACTCACCATCGCTTTGACGTGCGCTTTGGATGGAGCGTTGTCCGTGCGCGCCGCCGCCTCGACCTGGGACACCGTCGTCTCCGATCTGCGCCGGGAAGTCGATAAGAAGCAGGGCTCCATAGTCCTCATCCGTGCCGACAGATCCGTGCCCTACCGCACCATCCAACGCCTGATCGCCGTGGCGAAGTCCGCGGGAGCCGCGCAGATCGCGCTCGCGACGGAGCCGGTGAAGAAATAGAGGGAGCTAGCACCGGTGCGAGCTGGGGACTTATCCCCAGCGTTTTCAACGTTGAAAGTGATGGGGATAACTCCGCGCACCGCTTGCAATGTGCAGCGAATCAGGCAATACTGTGAACGAACGACCATGACGACCATCGCTCTTCTACTGATGCTCGCACCTCCCGTATGGAGCGCGCCCGCCAAGTCCGAGCTCTCTCAGGACATCACGGTCAGGTCGCGCGCCGCCGGCGCCGTCGGCGTGCAGGTGTCCCCGCCCACCGCATCCAAGCCCGTCATCGACGAGGTGCTGCGCTCGCTGTCGCTCGGTCGCGGCGCGCACGCGCCGGCGGCCGAGCGCATCCGCGCGGGCGGAGATAACGCCCGCTTCGCCCGGCCTTACCCGGAGCCCCCGTTCCTCGCGCTGTCGCCGGCCAACATCGTCGCGGTCTACGACGAGTGGACCTTCGAGATCCTCGATAACGAGGGGGACATCGTCTGGAAGTCGGACGGCGTGGGGATGCTCAACGAGAAGGTGGACTGGGACGGAGGCGGGCCGGACGGGCGCCTGGCCGTCGTGGCGGGGCGCTCGTATCATTACCGCTTCACGGGGCGGCGCTCCGGGCGCGCGTTCGTCATCGAGAGCGACCCGGTCCCGCTGAGATCCTTCACGCACCGCGAGTACGCGGGCGAGACGCGGCTTGAGGCCGACGCGGCGCTCTTCTTCATAGACGGGAAGGCCGAGATGACGAAGGAGGCCGGACTCTGGGTGGACGCGCTCACGAGCCGGCTGCGGCTGGGCGAGCCGCGCGCGGACGGGAACTATCGCGTGGAGCTCAGCGGCAAGGACATCCGGGGCAAGGTCGCGAAGGCGCGCGCGAAGGCGTTGGCCAAGCGGCTGGCGAAATCGCTCGTCGTGGCGCCCGAGCGCGTCGTCGTGTCCCTGATGCCCGCGATGCGCGGCGAGGCCGTCTCCGCGTTCCTTCCGCCCTCCAAAGGCGCGGCGCTGCGAATCGAGTAGCCTACCGCCGCGCGGGGAGATGCTGCCTGCCGTGCCGAACCGTGAGAACGGCGATTCCCGCGCGTTTGATCCGGTAGATGACGCGATGATCACCGTGGATGACCTCGCGAACGCTTGCGCGCCGGATCTCCGGCACGATCCGGCCGCTTTTGGGAAATCGTTCGAGCCTTTTGACCTTGGCAAAGAGCGAGTCGATCCAGGCTTCCGCGGCGGCGGCGCTTTCGCGGGCGATGTAGCCGGCGATCTCCTCGACCCGTTCCAGGGCCAGGGGGGACCATACGACCGTCACTTTCTTAAACGCGCGTGGAGTACGCGCCGGGCGGCCTCGTGGCCGACGGCCGCTCCGGCGTCGACCTGCTTCTCGGCGTCGCGGACGTCACGAATCAACTCCAATTCTTCAAGCAGCGCCTCGTAGTCGGAGACGTCGAGAAGGACGGCGGCGCCGTTGCCTCGGTTGGTGATGACCAGAGGGCGATGAGTCTCCCGCACTTGCGAGATGTAGGACGCCACCTTCGCGCGAAATTCGGAAAGCGAACGGACGTCCTTATCCATACGCGGTCTTTTCATGTGCCCCTCTGTACGCCTTTGAGTACATCTAAGTGTACATCGCAAACCGTGACGATTCAAGGGCCCTCGGCCGAGGGCTAACGGCGCGCGCCGTAAGGCGAGGACTGGTTCCAAGGCGCGAACACCGGGAGAAGAAGCATCGCCGGAACTCCGGCCGCGATCGTGATGAGGAAAAACATCGGCCAGCCGGTCGCCGTGGCGATCTTGCCCGCCGGGGCCACGAGCACGTCGCGGCTGAGGGCCATCAGGCTCGTCATGAGCGCGTACTGCGTCGCCGAGTAGCGCGGGCTGCACAGGCTCATGAAGAAGGCTCCGAAGCCCGCCACGACGAGGCCGGCGCAGAAGTTCTCCACGATGATCACGCCCACCATGACCGGGTAGCGCGGGTCGAGGGCGAGGAGGTAGTAGCCGATGTTGCTGGCGAGCTGAAGCACGCCGAAGATCCACAGGCAGCGGTTGATGCCGAGGCGGTTGATCGAAGCGCCTCCGCACAGCGCGCCGACGATCGTGGCCAAAAGGCCGACGCCGCCCTGGATGGCGCCGACGTCGGTTTGGGAGAAGCCGGATTTGAGGAGGAAGGGCGTGGCCATGTTGCCGGCCATGGAGTCAGCGAGGCGGTAGAGGGTGATGAAGACGAGGATGACGATGGCGCGCCATTTCGAGCGGGCGAAGAAGTCGCGGAAGGGCTCGACGATCGCCTCGGCCATGGTCTCCGGCGGCTTGGCGAGCGGCGGCGGCTCCGGCGCCCAGATCGTGGCGCCCACGCCGAGAAGCATGAGGGCCGCCATCATGAGGTACACCGAGCTCCAGGTCATGCGGTCGGCGAGTATGAGGGCCGCCGAGCCAGTGATGAGCAGGGCCGCGCGATAGCCGACGACGTAGATGGCGGTGCCGGCGCCCATCTCGCGGGGCTCCAGAATATCGACGCGATACGCGTCGATGGCGATGTCCTGCGTGGCGCTCAAAAAAGCGACGCCCAGCGCCGTAAACGCGAAGGCCAGAACGGCAGTGCGCGGATCGCCGAAGGCCAGCGCCGCGATCGCCAGCGCCAGCGCCGCCTGGGAGACGGCCATCCAACCGCGGCGGCGGCCAAGGAAGGGGGGGCAGTAGCGGTCGATGAACGGGGCCCAGAGGAATTTCGTCGAATAAGGAAGTCCGACGAGGCTGAACAGTCCGATCGTGGTGAGGTCCACCTTCT
Source organism: uncultured Elusimicrobia bacterium (assembly GCA_964537395.1). Classification (GTDB taxonomy): domain Bacteria; phylum Elusimicrobiota; class Elusimicrobia; order UBA1565; family UBA9628; genus GWA2-66-18. The sequence continues at coordinate 3,169 of CAZIBN010000009.1, forward strand.
CGGCGGTCATCCAGGCCTGGAGCGTGCGGCTCGTCAGGAAAAGAGGGAGGCCGCCCGCGAAGCCGAGCAAGCCGATCGCGGCCATCTTGCGCGAGGCGAAGACCCGAAGGCCGGACAACGCCGGGGAGGCGATTTCGCTCATGGCGCAGTATATAACTTGAATTTGGTAAAATCTGAAAATAATGTCCCCGAAAAGCTCGTCTCACCCCATCACCCTCATCCCCGGAGACGGCATCGGCCCCGAAGTCGTCGCCGCCGTCCAGGCCGTGCTCGCCGCCGCCGAGGTCAAGATCACCTGGGAGGTGCGCCACGCCGGCGCCCGCGTCTTCAAGAACGGAGTCGCCTCCGGCGTCCTGCCCGACACCATCGAATCCATCCGCCGCACGCGCTGCGCGCTCAAAGGTCCGCTCGAAACGCCGGTGGGCTTCGGCGAAAAGAGCGCCAACGTCACGCTGCGAAAATTCTTCGAAACCTACGGGAACATCCGCCCGGTGCGTGAATTGCCCGGCATCCGCACGCCCTACTCAGGGCGCGGCATCGATTTCGTCGTCGTAAGAGAGAATGTCGAGGATCTCTACGCGGGCATCGAGTACATGCAGACGCCCGGGGTGGCGCAGGCGCTGAAGATCATCACGCGCAAAGGATCGGAGAAGATCTGTCGGCTGGCATTCGAACTCGCCCGCGCTGAGGGACGAAAAAAAGTAACGTGCGCCACAAAAGCGAACATCTTAAAGTTCACCGAAGGATTATTCAAACGTGTATTTGAAGATGTCTCAAAAGACTATCCGGAAATCCATGCCGAGCACCAGATCGTGGACAACTGCGCCCATCAGCTCGTCATGCGCCCCGAGCAGTTCGACGTGCTCGTGATGACGAACATGAACGGCGATATCCTGTCGGACCTCGCCTCGGCCCTGATCGGCGGCCTCGGCTTCGCGCCCTCGGCCAATCTTGGGGATGGAGCGTCTATTTTCGAAGCGGTCCACGGCTCCGCGCCGCAGATCGCGGGCAAGGACATGGCCAACCCGACCGCGCTCCTGAGCAGCTCGGTGCTGATGCTGCGGCACCTCGGCGAGATGAAGGCCGCTGATGCGATCGAGAACGCGCTGTTCGTCACGCTCGAGGACGGCAACGTCCTGACGGCCGATATGGCCGGCGGCGGCCGCGAGCCCTCGGGCACGAAGGCGTTCACCGCCGAAGTGATCCGCAACCTCGGCTCGGCGCCCAAGTCCTATCCGCGCCGCGAGTACCTGCGCATCAAGATGCCCAAGGTCACCCGCGAGGCCGTCATGGTCACCGCCAAGGACACGCGTCCGATGGGCGTGGACATCTTCGTGGCGACCGCGATCGACCCGGGCGTCCTCGGCCCTTCGATCGAGAAGGTCCTGACGGGCCTGCCCGTGCGCCTCGCCCAGATCTCGAGCCGCGGCACGAAGGTCTATCCCAACACCCACGACATCGAATCGGACCCCGTGGACTGCGCGCGGCTGAGATTCAAGGTCGCCGTTCAGGGCGAGACCCTGGACGACAAGGACATCGCCGAGCTCCTGCTGCGCGTGGGCACCCAGGTGCTGTGGGTGCACGTCGAAAAGCTGTTCAAATACGACGGCCAGCCCGCCTTCACGAAGGATCAGGGCGAGGACTAGCGCAAGGTCCCGATCCGGTACTCCTGCAGCGCCGCTCGCGCCGCGGAGGAATGAGGACGACCCAGGCCCTTTGTCCTGAAGGCCCCGGTCGCGTCCTTCCCGCACTGATCAGTCATCGTTCTCTCCGGCGCGGGGTGAAGGGGGATGTAGACGCTGAGCGCGTAGACCTTTCCCTCGATGGCCATCCAGCAGTCTTCCCTGGAGGAGTGACGCGCCAGGTCGGCCGCCGACCAGTTCTTCTCCGGAGCGACGGGCTCCGGAGACAGGCGCCCCCGGATGACGATCGCCGCCACGCAGGCGAGGAAGGCGATGGACATCGCGAGCATGAAGCGCTTCAGAGCCATGTGAAGTCCTCCGTATGGAGGCGGGCCGGCGCAACGCCCGCGCCGCTCAATTCCCGGCGCGCCACGGCGATCAACGGAGAGGGCCCGCAAACGAACACATCGCGCTCGGCAAAGTCCGGGCAGCGGGAACGTAAGAACGCCATGGTGAGCGGCCCTTCCCGATAAAAATAATGAGGACGAAACGCGAAGCCCTGAACATGGGCCGCGACGGCTTCGAGCTCTTCGATGAAGTGCGCCCGGGACACATCCTGAACGCAGTAGACGAGATGAACATCGACGGGCCGGGCTGCGTCCAGGGCGCGCGCTCGGGCGAGAAAGGGGGTGATCCCGATGCCGCCCGCGATCCATAATTGACGCATCTGCGTCGCGTCCGGAGCAAAAAAACCTCCGTAAGGTCCCTCGACGATGACCGCGGCACCCGTTGCGACCGTCTGCAGTGCATGTGACGCGTCACCAAGATCCTTGATCGCGATCCGCAGGACCGGCTCGCCGGGCGCGGAGGAGACGGTGTAGGGATGCTCCTCGCCGCGTCCGGAGGCGAGGCCGGCGTCGAGAGGCGTCAGGTAGACGAATTGACCGGCGTGATATCTGAGGATGCCGCCATCGGGCTTCAGCGATAATTCGACGACGCCTTGTCCGATCGCGGCCGCGCGAACGATCGTGTAGCGCTTTCCGCCGAGAAAACGGGCGAGCCTCATGCGATAGACGAATGCCGCGAGGGCGAGCCCGCCGCCCGCCGCCCAGACCGCCGCCGGCAAAACACGGCTCAAGGCGATCGCGTGCGCCAGCCCCAGGACCAAGGCCAGGCCGGAGAGGGCATGAAGAGATTTCCAGCGCTGATAATCCATGCGGCCGAAAAAATCGAAGGTGGGGGCAAGGAACGCGGCCATCGCGACCAGCGCCGCCCAACCCATCCAGACGCTCCAGGACTCGTAGCCCGGAAATAACGCTGCCGACGCGGCCCTCGGAGACGAGGCCGCAAAGGCGAGCAGCAGAGGATGGGCCATGAGCAGGAGGAACGAGGCCGCCCCCAAAAGATGATGAACTTTCCAGAGCCGCGTCAGCCCGCCGAAGCGCGTATCCACGCCGGGAACACGCGAGCTCAATAGCCCCGCAAGCAGATAAAACGCCAGGCCGAGGGCGCCTGCGTATAACCCGCAATTATTGAGGGAAAACATGCACTTATTACATTGCAACACAGCGGCCATCCGGCCGGGTGGGATAGCGGACTCATGGCTGAACCGTTGCGTAGGTAAAGCCGTGAACAAAAACCCCCTGAAGCCCGCGTCCCCGCCGATCCCCTCTCACGCGAACGGCCCCATTCCAAGCCCGTCCGCGGCCCCCGATACCTCCCACCATCCCGGCCGAACCGGGATCGATCTTTTGCACGACCCCCTGTACAACAAAGGCACGGCGTTCACGTACAAGGAGCGGCAGAAGCTCGGCATCCTCGGCCTTCTCCCGCCGAAGGTTTCGACGCTGAAGGACCAGGCGATCCGCGTCATCGCCAACGTGCGCAAGCGCGTCACCGATCTGGAAAAGTACGTGGACATGCTCTCGCTCCTCGACCGCAACGAGACTTTGTACTACCGCGTCGTCACCGACAACATCGAAGAGATCATGCCGCTCATCTACACCCCGACGGTCGGCAAGGGCTGCCAGCTGTACGCGCACCTCTTCCGCCGTTCGCGCGGCCTGTTCATCACGAAGTACGAGAAGGGCCACATCAAAGAGGTGCTCCGCAACTGGCCGCGCAAGGACGTGCGCGTCATCGTCGTCACCGACGGCCAGCGCATCCTCGGCCTGGGCGACCTCGGCGCCAGCGGCATGGGCATCCCGGTGGGCAAGCTCGCGCTGTACACGGCCTGCGGCGGCATCCCGCCCGGCCAGACCTTGCCGATCACGCTCGACGTGGGGACGAATAATCCGGCCTTGCTCGCCGATCCGCTGTATCTCGGCATGCCCGAGAAGCGCATCGAGGGCAAGGAGTATGACGACCTGGTCCAGGAATTCGTCGAGGCCGTGCAGGAGGTCTTCCCGAAGGCGATGATCCAGTTCGAGGACTTCGCCAATCACAACGCCTTCCGCCTGCTCGAGAAATATCGCGACGAGGTCTGCTGCTTCAACGACGACATCCAGGGAACCGCCTCGGTCACCTTGGCGGGGCTGTACTCCGCCGGACGCATCACCGGGCGCAAGCTCACCGACGAGGTCATCCTGTTCCACGGCGCCGGAGAGGCGGCCATCGGCATCGGCGACCTCGTCGTCGGCGCGATGATGGCGGAAGGCTTGACCAAGGAGCAGGCGAAGGCACGATGCTGGTTCATGGACTCCAAGTCGCTGGTGGACAGCAGCCGCACCGACCTGCAGCACCACAAGCTTCCTTACGCCCACAAGCATGACCACGGTCCGGTGCCGAACCTGCTCGCGGCGGTCAAGGCGATCAAGCCCACGGCGCTCATCGGCGTCTCGGGCATGGCACAGCAGTTCACGCAGGAGATCATCGAGGAGATGGCGCGCCTCAACAAGCGGCCGCTGATCTTCGCGCTGTCCAACCCGACCTCCAACGCCGAATGCTCGGCGGAGCAGGCCTACGAGCTGTCGGACGGGCGGGCGATCTTCTGCAGCGGCAGCCCTTTCCCCACGTACGTCTACAAGGAGCAGACCTTCGTCCCGGGACAAGGCAACAACGCCTACATCTTTCCGGGTGTGGGCCTGGGCGTCGTCGCGGTCGCGTCCACGCGCGTCACCGACGAGATGTTCGCCGAGGCGGCGAAGGCTCTCGCTCTCCTCGTCACCGAGGAGGATCTGAAGCAGGGCGCGCTGTTCCCGCCCTTGACCAAGATCCGGGAGATCTCGGCCCGCATCGCCGAGGCCGTTGCCGAGGTGTGCTATAAACGCAAATTAGCCACCGTGCCGCGTCCGAAGGACCTGCGCAAGACCATCGAAGCGATGCAGTATCAGCCGGAATACAAGGAATACGTTTAAATGGAGAATAAAATGAGCACTGTCGGCACCCCTGAACGACCCCTCTGTGTCGCGATCATCGGCTCCGGACCCTCCGGCTTCTATGCCGCCGAAGCTTTACTCAAGGCCCCCGGGCTGACGGTCCGCGTGGACCTCTACGACCGCCTGCCAACCCCGTTCGGGCTGGTGCGCGGCGGCGTGGCCCCGGACCATCAGAAGATCAAGTCCGTCACGGCAGTCTATGAGAAGGTGGCGATGGACCCGCGCCTGCGCTTCTTCGGGGGCGTGAGGCTCGGAACGGACATCAAGATCGAGGACCTGCGCGCGCGCTACGACCAGATCGTCTACGCGGTCGGCTGCGAGAGCGACCGTAAGATGGGGATCCCGGGAGAGGAGCTCGCCGGATCGTTCTCGGCGACGGAGTTCGTGGGCTGGTACAACGGCCATCCCGACCACCGCCACCGCACCTTCGACCTGTCCTGCGAGAACGTCGCGGTCGTCGGCATCGGCAACGTCGCGATGGACGTGACCCGCCTGCTCGCGTGCGATCCCGAGAGGCTCGCCAAGACCGACATCGCGGATTACGCGCTCGAGGCCCTGCGCAAGAGCAAGGTCAAGACCGTGTGGCTGCTCGGCCGCCGCGGGCCCGCGGAAGCCGCGTACTCGCCCGTCGAGATCGAGGAGTTCGGCAAGCTCGACGGCTGCGACCTCGTCATCAAACCCGAGGAAGCGGTCGTGACCGAGGTCTCGCACCTCGACAAGGCCGACGCGAACGACAAGAAGAAGGTCGCCTACGTCCAGGAGCACGCGAAGAAGGGCGAGGGGACCTTGGACCGCAAGATCCGCCTGCGCTACTGCGTCTCGCCCGTCGAGATCATCGGGGAAGGCGGCAAGATCAAGGCCGTGAAGCTCGAGAAGAACAAGCTCATCGACGACGGCAAGGGCGGCGCCAAGTGCGTCGGGATCGGCGAGTTCGAGACGATCCCCGCCGGCTTCGTCCTGCGCTCGGTGGGCTACCGGGGCATCCCGGTCCCGGGCGTGGCGTTCGATGAGAAGTCGGGGCACATCCCGCACGTGGACGGCCGCGTCGTCACCGGCGGGGCTCCGCTGCCCGGCGAGTACGTCGTGGGCTGGGCCAAGAGAGGTCCGTCAGGCCTCATCGGGACCAACCGGGCGGACTCGGTGCTGACCGTGCAGTCGATGCTCGCCGACCTCAAGGACGGCAAGCTTCCCGCGGGCCCGATCGACACGGCTCCGGAGTCGGCGGTGAAGCTCCTGGCGTCGCGCAACGTGGCGGTCGTGAACTACGCGCAGTGGAAGAAGATCGACGAGCTCGAGCGCAGCCGCGGCGCGGCGCAGGGCAAGATCCGGGAGAAGTTCACGCGGATCGAGGACATGGTCGCGGCGCTGAGCGTCGCGGCGTAACGGCGAACCACAAAGACACTAAGTCCCAAAGAACGAAAGAAGGGTAACGGCATCAAAGTGCCGTTACCCTTCTTCTTTGTGTCGGGACCGGCCGCGTCAGCTTCGCGCACTCCGGCGTAAGGAAAATAGCCCCCTTGTTTAATCTCGTGAAAGGGGCTATATTGGGCCACAATGAGGAGCGGCCCTGCGCTAGGAGTGGTAAGGCTCGCGCTGGCGGCGTTGCTCGCTCTGCAGCCCGTCGTCCAGGCGGCGGAGTTGGCGCCGGTCGACATCCTTCTGACGCGCGTCATTCCCCAGGATGAGGCCGCGTTAGCGACGGCTGGGCCCGAGAAGGGGGCGCGCCTCGCCAAGCTCCAGTCCGACCTAGCCCTCGTCGTGGAAGGCCTCGAGGGCTTCGCGAGCGAGGAGGACGCTTCGCCTTCGCTCAAGCGCCTGCGCGAGTCCGTCGATGTCCCGGAGCAATTCAAGGACCGGGCCTCCGCACTCGACGCGTCGTATCGCGCGCTCGCGGTCGTGGACTACACCTGGGCCAAGCGCCTGCCCGAAGCGCCCTGCTCGCCCGACGCTTCGCGCGCGGCCTTGCTCAAGTCCGGACCGCTGTCGTCCTGGATTTCCTCCTTACTCGGCGTCGACGCCGACGCGGCGGGCGCCCTGGACCGCGCCTCTGCGGCGACCAAGGCCTCCGTGCGCGAGTACGCGCTTCTGCGCGCGAAGGTTCGTCGGCTGAGCGAAGCGCTCGGCTCCGAGAAGGCGATCGGCACCATGCGCGCGTCCTTGTACTGCCGGCGAGCGGGGGCCTACGAGGCTTTGTCCGCCGCCAATCGCTCCTCCGGGCTCGTCGCCGCCGCGCGCGCGACGGGAGCCGACGATGTAACCGGCGTCTATGTGCTGGCGCGTCCGTCGGCGGACGGCTTGGAGATCTTGGGGGCGGCCACCTCGATCGACGGCGCCATTGTGACCGACGCTCGACTGGTCGACTCGGAGGGGCTCGTGCTCCTTCGCCGCGACGAGAAGAAGCCCATTCCCGTGCGCGTCGAGCGCCGAGACTCCGGGCTGGCTTTGCTGCGGGCTTCGGAGCCAGTCAAGGGCTTCAGTTTGGCGGAGACCGCTCCCGCCAAGGACGACCTGATCGAGGCGCTCGGCCATCCTGAACGCACGGGCGCCTGGACCCGGACGCGCGGCTTGGTGACATCGGTCGAGGCCCTCTCCTTTCAGTCAGACGCCGTCGTCGATGTGGGCATGACCGGAGGTGCGGCATTGACCGAGGATGGGAAACTGGCGGGGGTGTTCGTTCTACGCCGGGCTCACGCCGGGGGCGAGGCGTTCGACTGGCCCGTCGCCGTCAACGCGCCGGCACTGAAGAGCTGGCTAGCAGGAGGGCAGTTGGCGGCACCGGCGGGTACACTTGAGATCGCCGAGGCGGGGACAGCGTCGATTTTGACGGCTTCGCGACCGTTGGGGAAAAAACTTTCGCCCGGCACGCAAGCGACGGAAGCCGGGTACTCTTTCAATCAGGACGGATATCGCGCGGTATGCATGGCCAACTGCGACGATGCGGCTCCGGCGCCCAGGGCGAGATCGCGCACGACCTATACGAACCCACGCTCGAACTCCGGTTCGAGTTCGAACGCGAACGGGGAACTCGGCGAAGCATTGGGGAAGCTCGCGGTTATCGGCGCCGAGGCGCTGATATTCAAAGGGATTCCGGCGCTGTTCCGGGGAATCGGCTCGCTGTTCTCGAAAAAAGAGAAGCCTTCTGCCTCACCATCCCGCAAGGCGGTGGTGCAAGAGCCTGTGAAGGTTCCAGTGAAGCCGAAGGAGCCGCCGATTCTTACGGCATTGACTCTCGAAGTCACGCCCAAATCAGCGGCTCCGGGCGAATCGGTGACGCTGACGGCGAGAGCGACCCTCAGTGATCCTGAGGCGTCCAGAGCGAACATCGCGGTAACTTTCACCGGGTCTCCCGGCACCTTGTTGCGTTTCAACGGCACGCCTCAAGCTAAGACGAATGCCTCGGGAGTTGCGACGATCACCGCTAAGGTCCGTCGCGATCACGGCGTTCGCGCGGTCAAGTCCGGTGACAGCAAGGCGGTTAAAGGCAAGTCCGATTCGGCTCAGAGCGCTTTAGACGATGAGGCTCGAGCCATGGCCGCTGAATCGGACGGTGCATCTGAATCCGGCGGCGCAACGGAACGCGATGAAAAAATCGAGTTCGGAGCATCGGCTACTGTCGTGAAATCGTTGTCAGCGTCTACCCCTCTCATTCTGTCCGACAAAACCAAGCCTGAGTGCAAATTCGAGCCGGTCGACATCCCCGAAACCGTCGGCGCTGACCCCTTCGCTGTTAAGATGCGCTTCTCCTGTACTAAGGTCGATGGGGTTCCGGATGTTCCGCTCGACGGACATAAGATCACGCTTACTATCGGAGCAGAGGGGGAGCCTCAGCAATCAGTCACGCTCCGTACCGATTCCGATGGGTACGCCTTCGCCGAATTTCAAGCGCGCGGCATAATCGATACGCGCCCCACGCGGCCTGTCAGGAATATTGAAGATGGCCAGTTAGTTCATGCCGCGAATTCGAATGCCCCCATCCTCGCATTTCGAGATAGCGTCGGTCTCGCTATTCCGATAACCCTTGCGCTAGGCGCAACGAACATTAGTATGAGCGCAGTATTGATCATCACCGTGCCGGTTGTCTTAATTGGTGGTGGCGCCGCGATCGCTTGGAAGATGCATGTCGATAAGCAAAAATACGATAAAGGAATATCTGATTTTAAGTCTATAGGACAGAGGCTGAAGACATGCGATGAAACGACCTTTGACCGTCTCAACGGCATCGCAAAATCAGCATGCCCCGCCCAATTGCCAGGCTGCAGTGCTTATGATGCCGACGATTGCGACTTACTCAAAACGCGGGCAGCGGACCATTTGGCTTGTGCAAACGCGCGCGACGATCTGAATAACGACTGCTTCGGTGGTGGCGACATCGGCCATCGAGACGCAGCAGATCAATCGCGCCGCGCGGCCAACAAGTGCTTCGGTTTCTTCAGGGCAAATCCAAAATGCCAATGATAAGGAGGCCCTATGGTGGATGACGCTCTGCGGATGGCGATACGGGAGGCATTCCGCGACGCCGCCTACCCAGGTGACGGTCGGATTGTTTCGCACTCATGCTGGGAGTGCGATGAGGTTGCGGGTAAGCTCAAAGGCACATGCTGGGAAGATTGGGCCGATCAGCCCGGCGAGCTGTGTATGCGAGGCGGAGGGATATTTCTCCTCGCACCTGAGAGCTTTCGCTACTTCTTGCCTGCTTACTTAATCGCAAGTTTGAAGGATCGAAATAATTATATTTCTGACGCAGTCATTGCGGCGCTAATCGATCCGAAGTATGATCAGCAAAGAATTCATACAAGTCATCCCGATCCGAACTGGTACTGGAATCGGTTTCGGGAGTTGTCTGTGAAGCAGATCGATGCAATCAAGCTTTATCTCGCCTCACTACCCCCTGAAGCTGATTCCGAGGGCGACGTCACCTTGGCGCTTAAAAGCATCAGCACATTAAATCGAGGCGCTGAGTGATCGAATTTGCCCCCATGCCGAACTGTCGGATAGTGCGGACGAACGCTCGATGAGGATGCGTATCGGCCAGTTGACCCCGGGACTCAACGATGAGTGCCCATGACCGACGAACGTTCCTTTGCATCATGGCTGAAGGGGATATTGACCGAGCCTTCCCCTGGCCGTACACCACGCCTCGACAAGTCGACGCGGCTCGCCTTCATCGACAAGCTGTTCTCCGAGTTTGAGGAACACATGGCCACCCAGCCACCCGCGAAAGTGGCGGACGCCCTGGAACGGCTCATCGACGCCGGGCAGTCTGACGCGATGTTCTTGCTCTTCGACGCCGACGTTCCGCTTGATGCGAGAGTGCACGCGATCGGGAGCCTGGCCGGCGTCGTCCGTTATCTTCAGCGCCACTGCGCTTCGAGCGCGGATCTGACCAACCTTTGCGAAGAATGGTGGGATCGCTTCCCCGCGCATCCAGACCCAACCGATGCTGCGCGACACGAAATCGATACGGCAATCCTCTCCTTTTTCGGCCAGACGCTGAAATCCGATTCGTCTTTAATTCAGAAATTCGCATTGCATGGCCTCGGGCACTGGCAGCACGCCTACTCTAAAGAAGTCGGACTCGCTATTGCCGATTTTCTCGTAGCCAGACCGGACGTCTGCGCGGACGTCAAGAAGTATGCCGAAGCCGCGCGCGAAGGACTGGTTCTCTGACGGTTGGTCAGTTTACTCTGGAGATAAATTTGTTGAACTTCAGCGCCTAGTGGTAAGTTAAGTCGGCCCTGAGACCCACGGGCATCGTGTTCGTAACGGCAATCTTCGAGTGTTTGAGGTTCTAACTATGATGCGTTTTGAGGAAATCGTCAGTCTCCGAAACGAGGATATACCTACGGTATATCGGGAACTCACTTCGTCGACTTTGGCCGCCGCTCTCAAGGATGCACCCGCTGAAGTCGCCCAGAAGTTCTTCGGGAACATGCCGCCCGACATGGCCTCGATGATCAAACAGGTAATTGGAACACTCGGAAAACTGTCGGGAGCCCAGGTCGAAGCGGAGCGAAGAAAGGTGCTAGAGTTAGTAAAGAGTCTCCAAGCACAGCATAAGATAGGATAGCCCGGCAATCAGAGGGGCTCGGAGCGCACGCGCTCGACGAGCGCCTTCACGCCGGGGTAATTGGCCGCGGCGTCGGCGGCGGAGGCGTCCGCCTCGAGCACGGGGATGGTGCTGCGGAAGTGCTCGAGTACTGGGGCCGTCTCGGCCTTGTAGATCTCCATGCGCCGGGCGAAGACCTCGGGGCTGTCGTCCATGCGCCCGCGCGCCGCGATGCGGCGGCTCAACTCGGCGACGGGCGTCTTGAGGTTCACGAGGGCGTCGATCCGGCCGCCGTCCTTGATCCAGGACTCGATCACATCGATCTCCTCGGGGCGCCGCGGGAAGCCGTCGAGGACGAAGCCGGAGGCGAGCACGTCGGGGCGGGAGAGGCGCTCTAAAACCACGCCGCGCACGAGCTCTGAGTCTACGAGCTCGCCTTTGGCCATCTCCGCGGCCAGGGCCGGGTCGGCGGCGGCCTTCGCGCGCAGGAGCTCGCCGACGGAGATATGGATCATGCCGTAGTCACGGGCCAGCATCTTCCCGTAGGTGGTCTTGCCCGAGCCAGGGGGCCCCGTGATGAGGATGCGCATGGGTCGCGCGTTCTGGTCGGCGGCCAAAGAGGAGCGGATGCCCTCGAGGAAGCGGGCGGTCAGCGCGGGGTCCTCGCCGTGGGCGGCCCATTCCGCGGCCAGAACCTGACCGTAGGTGTCGGCGAGCTTACCGATCTCATCGGCGCTGATCAGATTGACTAAGAAGTCGGCGCGGCGCTTGAGCGGAAGGATGAGCTCAGCCTCGTTCTGGAGGATCACGGGCCAGCGCTTCAGATTGGTGTCGGCCGAGATGCCGCGTTCGAGGCGGTCGCGGCGCAGGCGGCGCGCGAGGCGCACGACGGCGGGGGCGTCGAGATACATGTTGAGCGTCTTGCGGCCCTCGGCGGCGGCGATGAGCTTCTCGTGAGAGGCGTAGATCGAGTCCACGACGAGGACCTCTTCGGCACCCAGCGTCAGATACTCGCCGCTGTCAAAGCGCGTCGTCTGCGTCGCCATGTCGTTGAGGGGGAGCTCCACGCGCCCGCCCGCGAGCAAGGTGCGCATGTCGGCGGCCACGCGGTCGAGGTACAGCGATTCGGGGCGGTCGAAGTCGGGCTGGCCGTCGGGGCCGGTCGGAACCTCCGCCTTGGGCTTGAAGTAGCGGTCCACGGGGAAGACCTTGATGCGCGAACCGAGGCTCGTCTTCAGGCCTTCGGCCAAGGTTGACTTGCCGGCGGCCGTGGGAGCCTCGAGGAACACGACGCTGCGTCCGGGCAAGGTCTTGGCCTGCTCGAGGGCGCGCGCCAGGGTCGCGCCGCCGTCCGTGGCGGCGTGACGAGAGAGGCCGGCGGGAAGAAGGGGGGCGATGAGAGCGCGAGCCTTGGCCTGCAGGGCCTCGGGAGCCGCAGCAGCCTTACCGGGAATGAGGCGATCGATGAGGCGCACGAGCGGGCCGATGACCTTGTTGGTCGTCGCCGGAGCGTAGATCTGGGCGAGAACGATGGAGGCGGTCAGGATGCCGATCGCGGCGTTGATAGCCCAGCGCAGATCGCCGCCCATCAGGGCCGCGTAGAGATGCAGCAGGCTTCCCGCGATGACGAGGGCCGGGTACATCGGGGCGATGCCCTGGGGCGCGCGGCCCTCCTTCTCGAAGATCTTGTAGTTCTGGCGGATCTGCGGCCAGTTCAGCACCCACAGCAGGCCCATCGCCACCGCGAAGGAGGCGCTCAGCCAGGCCGACACCGGCATGAAGACCGCGCCCGCGATCAGCGGCAGGACGCCGATCGCCGCGGCGGCCGTCAACGCGGTGGCCTTGAGCTCCTTCTTATCCCGCTTATGCCAATTGATCTGCCCGACGACGGCGGCGCTTTCGATCACGCCGGCGACGTTGGCGACGTTCCACCAGAAGCTGGCTCCCGAGCCGATGGAGACGACGGAGAGCAAGGTCGCGGCGCCGAACCAGATCAGGGGGCTCGCGATCGCGAGGTCCTTGACGCCTTCCTTCCCGGTCTTGAAATTCTTGACGATCTGCGGGATGCCGATGACGCTGAGCGCCACGCTGCCCGCCGCGGCGACGACGCCCACGTTCGCGGCGATAAAGGGGCCGGCGACAGCGACGGCGGCGACGGCCGCGAAGGCCGCGACGCGGACGAGCGGGCGGTGCCAGAAGGGCTTGGCCGGGGCGGCGGGAGCCTTCGCCGCGAGCGTCTCGACGGAGGCGGGGCCCTCGGCCTTGGCGGCCGCGGGGGCCAGCCGGAGGAAGGAGCGCGTCGAGCGGGCGGCGGCGGCCTGAACGGGACCGGCGAGCGCGCCATCGCCTGCCTTGATGAGGGCCTCGGGGTAAAGCTCGGCAAAGGACTCCACACCCGCCCGGCTCGAGTCCTCGACGGGGGCGTCGCGGCGCATGCCGGCGACGATGCTGTCCTTGGCGGCGGGAGAGGCTATAGCTGAAACATTCGTCGCCGGTGCGGCGAAAGCTGCGGTGCGGGCAAGGGGCGCGATCGTCGCGCGCGCCTGGACGAGGCTCGAGGCCGCCGCGACGGGGGCGGCGACCGTCAGGGCCGCTGGAGACAGGACCGCCGCCGGCGCCAAAGACGGAACGGGCGAGAGGCTGGGGACGAACGAGGCGGAGAGGGAGCCCTGCGCGAGAGGAAGCGTCTGCCCCACCGTGGAGAAGCCGCCGATGGCGGAGGCCGGGATGACCGGGACCCCTCCGGTATGCACCTGGGTCGCGGGCGTGAAGACGACCTGGGCGACGGCCTCGTAGGCGCCCCACGAGAAGGACCACGCGACCTGGAGCGTCGCCAGAAGGAGGGCTAGGGCTTTCTTGCGGGTCGTCATCCTTATATTAAGGGTAGCGGCCGGCGGGACCTCGGTTAAGGGCCCTAAGGCCCACCCATAAATGGGCCCGTTGGCGTGATTACTGAGCGGCCAGGGCGACCACGCTGATGGCGACGCTGGTCGAACGTCCCGGATTGTGATAGACGTGAGGCTGGTCGCCCGGAAAGGCGAACACATCGCCGGGGCCCAGTTCATAGTCCTGGCCCGCCACCGTGACGCGCATCGCGCCCGTCAGGCAGGTCAGATATTCCTTCGTGCCGGGGATATGAGGCACGCCGCGCATGAACCCGCCCGGCAGCATCTCCATCTTCTCCATCTGCAGGCCCGTCAACGCGTCAGGAAGCAGGCGATAGAGCCTCACCGAGCCGTGGCCGCGCTCGCTGCGCGGAAGGTCGCGGGCCCGGATCAGCGCGCATTGCGTCCGCGGGCGGGCCAAGAGCTCCTCGATGGTGACCCGCAGGGCGGCGGCCAGGCCGGCCAGGTTCCTCAGCGAGGGATTGCCCGCCCCGGACTCGAGATTGGCGATCGTCGAGCGGGGTATGCCCGCGTGCGCGGCCAGCCGGGCCTGGGTCATGCGGCGGTCCTTGCGCAGCTGGCCGAGGTTGGCGGCCAGGCGGACGGCGAGATCCAAGGTCTTGTCCATATGCCAATATATTAGCATTTATGATGATTATTCATCTTACAGCTGGTATCCTCCTTCTAACGACGGAGGAGGCGATATGATCGACACGAAGCACGGCGGCATCCGGACCGGCACCCTGAGGCTGATCGAAGAAGGTCACGCGCACGACGCATTCTACGGCGGGCATCTTTCAAGCCACCTGCCGATGGCCCTGGTCGCCCTGGACCGGCTCGGTGCGGCGCCGGAGCGGATCGCCGCGTTCGCGGCGCGCTACCGGAGGAAGCTGCCGCCGTTGGCGGCGCCGGCCGGCGTCATCACGGAGGAGACGACCGGGCGCTTCCTGGGCCGTCCCGAGACCCTGGGCTCGTGGGTCGTGTTCTTCAAGGAAGCCGTCGCGCGCGACGGCGCCGAAGGCACGACGAGGCTGTGGACCCGGCGCCTGCTTCCGGGGGTCGGAAGCTACGCCTTCCACGGCCTCATCCGTCTGGCCTACGCGCTCGACGGCGGCAGCGAGGCGGAGCTCGTCCATGCGCTGGCGCACTGGGCCGCCGGCTACACCGTCCTCGGAGAGCTGCCGGCGCCGGCGGCGTCGCCGGTGTCGCCCTCCGATGCGCTCGCCGTCTTGAAGGGGGACGCCAAGCTCCTCAAGGGCAGGTACCCGGGACGCCGGATCGCCGATCGGATGGCCCGGGCCGCGGCCGACCTGGAGACCTCCGTCCTCGTCGCCGCCGCCGGGGAGCCCGAAATGAGCGCGCTGGCTTCGGCGCTGCTGGGCGCTTACGCCGCCACCGGAGACTTCACCGTGCTCCATGGCCTGACCGCCTGCGACGCTTTCGCCGTGCTGATGCCGTACATGGAAGACGCCGCCCTGGGGCGCCGCTACCTGTGGCAGGCCCTGGTCTGCGCCTATCTCAGCGCCGGAGGACCGGCGGCCGGGGCGCCATTGAAGGGGGACGAGACGTTAGGCTGGCAGGAGATTCGCCGCCGCGCGGCCGCCGCGAGCGATGAGCATGACATCAAGCTCACCTATTCCTGCTGGCGGCAGTGGCAGCGGTACGGCGACGACCTTTACCGGCGGGCGGCCAGCGCGACCCTGGCGGGAGTCCCCGGCCCCGATTAAGGCGCGACGACCTCGATCTTGATTTCGAGACGCCGAGCCGGCTCGTC
Organism: uncultured Elusimicrobia bacterium; assembly: GCA_964537395.1. GTDB lineage: Bacteria > Elusimicrobiota > Elusimicrobia > UBA1565 > UBA9628 > GWA2-66-18. The sequence continues at coordinate 18,873 of CAZIBN010000009.1, forward strand.
GATCAGAACGAGCGTATGACCGCGCTCCACCTCAAAGGCCGTCTGGAATTGGAAGGTGGAGATGGGGCGCGCCTTCAGGTCACCGACCGGCGCCAACGGTCCGGAGATCTCGAACTGGCATTCCGCGCGCACGATCGTGCCGCCGGGCTTGGACACCGCCACGCAGTTGACGATGGTGCCGTGCTTCTTGAACTCGACGCTCTTGCGGGCGGCCGAGTCGATCTCGAACACCTTCTCGCCGCCGGCGACATAGTTCGACTGGGATCCGCTCATGACCACGAAGCTGCCGGCGGCCTCGAGCTCGCCGTCCTTTATCTTAAAGGAGATCTTGAAGTTGACCGAGTCATCGGCACCGGCCTTGACGCCGAGGGACTTCGCCGGCAAGGACGGAAGCGGGGCCGCGAAAGAGGGTGTGCAGAAGCAGAGCAGGGCCGCCAGGATCGAGATATTCATCATGGCGAGAGCTTATCATTCCCCACGTGCCATGCAACTTTTTAGGGGTCTCAATCGTCTGATAGGATGGATTATTCCGCGGCTGTAGATGAACTCAAAAAGATGGCCGAGACGCCGGACGTCATGGACGAGCTTGCGGCCGCCGCCGCGCGCGCGGGCGCCTGGCGGTCATGGACGTTCGACCGGCAGGTCTGGTATCTCCGAAAACACCTGGGACTGACCCAGGCCGAGCTATCGCGGCGGTCGGGGGTGAGCCAGCGGCGCATCTCCCGCATCGAGGCGGGAGACGACGTCAAGCTGAGCACGCTGCGGGCCCTGTGGCGGGCGCTCGGCTATGAGCCGCTCGTGATCCCCGACGCGCTCGATCTGCCGCGTCAGCCGCGCTTGCACCGCAAGCGGCGCACGATGTCCTCTACGACATCATCACCTTCGGCGTGAAAGCGATGATGACCTGCGCGACATCATCACAGTCGCCGGAACGAGAGCTATATCTCGGAGGTGGGATTGGCGGCGGAGGAGCGCTCGACGAGCCACACGACGCCCGCCGAGACGAAGTACAAGGTGAGCAGGACGCCGCCGAACATGATCGTCGTCGCGATCAGGTCGCCGGGCGTCAGGAAAGCCGAGGCGGCCAGTATGGCCACCGAGGCCTCGCGCCAGTACTTCAGCATGGCGCGCGAGCTGACCAGCCCGAAGCGCGCCAGGAAGTAGAACAGCACCGGCGCCTCGAAGGAGACGCCCGTGCCGATGACCACGCACAGGAACAGGTTCAGGTACTCGGTGGGCTTCAGGTTTGGGCGCAGGCCGGCCAGAACGGCCTCATCGAGCAGGACGCTCGCGAGGATGGGGAAGGCGACGAAATAGGCGAACACCGCCCCGGCGATGAAGCACGCGCTCGTCACGGTCGTGAAGATCACCGCCATGCGACGCTCGCGCTCGCGCAGCGCGGGCTTGACGAAGGCCCAGACCTGATAAAAGAGGTAAGGGGAGATGACGAACACAGAGGCCCAGAACGACAGCCTCATCATCGAGATGAACGGCTCGGCGAGGTCCGTGTAGGTGAAGGGAGCGAGAAGGTCCGGCGCGGCGATGCGCAGCGGGCGCTTGGCCAGGTCCCAGAGGCGGAAGCGCAGGAAGTAGCCGCAGGCGGTCGCGACGAAGAGAGCGATCGCGCAGTTGATCAGGCGGTCGCGGAACTCACCGACGTGATCCCACAGAGGGAGGCGCTTCTCGTCAGGCGTATCTTCCGGGAGGTCCTGCGGAATCAGCTCCACGCTCATCGGCCGCTCCCGTCAAAAGCGGCGGGGATGTGCTCGGCGCGGCCTGCGTCCACGGCGACGACGTCGAAGCGGCACGGGCCGGTCCAGGAACGGGCCTGAAGCCACACGCCCGCCGCCTTGATCAGCTTTCGGCGCTTTGCACCCCCGACCGAGGCGGCCGCGCCGCCGAAGGCCGCCGACGCGCGGGCGCGGACCTCGACGAAGACGATCTCATCCTTGTCCCTCGCCACGAGGTCGATCTCTCCGACCTTCGCGCGGAAATTCCTCTCGACGACGATCATGCCTTTGGCGCGCAGCAATTCCGCCGCCGCGTCCTCGGCCGCGCGGCCGGTCTCAGCGCGGCTGTTCAACGAAGCACCGCCGCTTTGGAAACCGGCTCATAGGTGAGGCGATGCGCCTTGCACGGCCCCAGCTTGGCCAGCGCGCTCAGGTGCACCTTGGTCCCATAACCTTTATGCACCTCGAAGCCGTAGCCGGGATGGCGGCGCGCGAGGCGCTCCATCCAGCGATCGCGCACGACCTTCGCCACCACGCTCGCCGCGGCGATGCACAGCGACTTGGCGTCGCCGTCGACGACCGCGCGCTGGGCGAGGTCGAAGTTCCGGATCGGATGGGGCCCGTCGACGAGCACGAGGACGGGGCCCGGCCCCGACCTGGCCGCCGCGCGGCGCGATGCGCGCGCCATCGCGCTCAAGGTCGCGGCCAGGATGTTGTCCCGGTCGATCGCCCTCGGATGAGCCCAGGCCACGGAGACGGCGAGGGCCTGGGAACGAATGACCCCGAAGAGCTCGGAGCGGCTCTTCGGGGTCATCTGTTTCGAATCCCTTATCGAACGCAGCTGTGCCGACGGGACCTTCGGCAGAGACACGGCCGCGACCACCACGGGCCCCGCAAGGGGGCCCCGGCCGGCTTCGTCAACGCCGATGAGCAAGTCGATATGTCCGGACTTGCGCGCGTCGTTGTCGAAGGCCCGGCCGTCCAAATTACTTGGCGACGGCTGAGGTCGCGTCCTTGGCCTTAGGCGCCTTCGGCGCCTCGGGCTTCGGAGCCGCGGACTTGGGAGCTTCGGCCTTATCGGCCTTCGCTTCCGCCTTCGAGACGGCGGCCTGGGCCGCGGTCTCACGGTCCTCGATGCGGGCGGACCGGCCGGTCAGGTCGCGGAGATAGTAGAGGCGGGCGCGACGGACCTTGCCTTCGCGCACGATCTCGATCTTGTCGATGTGGGGGGACCGGACCAGGAACGTCCGCTCCACGCCGACGCCGAAGGAGATCTTCCGCACGGTGAAGTTCTCGCTCGCGTCACGTCCGCGGCGCACGATGACCGCGCCCTCGAAGATCTGGACGCGCTCGCTCTCGCCTTCCTTGACCTTCATGTGCACCTTGACGGTGTCTCCGGGACGGAAATCCGGAACCTTCGACTTCTTGTCTTCGATTGCAGCCATCATACGCTTCTCTCCTGACGTCTCTTATTACGCCCGTTCGATCAGATCGGGACGCTTTCGCTTGGTCGCCGCCTTGGCGGCGGTACGCCGCCACTCGGCGATCTTCGCGTGGTCTCCGGAGAAAAGGATCTCCGGAACCTCGCGGCCCCGCCAAACGCGGGGCCGTGTGTACTGCGGAAAATCGAGAAGGCCGTCCGTGAACGACTCGGATACGGCCGCATCTTCCTTCTTTAAAACTCCGGGAACGAGCCTTGCGACGGCGTCGGCAACGAGCATAGCCGGGAGTTCGCCGCCGGTCAAGACATAATCTCCAACGGAGATTTCTTCATCAAACAACGTTGCCGTTCGTTCGTCGACCCCTTCATAATGGCCGCACACGAGGATAAGGTGCTTCTCCCGTGACAGCCTAGACGCCGTTTTGTCGTCAAACGTCTTTCCCTGGGGCGAGAGAAAAACGACTTTAGATCCCTTCTTCTTGACGCTCTTGATGGCCTTTTCCAGCGGCTCCACCATCATCAGCATCCCCGGCCCGCCGCCGAACGGCCGGTCGTCGACCTTGTGATGCTTGTCCTCCGTGAAGTCGCGCGGATTGACGCAGGCCCATTCCAGCAGACCCTTGTCCTTGGCGCGCGCCATCATGCTCGCGTCCATGACGGACGGGAACATGCCGGGAAACAAAGTCACGAAGTCGATCTTCACCCTAATCGATCTCCACCTCGGCCCGCACGCCGGCCTTCACGGCGGCCACGCTCACCAACGAGCGGATCGCCTTGATGACCTTGCCTTGCTTGCCGATGACCTTGCCCTTATCCGTCTCGTCGACGATGAGGTTCAGGACAGTGATGTCGCCATCCTGCTCCTCCTCGATCGACACCGCGTCGGGCTTGTCAGCCAGGCGCTTGACGATGAAGAGCGTCAGGTCGTTCATGAGCATCTTACTTGGCGACGGCCGTCTTGAACGCGGCCTTGACGAGGGTGCGGACGGTCTCGGACGGCTGCGCGCCGACTCCGATCCAGTACTCGTAGCGCGTCTTGTCCACTTCGACCTTCTTGCCCTGCGTCTCGATGCGCGGGTTGTAGGAGCCGAGCACTTCGATCGGCTTGCCCGTGGCACCCCGAGCCTTCTCGATGGCGACGACGCGGTAGTAGGGCTGGTGCGGCTTGCCTTTGCGCTGCAGTCTGATGACGACCATTTCTTTCTCCGTTTACGTCTATTGCTGAGGTTTAAAAGCGGCCCGAGCTTTCAGCTCGAGCTCCCGAAAAGCGGCGGCAGGATCCTTGGCCGCGAACACGGCCGAGCCGGCGACGAGGCTGTCGGCTCCGGCGGTCGCCGCCTGTTCGATGTTGGCGGCGTTCACGCCGCCGTCCACCTGGATCCAGCAGTCAAAATCATTGGCGTCGATCGCGAGGCGCAGCGCGGCGATCTTGGGCATCATGTCCGGCATGAACTTCTGGCCGCCGAAGCCGGGCTCGACGGTCATCACAAGCGCGAGGTCGCAGAACTCCAGATGTTTGATCAAGCTGTCGACAGAGGTCTTGGGCTTCACCGCGAGGCCCGCCTTCACGCCAAGCTTGCGGATCGCCTTGAGCGCCGCGGCGCCGTCCTCGACGGCCTCGATGTGGGCCGTGAGGATGTCCGTTCCGGCCTCAACGAACCAGGGCGCGACCTGGAGAGGGTTGGTGACCATCAGATGCGTGTCCACGTAAAAGCCTTTCTTCTTCGCGAGCTTCACGAAGTCGGGGCCGAAGCTGAGGTTGGGTACGAAATGGCCATCCATCACATCCACGGAAACCCAATGGCAACCCGCGGCTTTGACCTGATCAAGCTGGTCGCCCAAACGAGAAAGATCCCCAGCCAGGAGGGACGGCACCACGGCAACGGTTCTTGTCGCCACTATCACAGATCCCTTTCCTCGACCAAAATGCCGTTCATATAAATCTTGACCCGCGCCCCGCCGGTCTCCTGCACGGGGACCTCGACCTTCGTGCCGGGCTTGCGCACGCCGTTGAACAGCTCGCGCTCGCCGTACTTGTCGATGACGACGATGCGGACCTGGCTCTCGGAGCCGCTCTGGGGCAGCTCGTACTTGAAGATCTTGGCGTCCACGGTCGGCGCCGCGCCCTTGCGTCCGCTGACGAGGAGTTGGACCTTCGCGTCGGGGGAGAGCACGGTGTCCGGGGACGGCGTCTGCGTCATCACGGTGCCATGGGGGAAAAGAGAGGTATTGTCGGTCTTGACCTCGAGCTTCGCGCCGGCGCCGGCGGCCCACGCCTGGGCCTCGTCGAGATTCTTGCGCAGGAAGTCCGGCATGAGCGCCACGCCCGCGGGCGGCGCACCGCCGGAGACCACGAGGTTGATCAGCGCGTCGCGCTCGACGCTCGCCTCGGCCTTCGGATCCTGGGAGAGGACCATGCCCTTGTCCTGCTTGAGCGAGTAGGACTCGCTGACTTCTCCTAGAGAGAGCTGCGATTGACGCAGCATCATCTCGGCGTTGCGCAGGGGCAGGCCGACGACGGCGGGCGCCAGCACGGTCTGCCCGCCCTGGGCGACGATGACGCGGATCGTCTTGCCCTCGCGCACGATGGTGCCGGCGGGAGGGTCCTGGCGGAGCACGGAGGAGATCGGCACCGTCGCGTCGAACTCGACGCCGGTCTTGCGCAGGCCGAGGTTCAGCGGCGCCAGCTGATCGAGCGCGGCGGCGATGGAGCGGCTCTTCAGGTCGGGAACCGTCTGAGTCTTGCGAGTATGAATTACGCCCTCAAGGCCCCAGTTCAACGTGAAGTAGGCGAACACAAGAAGAGCCGCCGCGACGGCGGCGACTTCGAGCGTTCGAACTTCAGCGGTTTTCGTGGTCAAATCGTTTTTCCGGATAACGGCAAAAGACCACCAGCGACCAAGCGAAGGCCGTTGGCGAATTCAGCAGCGTTGAGCGGCTTTTTTCCCTCTGGTTGTACTTCGAGGAACCACAGACGACTGCGGGACGAACATTGTACCAAAATACCCCTCCCTCGTTCAATGGCCAGGACGGTTCCGGGGGGGCCATTTTCGAGCGCATCGGAGGGGGAAGCCGCCTCCGTTTTGAGGACGAGGACCTTGCCTGAGGTCAGTTCCAGCCAGGCGCGCGGCCAGGACCGGAATCCACGCACGAGGCCGTGCAATTCGTCGGCCGGACGCGACAGGTCCAGGCGCGCGTCCTCGCGCTTGATGAGCGGGGCGGCGCTGGGGACGCCTTCCTGAGGGCGGCGAACGACCTTGCCGGCGGCTAGATCGGTCAAAACGGAGTCGAGGAGCTCGACGCCGAGTCCGGTCAGCCTCGCCAGGAGAGCGGGGGCGTCTTCATCGGGAGGGATATCCGTCTCGAAAACGGCCTGAACGGGCCCGGTGTCCATGCCCTCATCGAGCCAGAACAACGAAACGCCGGTCTTCGTCTCGCCGCGAACGAGCGCCCATTGCACCGGCGCTGCGCCGCGGTATTTCGGGAGGAGGGAGAAATGGGCGTTAAGGAGGCCGAGGCGCGTCGAGGAGAGAACGTCGGTTTTCAGGATGCGCCCGTAAGCGACGACGACGCCGAGATCCGCGCCCAGGGCCTTGAGCTCAGCGGAGATCTCCGAGGGCTTGGCGGGCTGGAGGACCCTGAGGCCGAGCTCGAGAGCCGCGGCCTTCACCGGGGTCGGCGAGACCTCGAGCCCGCGGCCGGAAGGCTTGTCGGGCTGGGATACGACGGCCAGCACCTGGGTCTTCGAGGCGAGAAGCCTCAAAAATGGGACGGCCGTCTCCGGAGTGCCGAAAAATATCGTTTTCATTAGAGCGAGGAAGTTATCCCCAGTGTTTCCAACGTTGGAAGTATTGGGGATAACTTAAGCATCGGCTCAATCCCAGCCGGGCTTGGCGGTCTTGATGACATCAAGCACCTTCAGCCGTTCTTCGAACGGGAGCCGGTCGACATACAGCTTGCCGTCGAGATGATCGATCTCATGCTGGAACGCACGCGCGAGAAGGCCTTCGCCGGACAGCTCGCGGGACACCCCGTTCTCATCGAGGGCGCGAACGCGCGCGCGCGAATGGCGGCGAAGCTTCGCGTACACGCCGGGCAAAGACAGGCAGCCTTCCTCGTCGTTGAGCTCCCCATCCAGGGAGATGATCTCGGGATTGATCAGCACCAGGCGATTCGGCTTGCCCTCGGGCCTGACGTCGATCACCGCGATGCGCAGGGACAGCCCGATCTGCGGCGCGGCCAGGCCGACGCCGCGGGCGGCGGCCATCGTCGCCCACATGTCCTTGAGCAAAGCGGGGAGCTCGTCCTTGAACGCCGCGTAGTCGAGCAAGGGGCACGCGGTCTTGAGGACCTTTTCGCCGTGCTTCGTGATTCGTCGGACGGGCATCGGGCCTCTAAAGATCGACGGCGTGCTCGACGCCGGGCCCGAGGATGCGGAAGCGCACGGGCTTCTTATCGGTCTGCAGGGAGCCCCAGGTCATCGCCAGGCGCTCGAGCTGGGCGTCGGTGGAGAGCTTCGCGGACACGCCGAACACGACCTCGGTCGCGCTGACGGCCTGCGCGGCCTGCGTGATCGCGTAAAAAGGATCGTTGGACACCACGAGCATCGGCGTCACGGTCTTTCCGTGCTTCTCGGCGGCCTCGATGACCTTCGTGAACAGGTGCTCCTCGTCGTTATCCATCGCCACGGTCTCATCGACGAGGCCGAGGCCCTTGCGGATCCGCGAGGTGAACACCACGAGGTCGGTCGTCTCCGCGTCGTGAGTCTCCAGCGTCTTGTTGAGGTGATAGAGGTTGCCCGGGTCGCGCACCGCCACGAGCACGCGGCTGGGCCGGTCGATCTCCTCGCGCACGATGGCGAGGTCGGTCGCGCTGCGCAGGTTGAACTTCTCGCGGTGCTCGCCGTGCGCCTGCGCGCGCTTATTGAGCCGCTCGCTGATCTTGAACAGCACGAAGAAGAACGCGGTGAACGCGAGGCCGAAGACCGTCGCGTGCCGCTTGGTCAGGAGATTGATGAGGCCAACGGCAAGAACGAGCAGGAACAGCGCGGCAAGCCCGAACGGCAGTTCGAACCCGCCGACCTTAAGATTGCCGGGGAACTTCCATTCGCGCTTCGACCGGTCCTTGAAGCGCAGGACGAGCACGGCGCCGGCGTTAAAAACGAAGCTCCAGATGAGGCCGAATGCGTAGGCCTCGCCGAGCAGATACACGTCGCCGCGGCACAGGATGATGGTGAGCGCCTGAAAGATGACGACAAGGTTGATCATGCGATGCGTCGTACCGTAGCGCGGATGCAGATGGCGCAGGGATTCGGGCATTATCCGGTCCTCGGCGAGGCGGTTGAGGACCCCGTTCGATCCCATGATGGAAGTGTTCACGGCGCCGGACAGGATGACGACGCCCACGAGCACGACGAACGCCTGAAGCAGGAGCTGAGCCCAATGCGGCCCGGCCATCGACATGGCGAGGCCGGACAGGAGGTTGTCGGCGTAGGTCCGGCGGATCTCATCGGGGATCAGGCCGACGGCGAGGAACGAGATCGTCCCGGTCAGCGTGAGCGCGAAGACGAAGATCACCGTCGCCGCGCGCTTGAGGTTCTTGAGCTTGGGCGCCTCCATCTCGCGGTAGACCTGCGCGAGCGTCTCGAGGCCGCTCATGCCGAGGAAGGCGTGGCCGAACGCGACGAGCAGGCCGATCCGTCCGAGGGCCCAGCGCCCCGGGAGCCAGCCCAGCGACTCGTGCGTGAAATTGACCTCGAGCGACGGCCAGCGGAAGCCGCGCACGTAGATCGTGTACGCCGCCCAGAGGAAGAGCACGACGCTCATGACCGCGACGAGCGACATGATCTTGACCGCCTTATCGGAGGACTCCTCGATGCCGCGAATGTTCTCACGCCAGAAATAGGCGACGACAGCGAGCGCGAAGACGACGGAGAATATCTTCGGGTCAACGGCCCAGTGGATGTGAAGGTGCGGGAAGGCGGAGTTGACGAGCCCGGCGAGGTACTGGCCGGCCGAGACCGAGCTGATGGCACCCGTCAGGATGTAGTCGAACATGAGCGCCGACACCGAGATCTTGGCGAGGTTTCCGCCCATGGACTCGCGCACGACCTTGTACACGCCGCCGCGCACGAACATGCTCGAGCCCTCGACGTACAGCATCAGCATGGGGGCGGCGCACAGCATGACGCCGAGGATGAACCACGGCGCGGCGGGCCCGATCGCGGTCTCCACGATGCCGCCGACGTACCAGGCGGTCGAGGCCAGGTCGCAGAGCACGATCGCGGACGCGCGCCAGAAGGAGATGAACGACAGCATCGCCGTGGTCAGGACGACGACTTCGGTGACGCGCCGCCCGGGGCGGGGCTCAGGCTTCAAGCTTTTTGATCAGCTCGAGGGCCGCGGCGGGGCTGGAAGTCGCGGTGAGCTGATCGATGAGCGCCGGCTGGAACAAGGACGACACGCCGCGCAGGAGCTGGAGGTGCATCGGGAAGGCTTCCTGCTTGTTCGGCGAGAAAAAAAGGAACATGACGCGGATGGCGAGGTCCGCCTGCTTTGGGTCCGGGATCGGTTTTTTAAGGATCGCCATGCCGGCTAGAATCGTCGAGATTCCGTCCATGCGGGCATGGGGAAGGCTCAGGCCGGTGTCGAGAGTCGTCGAGATGCCCTGCTCGCGCTCTTGAACCTTGGCGAGGAAGGACGCCCAGTCGGCGATGCCGGCCTTGCCGCATACCGCCGCGGCCAGCGACTGAAGGACCACGGCCTTATCCTGGCCATCGGGCGGGAAGAGGATGGTATCCTCGGCGAGGATCGACGAGACCTTCAGGCCCTTGGCCACACGCGCCGGGGGCGTGGTTTTAGGGCTCTCTCCGGCCGCCTCAGGGGACTTTTTCTGGAACCAGGACATTTGGGGGTACTGGCGGTATTATCGCACAACCCGGGGGGGGTGTCAAATGGGCTAAAATCCTGCCCATGTACGCCTTGGCGGTGCTCGCGTTCCTCGTCGCGGTCCGCAATCCCGGCGTCTGGGGCTATATCCTCCGTACTCCGTCATCCCTCGACGTGAGATCGCTCGGATCGTGGCTGAGCTTCGGAGCCTGGCCGGTGGTATTCGCCGTCGCCGCGTGGGCGGCCATGCTCGGGCTGGGCCGCAGGGCCCTCGGCGCGGCCGGAATCAGGCCGGAGGGAAGCCTCGACGCGATCGCCGCGGCGACACTCGGCCTCGGAGTGATCGGGCAGTCGGTCTTTATGCTCGGATGGCTGGTCGGCTTGAACAAGCCATGCATGATCGCACTTCTCGCCGCCGCGACGGCCGCCGGATTTTCCGGCCTATCGCGGCCGTCCGGAGCCTGGGGGAGAATCAGGCTTAACGGCTACACTGAGGCGGCGGCGGGGCTGCTGGCGTTCGTCGTGTTCCATCTCCTCATCATCTCCCTCGCACCGACCACGGCCTGGGACGTGCGCGCCTATCACCTGGCCTTGCCCGAGCTCTATTTAAGGAGCGGCCGGCTCGTCGAGGTTCCATGGCTGCTGCACTCGCATTGGCCGCATCTGATGGAGGTTCTCTACTCGCTCCCGCTGGCCGCGGGACGAGACTCCGCCGCCGCCTTGCTCCACGCTGGCGCCTGCGCCCTTCTGGCCGCGGGCGTCTTTCTCGCCGGGGGCGGCTGGCCGGCGGTTCTGATCCTCGCGGGACAGCCCGCGCTTCTGCGCACGGCGCCCACGGCGCACGCCGACGGCGCCTGCGCCCTCTTTATTTTCGCGGCGGCGCTCGCTCTGGCGCGCTGGGAAGAGAGCAAAAAAAACAGCTGGCTCATGGCCGCGGGATTGCTCGCGGGATTCTCCGCGTCAGCGAAGATCTTCGGTGGAGCCGGGGCCGCCGCCTGGACCCTCTGGCTCATCTGGCGCACGCGCCGCGCGCGCGAAGCGATGCTATTTTCCGCGTGCGCCGCGGCCGCGGTCGGGCCGTGGCTCCTGAGAACATGGCTCAACACCGGCGATCCGCTGTGGCCGCTTCTGCGCCTCGCGCCCGAGGCCGCCGCGCTCGCTGCGCGCAGCGCGCGCATAAACTTGTGGAACTGGCCTCCTCCGTCTTGGATGATCACCCACGACGGGCCCTTGCTCCTGCTGGCGCCGCTCGCCGGGCTCGCCCTGCTGGGGAAAAATGCCGCGAAGCGGCCATCGCGTCTCGAGGCGTTTCTGTGGATCCCGGCCCCGCTTCTCTTCCTGCTCGCGTTCCGCCATCACGAGGCGTGGCGGTTCATGACGCCCGTCTACGCGGCGGCCGCCTTAGCCTGCGGACGCTTCGCGGCCGCGGCGTTTTCGGCGGGGGGGATGCGCCGCGTTGCCGCGGGAATTTTGATTCTAGCAGGCGCGGCGCCGATATTCGGTCTTACGCAGAACAACGAACTGTTCGCGGTGCTCGGACTTCGCTCCGCGGCCGCTCCGGGAACCTCACCGCGAGTGCTTTATGAGGACCGCACCGTCGATATATCATCGTTTTACCGCGAAGCGGCCGCCGTGCTTCCTGCAGGCTCCAAGGTGCTTCTCTTCCGGGAGGTGCGAGGGTATGGCGCGGAGTTCGAGTACATGTGGGGCGACCCGATGAATCAAAATTTGATCGTGTATAGGAATCTATCGGATTTCGACGCGCTGCAAGCGCGGCTGAAGGAATTGGGCATCACTCACGTGCTGGATCACGAGGGCTCTCATCTTTATGGTGAAGACCCACTGTATTACGACGCGCGCACTTTGAATCTGATGGCCGGCATGCTGAAGCGCAAGGCGCGTCCAAAGCTCGTCCGGGAAGGCCTAGCCCTCCACCAGTTGTTGTAAACTCCTAAACAGATGGCCAAATTGCCCTTAGCCGGCCGTGTCGTCATCATAACCCGCCCGCGCCCCAAGTCAGGCGGCGCAGCCGCGGCGTTAAGGAAGAAGGGCGCTCGCGTGGTGTTCGCACCTCTCATCAAAACCGTCCCCCCGAGATCTTGGAAGGCGCTCGACCGTGCGATCCTCGATCTACGCCGTTACGACGCCGTCGCCTTCACCAGCGCGAACGCCGTTGATTTTTTCTTCCTGCGCTGCCAGTCTCTACTCGGTCGCAAGCCGGTCTCCCCGTCAATACTCGCCGCCGTTGGCCGCGCGACGGCCAAAGCCGTCGCCGCGAAAGGTTGGACCTGTTCCGTGATACCTGAAGACGCGCGCGCCGCAGGCCTCGCAAAAGCGCTGCGCGTCCCGCGCGGCTCGCGCGTTCTCATCCCGAGAGCCGAGCGCGGCCTGGACACCCTTCCCCGAGCGTTGCGCGCCGCCGGCGCCCGCGTCACCGTCGTTCCCGCATACCGCACCATCGCGGACACGGACGGCCTCCGTTCCCTGCGCCGCGCCCTCGCGCTGGGCGCCGACGCCGTCACCTTCGCCTCCGGCTCCGCCGCTATTCTCGGCGCTTCCGTTCTGAAAATTTCCGGCGCCGCCGCCGTCGCCATCGGCCCGACCACCGCCGCGACCTTGCGCGCGAAGGGGATCGTCCCGGCCGCCGTCGCGAAGCGCCCCGATTCCGAATCGTTCGCCCAGGCCGTCGTTCTCGCTTTGCGGGGCCGTCCATGACCCGTTCCTCTCTCCTAAAATCCACGATCCTACGCGCGGGGAAGGTCCTGAGCCGGCATTTCGGCAAGGTCACGTATAAGCAAAAGCGGCGCGCCGACCTCCTCACGATCGCCGACCTCGAGAGCCAGAAGACCATCCTCGACGCGATCCGGCGCGCGTTCCCCGAGGACGATTACAAAGCCGAGGAGGACGAGGTCAAGCTGACGGGCGCGGAATATCTCTGGATCATCGATCCGCTCGACGGGACGACGAACTACGCCCACGGGTATCCGGTTTCCTGCGTTTCGATAGGGGTCTTGAAAAATGGGGCGCCGCAGCTCGGAGGGGTTTACGATCCGTTCAGGAAGGAGCTTTTCCTCGCCCAACGGGATAGGGGCGCGACTTTGAACGGCAAAAGATTGGGGGTATCAAAGACGGCCATTATAACGGACTCGCTCCTTATTACCGGCTTCGCGTATGACCGCGCGGAGCGCGCGGATTATTATTTGGCGCGGTTTAAAGCGTTTATGAAGACTTCGCATGATGTTCGCCGGTCCGGCTCCGCCGCGTTGGACATGGCCTGGATCGCGGCCGGACGTGCTGATGGATTTTGGGAGTATGAATTAAATCCATGGGATGTCGCGGCAGGATTGCTCCTCATTCAAGAGGCAGGGGGGAAAGTCACGGATTTCAACGGCAAAGTTTGGAGTGACTGGAGCTTGATGGGTAAGCGCACTCTTGCCTCCAACGGCTTGATCCACGCGTCGATGTTAAAGGTCCTTCGGAGGACCCGATGAACGAGACCCTGATCATGGCCGGTGCGCGGACTCCGTTCGCGGCGTGGTCCTTCGGATCAACCGGGACGGGAACTCCCGGAGGCGCCTTAAAAGAGCTCGATCCCCAGGATCTTGCCGCCGCGGCCCTCAAGGGGGCGCTGACGGCCGCGAGCTTAGCGCCGCGCGACATAAACTTTATTGCCTTCGGCAATATGTATCAGGTCGGCCCGCATGGGTGTTATGGCGCGCGTTATGTCGGCGTTCGCGCCGGTTGCCCGCCGGAAACCACCGGTGTCGCCGTATCACTCGCCTGCGGCACTGGCCTTTTGGCCTTGACCACCGCGGCGAACGCCATTTCCCGGGGTGAGGCCTCGGTCGCCGCCGCCGTGGGCGCCGACGCCCCGAGCCGCCTGCGGCGGGATATCTTCGTACCGTCATTTACGGATATTTCCTGCGGAAAACATATCGCCAAAACCGCTGAGGAGCGCGCCGGCGAAGCGAAGCTTTCGCGCGAGGCCATGGATGCCTGGGCGCTGCGTTCCCATGTGAAGTCTCGCGCCGCCGCCAAGCTGCGCGCCGCCGAGATCGTCCCCGTCGCCGGCGTCTCCGATGACGACGCGATCATGGGAGATCCGACGCCCGATCGCTTCGCGACAGCGAAGCTGTTGTTCAGCGACGGAACCTCCGTGATGACCCATTCGAACGTACACGGGATCGTGGACGGGGGCGCCGCGCTCATCCTCGCCTCGCCGAAGGCCGCGAAGGGCCGCGCGCTCGGCCGCCTCGTGTCCTCCGCTTTGGTCGGCGTTCCGCCGGAGCGCATGGCCTACGCCGCCGTGCCCGCCGTCCGCCTGGCCCTGGAGCGCGCCCGCTGGCGCGCCTCCGAGGTCGACGTCTGGGAGATCAACGAGACCTTCGCGGCCCAGGTCCTTCTCGACAGCGCCGAGCTCGGCCTCGACGCCGCCCGCGTCAACCCCAACGGCGGCGCGATCGCGCTCGGCCATCCTTTCGGCGCGACGGGCGTGCGCCTCGTCCACACCTTGCTGCTCGAGCTCCGCCGTCAGTCCCGCCGCCACGGCGTCGCCGCCATCAGCGTCGGCGGCGGCCTCGGCATCGCCGTCTGTGTCGAAGCCCTGTAGGTGTCAGGCTTACCGGTATTTGCAGTATTCGGACGATTCGTCGGGAAATACTGCAAATACCGGTAAGCCTGACACCTTTTGAAACCTTCGGGGCTCCGTTTACGTAATATTGAGTGCCGTGAGCGAACCCCTCGACACCGACGCTGACCTCGTCCGACGCTGCCTCGCGGGCGGGGAAGCCGGCTATGCCGTCCTGCTGGAGCGGCATCAGGGCCGCATCTATTCCTTTCTTCTTCGGCTGGTCGGCGACACCCATGATGCCGAGGACCTCGCGCAGATCGTCTTCCTTAAGGCCTTCCGCTCCCTTGAATCGTTCGATCAGAGCCGAGCCTTCCACTCCTGGCTATTTGCCATCGCCCATCACGCCGCGCTCGATTTCCTCCGCGCCCGAAAGGTCAATCTCTCTCTCGACCACGACGAGGACCCGATCGACCCGGCCGATGAAGCGGACGGCCCCGAGCGCCTCTCTGAGATAGCTATCGACGGGGCCCTTCTGCAACGCTTGATTGCGGCCCTGCCTCCTCTTTACCGCGAGGCACTCCTGCTGCGCCACATCGAAGGGCTCAGCGTCGAGGATGTTGCTGTTTCCCTCGGCATTCCCGAGGGCACCGTGAAGATCCGCCTGTTCCGGGCGCGCGAGTTGATGCGCCGGAAGTGGGAAGCGTTCGAAAAAGATGAAACCCAGGAGGCGCCCCGTCCGTAATGAGGGGTAGAGCCATGAACTGTGATAAAGCCCGACGCCGGATCAGCGAGACGCTCGATGGAGCGAGCCAGGACGCCGCCTTGTCCGGGCACCTCGAGTCCTGCGCCGCCTGCTCCCGTGTCCTCGCCCGCTCCCGATCTCTGAACGCGGCGCTCGCCTCGCTGCCCCAGCTGCGCCCGAGCGCCGCGTTCAGCTCAGGCGTGCTCGCGTCCCTGGCGATGGAGCGGCGCCAGGCGGCCGCGCCCGTGTGGCCGCTCGCCGCGGCCCTGGCGATCTCCTCGACAGCCCTCGCGGCCGGCGCCATGAGCCTGACGATCTCGATTCCTCAGATCGCGGCCCAGGCGGCCAGGCTCGCCGCCGTGCTTCAGTGGGCCGGCCATCTGGCGCTTCAGGCTCTGCCGGCGCCGCGCGCTGGCGCAGAGCTCTCCGCGGCGATGGTGATGGCCGTCGCGCTGTTCCTCACGATCTCGATGCCCCACGCGCACAAGACCCGACTGAATGGAGCTAAATCATGAATTCCCGCCTTCTTCTCGTCGCCGCCCTGCTCGCCTTGACCGCGCCCGCCCGCGCTCTCTCATTGGGCAGCGAGGACCCGAACGTGCGCAAGGGAGACTACACCGTCGAGAAAGGCAAGACCTTCGAGGGCGATCTCGCCGCGAAAGGCGCGGTCACGGTGAAGGGCCTCGTGACCGGCGACTGCGTCGCTTACGGCGGCCCACTGGTCATCGAGGGCGAATGCCGCGGCGAAGCGGCGTCCTTCGGTGGACCCACGCGCGTCTCCGGAAAGGTCGGGCGCGACCTCGCGTCCTACGGCGGACCGGTGGACGTGTCCGGGAGCGCCGGAGGAGACGTCTCCCTGTTCGGCGGCGACCTGACCCTTCGCTCCTCCGCGACGGTCGAGGGCGCGGTCTCTATCTTCGGAGGCAAGCTCATTCAGGAAAGCGGCTCGAGCATCCGCGGCGAGATCCACAACTTCAGCTCTCCTCTGGCCGGGTCGGTCGGGCGGGGAATCTCTCAGGCCGTGACGAGGGGGGAGCGCAGAGCGCGCTATGAGGGCGCGCCGAAGAAGGCGCTGATCTCCGGTTTTCTCGTCAGCTTGTGCCTGCTTCCCTTCCTTCTGACCCTATTCTTCCCTAAGCAGGTCGAAGAAGTCGCCGCGGCCGCGTCGTCAGACTTCTGGCGCGCCCTCGGCACCGGACTTCTCATCGAGATGGCGATCGTGCCGGCCACCGTGGCGCTGGCCGTTTCCGTGATCGGCATCCCGTTCATCCCCGTGGCCTATGCGGCGCTCACGGCGGCGTTCATCATGGGCCTGGGAGCCTTCTTCCTTCTGATGGCTCGGCGCGTCTGCCTCAACCACGGCAAGCCCGCCCCGTCCACGATCAGCGCCGTCGGCTACGCCGGCGCCGCGACCGCGGGGATCTCGATCGCGGGAGGCCTCATTCCGGTCGTCGGCGGCATCCTCGGCCTCGCGCTGTTCCTGACGCTGTGCTGCGGCATGACGCTCGGCCTCGGCGCGGTCTGGCTCACGCGCTTCGGCACCCGCCCGGCCTGACACCTTTTCCGCCTAAAAGCGGAAGGCGATGGTGAGGCGGTTGAGGGAGCCGAGGTCGCCGAAGGGGATCCAGGCGTAGTCGAGGCGCAGCGCGGAGAAGTCGAAGCCCGCGCCGGCGGAGAAACCGACGAAGCCGTCGATGCCGCGCGTGCGGTTCTGGTCGTAGCCGCCGCGCACGCTGACGATCCAGGGCTTGGCGGAGCCGATCTTCGAGGCGGGGATGCGCC
The DNA here is from genome assembly GCA_964537395.1 of uncultured Elusimicrobia bacterium. Lineage (GTDB taxonomy): Bacteria > Elusimicrobiota > Elusimicrobia > UBA1565 > UBA9628 > GWA2-66-18. The sequence continues at coordinate 36,025 of CAZIBN010000009.1, forward strand.
CTTCGACTCCGAGGGAGGCGTAGGGATCCTGGTCGACGGGCAGATTGATGTCGAGGCCGGCGTCGAAGGTCGGGGACACGCGCCACAGGCCGCCGGCGCGGATACGCGCCGGGAGCGGATCGGAGGAGCTTCCAAGCTTGAGGGGCGGCCCGATGTTCTGGATCGAAAGGCCGACGTCGAGCGGGCCGTCGCTGATCTCGGCGACGTGCTTGGCGAGCAGGCCGAAGTCCACGGCGGCGGTCATGCCGCTGCGGTCGTCGAGCTGGGAGCGGATGATCTTAAGGCCGCCCGCGAGCGAAAGGGGGCCGATCAAGCGGCGCCCGTACCAGGCGCCGAGCGCCAGGTCCGACGGCGTGAACTTGCCGGTCGAGTCGCCGAGCGAGTTGTACGCAGTCTGCGCGCCCTGTGACGCGTAGAGCAGGCCGGCAGCGAAGGCGCCGTCGCGGCCGAGAGGGCGCGCGTAGGCGACCGAACCGGTGTAGGATGACTCGAGCAGGGCGTCGTAGCCCAGGGCGACCTCGCTCGGAGCCTCGGCCGCGATGCGCGAGAGCGACGCGGGATTGAGGAACACGGCCTCGGCTCCGGCGCCCGCGGCGGCGGAGATGCCGCCCATCGCCGAGGCGCGCGCGCCGCCCGGCGTCTTCAGGAAAACGGCGCTCGTGGTTCCGGCCGCGCGCGAGGAGAACGCTCCGCTGGGAAAGAGGCCGGCGCGGACGGGGATCGCGGCGACGGCGAATGCGACGAAAAGGGCTAGACGGGCCAGACCGGCCCCCGCCGCGGCTTTTCTTCAGGCGGCGGCTCCGGCAACGCCGAAGCAGGCTCCGGCTCCGCGACCGCAGCCACGGGTTCAGCCTTGACAGGCTCGGGAGCGACGAGCGCGCTCAGATCCATACGGATCGTCTCATCAGGAGACGGCGCGACCTTCAGCTCCGGAATGGCGTCCGGCGCAGGCGGCGGCAGAACCTCGACGATGGGCTCGGGAGCGGGCTCGGCCGCAACGGGCTCGGGCTCAGGCGCCAGCACCACAGGAGCGGGCTCGGGCACCGGCTCCGGCGCCGGGGCCTTCTCGGCCTTGCGGGATTTCTTCGGAGCGGGCTCCGGCTCCGCCGGAGCCGCGGCCTTCATGCTTTCGACGGCCTGCGTCAATTCGCCCAAACGGGCGATCAGCGCCTCGTCGCGCGTGGAAACAGAAGCGAGCTCGTCATCGACGCGCTTGGCCAGCGAGCGCAGGTCCTTGTGAAGATCGGCGAGCTCGACCTTGATGTTTTGAAGATAGACGACGGCAGGGCTGATGCCGCCGGTCGAGTTCGCCATATCCTTGCGGCGATCAGGCCCGGCGTACTCGCCTTCGGCCTTCGGCTTGGGCTCAGCCTTCGCCTCGGGCTTATCCGTGTGCGAGACGATCCGCGCGGCGGGAGCGTCCTCAGGGATGTACACCGGACGGATGGCCGCGGGAGCGGAGACTTCCTTATCGGCGCCCTGCTCGCCATCGGTGACATCCGCCGCCTCGGAGGCGACGTGATACTGGCCGAGAAGAAAGAAGAAAAGGATCCCGCTGACCAGGAGCCCCGCCGACGAAATGTAGAACCAGCCGTCCGCCCATAATCCCATCATAAAGGAATGGTATCCGTACCGGGGGGGAAAGTCAATCGAAGTAACGCGGTCACGCGGTTATTAGAAGAAGTATAATACGCGTATGGTGACGAGCCGGCCGCCGTACCGCCTCGCCTTTTGCCCGCGCCACGAGGCGGAAAGGACCCTATCCGAGCCCGCCGAGCTCCGCGCGCGCTTCAGCCTCGCGGAACGGGCCGAGCTCGAAGCGTTGCCGGAGCGCCGCAAGCTCGACCGGGTCGCGGGACGCCTCGCGGCCAAACGCGCGCTCGCCGCGCACTTTCTCGGCGAACACGGCTGGGAAGCGGAGGCCGCCGAGCTTGAGATCTCCAACGACGACGCCGGACGCCCGCTCCTGACCTTGCCGGAAGGAGCGCCGGCCCCCGCGCCGTCATTCTCGATCTCGCATTGCGCACAGGGCGGCGCCGCCGCCGTCGCCGCGCCCGGACGCTTCGTCGGCGTGGATATCGAGACGATCGTCCCGCGCCCGGCCGAGGTCATCGCGTTCGTCGCTTCGCCCGGCGAGCTCGCGGCGGGCCCGTCCGATCCGGAAGGCCAGGCCCGGCTTTGGACGGGGAAGGAAGCAACTCTGAAACTGCTGGGGCTTGGGCTCGACGCGGACGCGCGTGCCGTCCGCCCCGAAGCCGACGGCGTGACTTTGACGGGCGTACCCGCGAAGGCGTGGGCCGACCTCGGCTCGCCGCGAGTACGGCTGGACTACGACGGCGTGAAAGGCGCGCGCATCGCCGTCGCCTACACGGGAGACTAAGAACACTATGGCTAAAGAAGCGGTCAAGAATCAGGAAAAGGCGAAAGCCTCTCCCCGTCCCGTCGCGGCCAGCGTCGTCAAGCTGAGAGCGGCCGTCGAGAAGGCGTCCGCCGGCGGCGGCGCCGTCCGCGTGGAGGCGCAGAAGTCGCGCGGCAAGTTCACGGCCCGCGAGCGCATCCACTATCTTCTTGATGAGGGGACGTTCCAGGAGCTCGACCTCCTCGTCTCCACGCGCGCGACGGACTTCGGCCTGAAGGACAAGGACATCCCGGGAGATGGCGTCATCACCGGCTTCGGCCAGATCAACGGCAAGGAAGTTTGTGTGTACGCGCAAGACTTCACGGTGCTCGGCGGCTCTCTCGGCCTCGCGCACGCAAAAAAAATCGTTAAGGTCATGGACCTCGCTTACGAGAACCGGGTGCCGGTCGTCGGCCTGCTCGATTCCGGCGGGGCTCGCATCCAGGAAGGCGTGGACAGCCTCGACGGCTACGCCGAGATCTTCCAGAGAAACGTCAAGTGCTCAGGCGTGATCCCCCAGATCTCCGTGATCCTGGGACCGTGCGCCGGCGGCGCCGTCTATTCGCCCGCGCTGACCGACTACATCTTCATGGTCGAGGGCATCTCGCAGATGTTCGTGACCGGCCCTGACGTCGTGAAGGCCGCAACGGGCGAAGAGGTGACATTCGACGGCCTCGGCGGCGCGGATGCTCATAGCGCAAAATCGGGCGTCTGCCACTTCGTCGCGAAGTCCGAGCCCGACTGCTTCCGCCAGGTGCGCGAGCTGCTCAGCTATCTACCGCAGAACCGCTGGGAGAAGGCGCCGCGCGTGGCGAACCCTGATCCGATCCGAAGATCAGTTCCGCTTCTTGAAAAAATGTGCGACCTCGACCCGCGCAAATCCTACCGCGTCCACCACATCATCTGGCAGATCGCCGACGAGCACAAGTTCTTCGAGGTCCAGGCCGCGTACGCGAAGAACATGGTCACCGGCTTCTGCCGCATGGGCGGAGAGGTCGTCGGCGTGATCGCCAACAATCCGGCGCACGTCGCGGGCGCGCTCGACATCAACGCCTCCGACAAGGCCGCGCGCTTCATCCGCTTCCTCAACTGCTTCAACATCCCGGTGCTGACCTTGGTCGACGTGCCCGGCTACTGGCCCGGCGTCACGCAGGAGCACGGCGGCATCATCCGTCACGGCGCGAAGATCCTGTTCGCCTACGCCGAGGCGACGGTCCCGAAGATCACCGTCATCCTGAGAAAGGCGTACGGCGGCGCCTACATCGCGATGAGCTCCAAGCACATGAAGGGGGACTTCAACTTCGCCCTGCCCTGCGCCGAGATCGCGGTCATGGGCCCGGCAGGAGCCATCGAGATCCTCTACTCGCGCGACATCGCCGCCTGCAAGACCGACGCCGACAAGGCGGCCCTGCGCGCGAAGCTCACCGCCGAATACGCGGCCAAGTTCGCCTCCCCGTACCAAACGGCGTCGACCGGCTCCATCGACGAGGTCATCGAGCCCTCGCTGATGCGCTACAAGATCGTGCGCGCCCTGCGTTTCCTTAAGGACAAAAGGGTGCCCGGAACCCACGAGAACCGCGGCAACATCCCTTTATGAATGTGCTAGACTTCGCGCGGTGATCAAGGCGCAGATTCTCGTCGTCGAGGACCAGGCCGCCACGGCCGACCTCATTCTCGAGGTGCTCAAGGGCGAGGGCTATGAAGCCCAGACCGTCGACACTTTGGCGAAGGCACGCGCGCGCATAAAGAAGCAGCCGCCCGAGCTCCTGCTCCTCGACCGCAACCTCCCCGACGGCGACGGCGTCGACCTTTTGGCCGAGATCCGTGAGGACGAGAAGCTCGGGACCCTGCCTGTCATCATCCTGACCGCGAAGAAGGACGTGGCCGACAAGATCGCCGGCCTGCGCGTCGGCGCCGACGACTACATCGCCAAGCCCTTCAACACCGAGGAGCTCGTCGCGCGCGTCGCCGCGATCCTGCGCCGCGCCGGCAAGGGCGAGGAGCCGACCACGGTCGAGGCCGGCGGCGTCAAGCTCGACCGCGCCTCGCGCAAGGTCCACATCGGCGACAAGGAGATCCCGCTCTCCGCCAAGGAGTTCGACCTGCTCTGGTTCCTCGTCTACCGCAAGGGCCGCGTGCTGACGCGCGACTTCCTGCTGCAGCACGTCTGGGGCTACGACTCGGGCATCGACCTGACGACGAAGGTCATCGACGTGACGCTCTCCCATCTGCGCAACAAGATCGGCGCGGTGGCCGACAAGATCGTCGCCGTCCGCGGCTTCGGCTACCGCTTCGACGCGTAAGCGCCGACGCCCTTTATGGCCGACATCAAGTCCGAGGTCTCCCGGCGCCGCACCTTCGCGATCATCTCGCACCCCGACGCGGGTAAAACGACATTAACTGAAAAGTTATTGCTCTATGGCGGGGCGCTGCAACTTGCCGGTTCCGTCACGGCGCGTAAAAACCAAAGCTCGTCCGCATCAGATTGGATGGAGCTCGAACGCAAACGCGGCATCTCCGTAAGCTCCACTGTTTTACAGTTCGACTATGAGGGCCACCGGATCAATCTGCTCGATACCCCGGGCCACAAGGATTTTTCCGAAGACACCTACCGCGTGCTGACCGCGGTCGACGCGGCCGTCATGGTCATCGACGCCGGCAAGGGCATCGAGCCGCAGACCTTGAAGCTGTTTGAGGTTTGCCGTTTGCGCGGGATCCCGATCCTGACGTTCATGAACAAGCTCGACCGGGAGACGCGCGACCTGCTCGAGTTGCTCGACGAGCTCGAGAACATGCTCCAGCTCCATCCCTATCCCGTCAACTGGCCCATGGGCGTGGGGCAGCGCTTCAAGGGCGTCTACGACCGCACTACGAAGCAGGCGCACATGTTCGAGCGCACCGTGCGCGGTGCGTACAAAGCGCCCGTCGAGGTCGCCGGCATCGACGATCCCACCGTCAAGGAAGCGCTGGATGAGGACTCCTACCATCATTTCAAAGAGCAGGTCCATCTGCTCGATGCCGCGGGCGCAGGCTTCGACGCGACCGACGCGCTGACGGGGGGGACGACTCCCGTGTACTTCGGCTCCGCCGTCAACAATTTCGGCGTGCAGATGCTGCTCGATGCTCTCCTCAAGCACGCGCCGCCACCCTCGCCTCGCGCCTCGACCGCGGGCGTCATCCAGCCCGATAATGAGTCCTTTTCCGGTTTCGTCTTCAAGATCCAGGGCAACATGGATCCCAAGCACCGCGACCGCGTTGCGTTCGTCCGGGTGGTGTCGGGGAAATTCACCCGTGATCTGACGGTTACTCATAGCCGGACGGGGAAGTCGTACCGTTTAGCGAACGCCCACAAGATCTTCGGCCGTGATCGTGAGATCATCGAGGAGGCGTACGCGGGCGACGTGATCGGCCTCGTCGGCTACTCCGACTTCGGCATCGGCGACACGCTCTCCGAAGACCCCAAGGTCGTCTTCGACGAGATCCCGCGCTTCGCCCCCGAGTGCTTCGCGCGCATCAGCAACCCCAACCCCTCCAAGTACAAGCCGTTCGCGAAGGGCCTCGAGCAGCTCCTGCGCGAGGGCGTCGTGCGCGCCTTGGTCCCGCGCGACATGGGCGACGCCAAGGCCACCTTGCTCGCCGCCGTCGGCCCGCTCCAGTTCGAGGTGGCGCAGTTCCGCCTTCAGTCCGAATATGGAGTGGAATCCCGTCTCGAAGCGATGCCCTGGACGCTCGCGAGATGGGTCGGGCCGAACACCAAGCCCGGCGCCGTGGACGCGGTCGCCCTGCCGATGCAGTCCGCGCGCGTCAAGGACGAGGAGGGCAACGAGATGATCCTGTTCCCGACGCCCTGGTCCCTGCAGTACCTCTCGGAGAAGCACCCCGAGATCGAGCTGCTACGCCTTCCGCCCGCGAAGCGCTGAGCTGTTTCCGGAAACAGCTCCCAACGCTTGTGCCGTTCAAGGCACGATCGCTCGTCCCGGGACGAGTGATTATCCTCGAGAATAGATCAAAGGATCGGGGCCGAGATCACTTGTTCGGGATCGCAGCGGTGAAGCGAAGCTGATCGCCGGCCTTGAGCTTGCGCCGCGAGGCCTCGCCCGAGGCGAGCTCGAGCACGAACTGGCCCTGGCCGGACGCCGTCACGATCTTGTCGTCGGGGGTGTCCACCGTCGACTCCTTGAGCTTCTCGCGGATCACGGTGATCTTCTTGTCCGGCCCGATCCACAGGATGTCGAGGGGGACCAAGGTGTTCTTCATCCAGAAGCCGAGCTGCATATCCTGGGGGAAGACGAACAGCATGCCGTAGGTGCGGGGCATCTTGGTCACGCACATGAGGCCGACCTCGCGCGACATCGGAGTGTCCACGAGGTCGATCTTGATCGTTTTGCCGTCGGGGAAGGTCAAGGTCGTCTTCTTGGCGGCGGGGACGGTCTGCGGCTGGCAGTTCCCGGCGGGCACGGAGACCTGGGCGTAAGCGGCCGGCGTCATAACGAGCAGCAGCAGCAGGGCTTTCATCGCTTTTTCTCCGGATCCGGCTGTGATTTGACAAAACGGGATATTTTCCGAGCCTCGTCGGCCCAGCCGCGCGTGCCCCACGGTCCGAGACGGCCCCAGATCAGCCTCGCCATGTCGTGATAGAAAACGCCTTGTGCGGGGCCGTCGCCATAAACGTCCGAAACGGCGACCTTCATGCGCCGGCCGAACTCGCCGGGACCGGCTTCGTCTTTTTGGTGCAGACCCCAGTCAAAGATATTTCCGGGAAGAAGCTGAACGTCATTCGTCTTCACATACTCGTTCCAGCTCTTCATCATCGCGGCGTACTGCGGCTTGTCGGCCTCGTAGAACATGAGGGCGTCGATGTCCACGCCCGCATCGTTCATCATAACCGGATCCTGGCCGTGGTGCCAGCCCTTCTCCCAGGTGAGCGTGAACGCCCACAGCGGCTTGCCGCCAAGGCGCGCCTTGATCTCCTTGACGATCAGCGCGACGCGGCGCGCGCGCCACCACTCCCAGGCCTCGACGAAGTCCATGTCGCGGCGCATGATCTTCTTGCGCGCGAGCCAGGTCATGCGCTCATCACGCGTCAGCTTGCGCCACTCGGGGGGGACGAAGACACCCGGCATCTCGGCGACGAAGTCATCGACGAGCTCATAGCCCCCGAGCGCGTTGCGGATGTAGTCGAGCCCGACCCAGTCCACGTTCGGATCGTCGGCGAACGGTTTCAGGAACGCGGCCACGTCGGCAACGCGCTTCTGGTCGCGAATGGAGATGGCGCGGGTGACGACAGGCTGGCCGTCCTTGATCTCAAGCCCATACTCGTAGCCCGGCAAGGCCTGCTTGGACATCGTCAGCGAGACCATCGCGTACACGCCGAACTGGAGGCCGCGCTTTTTGCATTCCTCGGCCACCTTCGGGATCATAGAAAGGTTGGTCTTCATCCAGATCTCGTCCTTGCCCAGACCCGGCGTCTGCCCGCCGAGCATCCAGAACGCGTCGGCGCCGACGTACTTCGCCCAGTCGAGCAGGCCGCGCCAGTCCGTCATGGCTCCATCGGGGCCTTTGATCTTCATCGACGCCAGCGGCATCACGCTTTCGAGCGTGGCCACGACGAAGCCCTTCGGCATCGGCGTCGGCGTCCGCCGGGTGATCCTGAAGGGGGCGATCTGCACGCGCGCCGCGAGATCCGGGCGTCCGACGAGCGCGGGCCGGTACGTGCCCGGCGGCGCGTTCCACGGCACCGGCCAGCGCGCCGTCCAAAGCCCCGGCGCCACGCGCAGGGTCTGCATCTCACGGATGCCGGCGATCGTCGTCAAGGTCTCGGTGCCGCGCATGACCACGAAGCGCGGGGGGAGGGCGCGGAAGGACTCGTCCAGGGACGGGTCGCCGGAAACGAGGGACAGCTCGACTATATCGTAATGGAGGTGCTCGAGCTTCGACGCGGACAGGCGCAGCTCGCGGCTCTTTGCGCGCACGGTCCACAGAGAGAAGACCGCGGCATAAAGGACGGCGACGGCCCCGAGCAAAGCCAGCCCCTGCCGATGTTTTTTGGTGAGCCGCATGAGGGGGAGATTCTACTTGAAACGCCGTCGTTTCCGGTAAATTTTGATATACTTCGAACCGACGGCCGATCGATGAGGGAGGCGCTCAATGGTGACCGGACTGGTGCTGGTGCGTTTGATGGCGGGCAAGGAAAAGGTCGCGCTGACCCGTATTAAAGAGATCAAAGGCGTTTCGCACGTCACCGCCGTGTTCGGGCGCTGGGACCTCGTGCTCGACATCGAGACCGAGGACGTCGGCACCCTCTCCAACGTCGTCGTGCGCGACATCCGAGCCACCCCCGGCGTGCTCTCCACCGAGAGCCTCGTCACGACCTCCATCTAGGTGAGCGAGCCCGTCCTCTCCGTCCGCGGCCTGCGGACGCACTTCATCACGCGCGAGCGGACCGTCAAGGCGGTCGACGGGGTCAGCTACGACCTCTACCCCGGGAAAACGCTCGCCGTCGTCGGAGAGTCGGGCTCCGGCAAAAGCGTTCACGCGCTCTCCATCCTTCGGCTTCTTCCCGAACCGCCCGCCAAGGTCGTGGGCGGTGAAATTCTCTTCCAAGGCCGCGATCTGCTGAAGATGGGCTCCGAAGAGATGCGCAAGATCCGAGGCAACCGCATCGCGATGATCTTCCAGGAGCCGATGACGAGCCTGAACCCCGTCATCAAGGTCGGCGAGCAGATCGCCGAGGCCATCGTCCTGCATCAGGGCGTTTCCCAGGCGAAGGCCTGGGCCAAGGCCGTGGACCTCCTCAAGAAAGTCGGCATCCCTCATCCCGAGGACCGGGTCAACGACTACCCGCACCAGTTCTCCGGCGGCATGCGCCAGCGCGCGATGATCGCGATCGCGCTCTCCTGCGAGCCCGACGTCCTGATCGCCGATGAGCCGACGACGGCCCTCGACGTCACCATCCAGGCGCAGATCCTGGAGCTCATGAAGGCGCTTCAGGCCGAATACAATATGGCGATCGTGCTCATCACGCACAACATCGGCGTCGTCGCCGAGATGGCCGACGACGTCGTCGTCATGTACGCCGGCCGCGCCGTCGAGCACGCCCCGGTCAACGACCTCTTCAAGAACCCCAAGCATCCGTACACAAGGGGCCTGCTCGGCTCCGTGCCCTCGATCTACGAACGCAAGGAGCGCCTCGAGGCCATCTCCGGCCAGCCTCCGGACCTCGGCGGCGGCTTCGTCGGCTGCCCCTTCGCGCCGCGCTGCCCGAAGGTGATGGAGCGCTGCGGCACCGACGATCCGCCCCAGTTCCATCTCGCCGGCCCGCGCATGTCCAACTGCTGGGAGAACGAGAAGGACTCGACGCAAAGCTCACACCGCCACGAAGCGGCCGGCGGGGTCAAATGAGCGCGGCACCCCTTCTCGAGGTCAAGGATCTCAAAAAGCATTTCGACGTCAGAAAGGGCCTGTTCGGGGAGAAGACCTCGGTCAAGGCCGTGGACGGCGTTTCCTTCAACGTGATGCCGCAGGAGAGCTTCGCCGTCGTCGGCGAATCCGGCTGCGGCAAGACGACGCTCGGCAAGCTCGTGCTCGCGCTCGAGAAGTCCACCGCCGGCTCCGTGATCTTCAACGGCCAGGACATCTCCAAGATGAACGGCGCCGGGCTGAAGAAGATGCGCAGCGAGATGCAGGTCATCTTCCAGGACCCCTATTCCAGCCTCAACCCGCGCATGACCGTCGAGGAGATCATCACCGAGCCGTGGGTGATCCATGATATGCACCGGAACCATGCCGAGCGTGCCAAGGTATTGGCCAAATTGCTCGACGATTGCGGCATCGCCAAGAGCTATCTTCCCCGGCACCCGCACGAATTCTCCGGCGGCCAGCGTCAACGCGTCGGCATCGCGAGAGCTTTAGCCCTCGACCCGAAATTGGTCGTCGCGGACGAACCCGTGTCCGCGCTCGACGTCTCGATCCAAGCTCAAATACTTAATCTATTAAAGGATCTGCAGAAAGAGCGGAAGTTGGCGTATCTGTTCATCTCTCACGATTTCTCGGTGGTCCGTCATTTGTGCACCCGAATCGCCGTGATGTATCTAGGACGCATCGTCGAGACCGCCGACTCCGAAACGCTTTTCAACGACCCCCAGCACCCCTACACCGAGGCGTTGTTGTCCGCTGTCCCGGTCCCCGACCCCTCGATCGAGAAGCGCCGAAAAAGAATATTGCTTACCGGCGACGTTCCCTCACCGCTCAAGCCCCCATCCGGCTGCCGCTTCCACCCGCGCTGCCGCTACATGAAGGAATCCTGCAAGACCAACGACCAGTCCCTCATCAAGGCCAAGTCCGGCCACGAGACCGCCTGCGAAGTGCTTCCGTTCAAAGACGCGCCCAGCGCCGCCGCACTCATCGCCCTTTAGGAGAAGACCATGTCCACCACTCACGCGAAAGAGCACAAGCCCTACGTCTCCGACAGCACGCGCATGGAAGAATACACCTGGCCCGCGGTCGTGGTAGGCGCGCTCCTCGGCATCGTCTTCGGCGCTTCCTCTCTCTACTTAGTGCTCAAGGTCGGCATGACGGTCTCGGCCTCGATCCCGATCGCGGTGCTCTCCATCACGCTCTTCCGCCTTTTTTCGAAGCTCACAGGCGCCCGCAAGACGACCATCCTCGAGAACAACATGGTCCAGACCGTCGGCTCGGCCGGCGAGTCCATCGCCTTCGGCGTCGGCGTCACGATGCCGGCCCTGATGATCCTGGGTTACGAGATGGACGCGGCGCGCGTGCTCATCGTCTCCTCGCTCGGCGGCCTGCTCGGCGTGCTCATGATGATCCCGCTGCGCCGCGCGTTCATCGTCAAGCAGCACGGCATTTTGCCGTATCCGGAAGGCACCGCCTGCGCGGACGTCCTGATCGTCGGCGAGCAGGGCGGCTCCAGCGCGAAGACCGTCTTCACCGGCTTCGGCATCGCGGCCGCGTACAAGGTCCTCATGAGCGGCTTCAAGCTGTGGGGCGACGCGCCCGAGCGCCCGATCCCGTTCTTCAAGGGCGCGGCGATCAGCGGCGAGGTGGCCCCCGAACTCGTCGGCGTCGGCTACATCATCGGCACGAAGATCTCCTGCGTCATGGTCGCCGGCGGCGTGCTCGCTTCCTGGGTCCTGATCCCGGCCATCAAGCTCTTCGGCGACGGCCTCACGGCCCCGCTGTTCCCGGCCACCAAGCTCATCCACGACATGTCGCCCGGCGAGATCTGGAAGTCCTACATCCTCTACATCGGCGCGGGCGCGGTGGCGGCCGGCGGCATCATCTCGCTGTTCCAGGCGCTTCCGACCATCTTCACCGCTCTCAAGTCCGGCCTGGCCGACATCATGGCGGGCGGCATCGCGAAGGCGACGGGCCCCAAGCTGCGCACCGACGACGACCTGCCCAACTCGGTCGTCGTGGTCGGCAGCCTGCTCCTCGTGCTCGCGATCGCGGCGGCGCCGGGCCTCGGCCTGGGCTTCGGCGTGAAGGGCATCCTCGGAGCGATCCTGATCGTCCTTTTCGGATTCCTGTTCGTGACGGTGTCCTCGCGCCTGACCGGCGAGATCGGCTCGTCCTCGAACCCGATCTCGGGCATGACGGTGGCGACCTTGCTGCTGACCTGCCTGATCTTCGTGCTCCTGAATCAATTCGACCCGACGGGCGGCTGGGTGGGCAAGGGCGCGCGCCTGACGGCGCTCTCGATCGCGGCGATCGTCTGCATCGCGGCCTCCAACGGCGGCACGACCTCTCAGGACCTCAAGACCGGCTACCTGGTCGGCGCGACTCCGCGCTACCAGCAGCTCGGCCTGCTCGTGGGCGCGCTGAGCTCCGCGCTCGTCATCGGCTTGACGCTCATCCTCCTCAACAACGCGAGCACGACCTACGCGAAGCGCTCGTATCCCGGCATCACGGCGCCGGTCGCCGACCTCAAGGAGAGCGAGGGCCTCAAGGGCACGGACGCCTCCATCGACGGCGCCACCTATAAGGTCTGGCACGCGGCCGACGGCGACGTCGCCGGCCTGCCGCAGGGCAAGTATCTCGTCGACGACTCGGGCGCGATCAAGTACCTCGTGGACCCGGGCATCAACGGTGTCGAGACCACGCGCCTCGACGGCACGAACGTGCTCAAGTACAACGCGCCCAAGGCGCGGCTGATGTCGCTGATCATCGACGGCATCCTCACGAGCAAGCTGCCGTGGGGCCTCGTCCTGCTGGGCGTGGGCATCGCGCTCGTGCTCGAGCTGTGCCGCGTGCCGTCCTTGCCCTTCGCGGTCGGGGTGTACCTGCCGCTGTCGTCCTCGACGCCGATCTTCGTGGGCGGCGTGCTGCGCTGGATCGCCGACGGCTGGACGAAGAAGAGCGAGTCGGAGGGGGACATGAGCCCCGGAGTGCTGTTCTCGTCGGGCTATATCGCGGGCGGAGCCATCGCCGGAATCATCATCGCGATGCTGAGCCTGAGCCCGTCGCTGTCGCAGTCGATGGACATGAGCGAGCGCTTCGCCGCGCTCGCGAAGTCCGACCTGACCTCGGTCGCGGCGTTCGGAATCATCTCCGCCTTGCTGCTGCTCGTGGGCGGAGAGAAGTGGCTGGCGGAGAAGAAGAAGCGCGCTTAACCCTAAATCCGAGCCCTACGGCTGATCCTGACTCGACTCTTCCCGGGAAGAGTCGAAAGCCCTCCAGCGATGGAGGGCTTTTTTGTGTGGGCAGGAACCGCGCCCCGAAAAGAGAAGCACGAGCTTCCTGAGCGGCTGGCGTTCATCTGCTGTCGGAATAGCATGCCGACATGAAAGTGCCGGTTACGAGTGCCAGATTGAATTGAGGTTAAACACAATTGGATAAAGAATAATTTTCCGTAAATCGAGCTCCGAATATTTAAAAAGTGCTAGATTGAAATTCGCCGGTTTTTCTCGCTTCCCCGCTATAATTCCAGCGCAAATTGACTAGAATAAGCCGATGCTCAGGCTCTCTCTTGCCGTGCTCCTCGCCCTCACGCTAGGCGTTCCCGCTAGCGCCTCCAACGACCCCTCCACCCTCGACTACGCGCTGGCCGCCGACGTGGACACCCTCGATCCGCACTGGGGCTACGACGCGGCCTCGCTGTTCGTCGTCGACCAGGTCTACGAGACCTTGATCGACTTCAAGGGCGAGTCGCTCGACGCCTTCGAACCGCACATCGCGACCGTCGTCCCGTCTTTGGCCAACGGCTTCCTGTCGAAGGACGGCCTCACCTACGCGTTCCCGCTGAGAAGCGGCGTGAAGTTCCACGACGGCACGCCGATGACCGCCGAGGACGTGAAATACTCCCTGATGCGCTTCCTTCTGCTCGACCGGGACGGCGGGCCCTCGAACCTTCTCCTGGAGGGACTCATCGGCGAGCGCAACACCAGCGCCCTGCCGCCCGACCAGATCTTCACTTTGGCCGACAAGGCCATCTCCGTCGAGGGCGGCGCCTTGGTCCTGCGCCTGAAGAAGCCCTTCTCGCCGCTCCTGAGCATACTCGCCAACTTCGCCCACGTCGTGTCCCATCCGACCGTCGTCGCCAACGGCGGCTGGGACGGCCGCAAGGAGTCCTGGCTCAAGCACCGAAATCCCGCGAAGGAAGCCTCCGCTTTATATTCTCGCGTCAACGGGACCGGCCCCTTCCAGCTGGAGTCCTGGGACCGCGCCGCGAAGAAGATCTCCCTCGTGCGCAACGAAAGCTACTGGCGCAAGCCCGCGGCGCTGGCCCGCGTCAATCTGTCGGCGGTCGCGGACTCGCGCGAGCGGCGGCGGCGCCTCGCCGAGGGGGAGAGCGATGTCGCGTTCGTCGAGCGACGCTATCTGGACCAGTTCGAGGGCCTGCCCGGCGTGATCGTGACCGACGGTCTGCCCGCTCTTGAAACTCAGAACACGGTGCTCTTCAATCTGAACGTCGAGCCGAAGGACAACCCCTGGCTCGGCAGCGGAGGGCTCGGCGACGGCGTGCCGCCGGATTTCTTCGCGGACGCGGAGGTGCGCAAGGGCTTCGCCTTCGCCTTCGACTACGACGCCTTCATCAGAGAAGGCTACCGCAGCAAGGCCGTGCAGGCGCACGGGCCGATTCCGGCGGTGCTGTTCGGCTATAATCCCAAGCAGAAGCCGTGGCCGTTCTCGCCGTACCAGTCGGAGGCCGCGTTCAAGCGCGCCAAGAACGGCCAGGTGTGGGAGCACGGCTTCGCGCTGTCGATGGCCTATACCGAAGGGAATGCCGAGCGCCGCATCGCCTGCCGCCTGTTGAAGGAAGGCATCGAGAAGGTCAATGCGAAGTTCCACGTGGACTGCAGGCCGCTTCCTGAATCGAAGCTGCTCGACGAGTTCCGCGCCAAGCGCCTGCCCGCATTCGTGTACCGCTGGATCCTCGACTATCCGGACCCGCACAACGCGGTCGAGCCGTTTCTGCACTCGCACGGCTACTTCGCGTCCATGCTGGGCTATCAAAACCCCAGAGCCGACGCAATGATCGAGGCGGCCGCGGCCGAGACCGATCCCGCCAAGCGCAAGGCGTTGTACTACGAGCTGCAGGCGATGGCGATTTACGACGCGCCCGCGATCTTCACGGCGGACAGCCACAATATCGTCGTCCGTCGCGCCAAGGTCCAAGGCTGGCTGTACCACCCGATCCAACCCTACGGAACGCTGTACGAGGTCACTAAAACACAATGAGAACCTTACTGCTCGCCGCGCTGTTCGCCATCCCCGCGTCCGCCCAAGTCAAGAATCCGGACAAGTTCGTGTACGCGACGATCGGCGATCCCGACAGCCTCGACCCGGCGTGGTCCTACGACACGGCGAGCCACAACATCATCTCGAACGTGTACGAGTACCTGCTCGCATACAAGGGCGCCGGCCTGGCGATCAAGGACCTGATGCCGATGATCGCCACGAAGGTCCCGTCCAAGGCGAACGGCCTCGTCTCCGCCGACGGCCTCACCTATCGCTTCCCGATCCGCAAGGGCGTGAAGTTCCACGACGGCACGATCCTGACGCCCGAGGACGCGCGCTACTCGATCCTGCGCTTCCTGCTGACGGACCGCGACGGCGGGCCGGCGTCCCTCCTGCTTGAGCCGATCCTGGGCGAGAACAGCACGCGCAAGGACGGCAAGCTCGACCCGACGATCGTGGACCGCGCCTTTGCGGCCGTAACGGTGGACAAGGGCGACCTCGTGCTCAAGCTCGTCCGGCCTTTCGCGCCGTTCCTGACCATCCTGGCGAACTTCGGCGCGATGTCCTCGAAGGATTTCTGCGTGAAGCATGGTCAATGGGACGGGCAGGCCGCGACGGCCGGGAAGTTCAACAACCCCCTGCGCGCGGCGATGATCCCCAACGACAAGGCCAACGGGACGGGCGCCTTCAAGCTCGAGCGCATCGACAAGGCGAACAAGTACACGCTGCTCGCGCGCCACGATGGCTACTGGCGCGAGCCCGCGAAGCTCAGCCAGGTCATCATCAAGGTCGTCGACGACTTCAACACGCGCAAGCTCATGCTTCAGGCCGGAGACGCCGACGCGGTGTACGGCCCGCAGATGTACTTTCCTCAGCTCCAGGGCGTGCCGGGTGCGGAGGTCATCGACGGCCTGCAGAACCTCGAGCGCTCGTCGACCTTGGTATTCACGTTCAAGATGAACCCGACGGCCAACTCGAACATCGGCTCGGGCAAGCTCGACGGCCAGGGCGTGCCGCCCGACTTCTTCTCCGACAAGGACGTGCGCAAGGCGTTCGCCTACAGCGTGGACTACGATGGCTACATCAAGGACATCCTGCGCGGCAAGGGACGGCGGACCTCGGGCGTGATCCCCTCGTCTTTGCCCGGCGGCTCCAACCCAAAGCCTCAGTTTTTCTTGGATCCGAAGAAGGCGGAGGAGCACTTCCGCAAGGCGTGGGGGGGCCAGGTCTGGGAGAAGGGCTTCAAGGTCTCGTTCGTGTTCAACTCCGGCTCCGCGCCCGCGCAGACGATCGCGCAGATGGTCAAGAAGAACGTGGAGGCCTTGAACCCCAAGTTCAAGGTGGACCTGCGCATGATCCAGTGGTCCACCTACCTCGAGCAGACGCAGGCCAACAAGATCCCGCTGTTCCTCGCCGTGTGGCAGGCGGACTATCCCGACGCGCACAATTTCGCGTTCCCGATCGTGCACTCCGCGGGCTACTACGCGGGCAAGCAGGGCTACAAGAACCCGAAGGTGGACGCGGTCATCGAAGAGGCGGCCGTCACCCTCGATGAGGCCAAGCGCGCGTCGTTGTACAAGCAGATGCAGGCGCTGGTCGACGAGGATGTCCCCCACGTGATGCTCGCCGAAGGCGTGCGCTACCGCGCGCAGAGGACCTGGGTGAAGGGCTTCATCTTCCGGCCGACGTTCCCGGATATGCCCTATGGCGGGTACTACTACGACCTCCATAAGTCCGCGCAATGAGTGCTAGAATACGCCCCATGATCCGCCTATTTCTCGTCGTGGCTCTCGCGCTCGGGACCGTTCCGGCGCCGGCCCTGGCCGCCTCCAACGTCAAGAACCCCGACACCTATACCTACCTGACGATCTCCGACTCCGACAGCCTCGATCCGGCGTACTCGTACGACACCGCCAGCCACATGATCGGCATGAACCTTTACGAACCGCTGTTCCAGTTCGACCGGACCTCGACCGAGAAGCTGATCCCGCTCGCCGCCACGCAGGTGCCGAGCCTGGAGAACGGCCTGATCTCTCCCGACGGGCGGACCTACACGATCCCGATCCGCAAGGGCGTCAAGTTCCACGACGGCACGCCGATGACGGTGTCGGACGCGAAGTGGTCCTTGCTGCGCTTTCTGCTGAGCGACCGCGCCGCCGGCCCCTCCTCTTTGCTGCTCGAGCCCCTGCTCGGCTATCCTTCGACGCGCGGCGACGACGGGAAGATCCTGCCGGACGTGTGGGCCGACGCGAACCGCGCGGTCAGCACGCAGGGCGATAAGCTCATCATCCGCCTGCCGCGGCCGTACGCCCCCATCCTGACCATCCTCGCCTCCTGGGCGCCCATCCTGTCCAAGGACTGGGCCGTCAAGAACGGGGATTGGGACGGCGCCGAAGCGACGTGGGTTAAATACAACAACCCGAGCAAGGAGTCGTCGCCCTTCTTCGAGCGCGCCAACGGCACCGGCCCCTTCAAGCTCGAGCGCTGGGACCGCAAGACGAAGGAATTCATCCTGACGCGCAACGACCAGTATTGGCGCGCGCCGGCGAAGCTCAAGAACATCGTCATCAAGGGCGTCAGCGAGTTCGGCACGCGCAAGCTGATGCTGCAGGCCGGCGACGCGGACGCGATCTACGCGGACCGCCCGCTGCTGACCCAGCTCCAGGGCATGCCCGGCGTCAAGATCATCGACGACCTGCCCACGGTCGAGATGAACCCCGTGGTCTTCTTCACCTACAAGATCAACGCGGTCGGCAACACCTTCCTGGGATCGGGCAAGCTCGACGGCAACGGCATCCCGCCCGACTTCTTCTCCGACAAGGACGTGCGCAAGGCCTTCGCCTACTCCTTCGACTACAAGGGCTTCATCAACGACGTGATGCGAGGCAAAGGCACGCAGGCCACGGGCGCGATCCCCAAAAGTCTCCCCGGCCACAACCCCAACGGCAAGAAATACAACCTCGACAAGAAGAAGGCCGAGGAGTACTTCCGCAAGGCGTACGGCGGCAAGCTCTGGGACCAGGGCTTCAAGTTCACCATGGCCTTCAATAGCGGCAACCTGCCGCGCCAGACCGTCTGCCAGATCCTGAAGCGCAACATCGAGGGGCTCAATCCTAAATTCAAGATCGACGTGCGCGCCGTCGAGTGGCCGACCTTCCTGGACAACTACAAGTCGTCGAAGCTCCCGATCTTCGTGATGGGCTGGAACGCCGACTATCCGGACCCGCACAACTTCGCGTTCCCGCTCCTGCACTCGAAGGGGGACTACCCCATGACGCAGAAGTTCAAGAGCCCGGAGTTCGACCGGCTCGTCGACGAGGGCAACGCGGAGACCGATCTTTCCAAGCGCAAGGCGATCTACGCGAAGCTCCAGGACCTCGCGTTCGAGGAGGTGCCGCAGCTGTACATCCTCGACGCAGTCCGTTATCGGACCCAGCGGGATTGGGTGAAGGGCTGGTACCACAACCCGATCTTCCCCGACTCGCCGTACGGCGGCTACTTCTACTCGCTCTCGAAGGACTAGACCCGATGCTGAAATTCTGCCTCAAGCGCCTCGCCTTCCTGCCACTCGTCATGTTCGGCGTGACCTTCCTGCTGTTCTTCTGCCTGCAGTTCCTGTCGGCCGAGATGCGCGCCTCGCTGTACATCAAGGATCCAAGACAGCTCTCCCAGCTTGAGGCGGTGATCGAGAAATATCACCTGAGGGCCCCGCTGCTGGTCCCGTTCAAGTTCGTCGGGCACCTCCGGCCGACGCCCAGCGTCCGCGTGGTCTGGGTCGGGCACACGCAGTACTGGACCTGGCTCAACCAGGTGCTGCACGGAGACCTCGGCTACTCGGAGACGGCGAAGATGCCCGTCACCGAGGCCATCAAGGCGTTCTTCCCGGCGACGTTCGAGCTGACCTTGCTCTCGTTCATCCCGATCCTGGTCATCGGGGTGTTCTTCGGCGTGCTGTCGGCCGTCTACCGGGACCGCTTCATCGACCATGCCACGCGCTTCGTCGCGATCACCGGCTACTCCCTGCCGAGCTTCGTCCTGGGCCTCGTGCTCCTGATGGTGTTCTATGGGCGTCTGCACTGGTTCCCGCCGGGACGCTACACGCTCGAGACGGACATGCTCGTGCACTCCGAGGCGTTCAAGCACTACACGGGCCTGCTCACGTTCGACTGCCTTCTCAACGGCGAGTGGGGCGCGTACGTGGACGCGGTCAAGCACATGGTCCTGCCGGCCATCACCCTCATCTACATCTCGGTCGCGCTCCTCCTGCGCATAACGCGCTCATCCATGCTGGAAGAGCTATCTAAAGATTACGTGCGCACCGCGCGCGCCAAGGGGCTGCCGGAGAGCGTCGTCATCCGCAAGCACGCGCTCGCCAACGCTCTGATCCCCGTCGTGACGCTTTCGAGCCTGTTATTCATCGGTTTGCTCGGCGGCGTCGTCATCACGGAGACGGTCTTCGATTTCCCGGGCATCGGCCGCTGGGGCGTGCAGGCCGCGCAGCAGCTCGACATCCCCGGCGTGCTGGGATCGACGTTGCTCACCGCGTTTCTCTTCGTGATGGCCAATCTTGTCTCTGACCTCTTATACGCGGTCGTCGATCCCCGCATACGGGTGGGCGACTGAGATGGAGAAAGTAAAATCAATTTGGAAAACGCTCAAGCGCCGGCCGATGTCTTTGCTCGGCTTCGCCCTGATCGGATTCTTCTTCTCGGTCGCGGTGCTGGCTCCGGTCCTGGCCCCGCCCGAGGCAGGATCGCGCGACTCGTATATCATCCCTCAGACCGGCTACAGCCCTGACCCGGTGCGCCCGTCGAAGGAGCACTGGTTCGGCACGACGGAGCAGCAGTACGACCTGTACTACGGCATGGTCTGGGGCTCGCGCACCGCGTTCTCTGTCGCGCTCAAGGTCGTCGGCTTCTCGGTGCTCATCGGCATCCTCCTCGGAGGCGCGGCGGGCTTTCATGGAGGCTGGATCGACGAAGGCCTGATGCGCTTCACCGACATCGTGCTCGCCTTCCCCGACCTCGTGCTCGCCGTCGTCATCGTCGCGATCATGGGGCCGAGCCTCGACAACGTCATGTATTCCGTCATGGCCGTCTCATGGCCGTCCTATGCCCGATTATTAAGGGGCGAGGTGATGTCCGTTAAAGAGCGGGATTTCGTCGCGGCGGCGCGCGCGCTCGGCGCGTCCGACGCGCGCATCCTGTTCCGCCACATCATCCCGAACTCCATCTACCCCGTCCTGGTCGTCGCGTCCCTGTCCATGGGGCGCATCGTGCTCACGGCGGCGGCCCTGTCCTTCCTCGGACTGGGCGCGCCGGTCGGCTACGCGGACTGGGGCCAGCTGATTTCCCTCTCGAGGAATTGGATACTCGGATCGGCGGGGAGCCCCTTCGAATACTGGCACACGGTGTTCATCCCCGGCGTCACGATCTTCATGTTCGTCCTCGGCTGGAACCTGCTGGGCGACGCCGTTCGCGACATCCTGGACCCTCGCCAAAAATAACCTCCATGTCCACACTCAACGCGCTTCTCGATCGGTCGGCTCAGGAAGGGGGGGGCAAAACCGCTCTCGTGTTCGGCGAGCGTGAGATCTCCTTTCTTGGCTTACGCCAAGAAATCCTAGAAGTCGCAGAAGGCCTGCGCCGCGCCGGCATCGTCAAGGGCGACCGCGTCGCGATCGTCCACCGCAACGCGCCCGAATTCATCGTCGCCTATTTCGCCATCAACCGCCTCGGCGCCATCGCCGTGCCCATCAACTTCATGGTGCAGAAGGCCGACGAGCTCGCGTACATGCTCGGCGACTGCGGCGCGAAGGGCGTCTTCACGCAATCCGATTTCCTGCCCGGCCTCACCGCAGCGGCGGAGAAATGCGTGGCGCTTGAGAAGCTCTGGGTGACGGACCTCCTGGCGCCCCCGACCGCCTTAATCAGACCATTGAACGAGCTGCGGTCGCCGGTCTTCTCCGAGCCCACGCACGACGCGGCGCTCGAAAGCGACGTCGCCGCGATCCTCTACACCTCGGGCACGACCGGATTTCCCAAGGGCGTGATGCTCACACACCGCAACCTCGTGACCAACTGCGATTCAGCGTTGCGACGCATGAAGCTCAACCGCTCCGACGTGACGCTGTGCATCCTGCCGATGTTCCACAGCTTCGCCTGGACCGGGATCGTCCTCGTGTCTCTGCGCCTGACTTTGACCAGCGTCGTCTTCGCCGCGATCGCGCCGGCCAAGCCCTGGCTCAAGGCGATGGGACGCCGCGGCGTGAGCCTGTTCGCGGGCGTCCCGCAGGTGTACGCCGCGCTCTCGCGCGAGGCTAAGGACTGGAAGGTGCGCGCGTACCTGCGCTTCTGGGCGTTCCGCCGGGTCAAGATTCCCGTCTCCGGAGCCGCGCCTCTCTCTGCCGTCGTCGCCGAGTCGTTCCGCGACGCCGTCGGCGTCGAGATCGTCGAAGGTTGGGGCCTCACCGAGACGAGCCCCGTAGCCACCATCAGCGCGCCCGGAGCCGTCCGGCCCGGCATGGTGGGCCCCGCCATCGACGGCGTGCGGCTGAAGATCATCGACGATAGCGAGAATGTGGTCGCGCAGGGCACCGAAGGCGAGATCTGCGTCCAGGGCGACTGCGTGATGAAAGGCTATTGGAACCGGCCCGAGGACACGCGCGCGACCTTCACCGCCGACGGCTGGCTCAAGACCGGCGACATCGGCGTCATGGACGCCGACGGCTACCTCTCGATCCGCGACCGCAAGAAGGACATGATCATCGTGAAGGGCCTCAAGGTTTTTCCCGCGCAGGTCGAGGCCGTCATCGCCGAGAACCCTGCCGTCGAGGAGAGTGCGATCATCGGCATTCCCGACGATGTCGGCGACGAGACCATCAAGGCGTTCGTCGTCCTCAAGAAGGGCAGCACGGCCGACAAGGCCGCCTTGCTCCAGTTCTTCAAGGAGCGCCTTGACGGATACAAGCGCCCCCGCGACGTCGAGATCGTGGACGCCCTGCCGAAGAACGCGCTTCAGAAGGTCCTCAAGCGCGAGCTGCGCGACCGCGAGCTGAAAAAGCGCGCGCCCGCCGCGAAAGCCTGATGGCCGCCCAGCGCGTACGCCTGGGCGCCGAACCGCGAGCGCTGCTCGCGAAGGTCTTCGCCGCCGCGAAGCAGCCGGTGTGGCTCGTGGGCGGCTCGATCCGGGACGCGGCCCTCGGCCGTCCTTTCGGCGATCTCGACCTCGCCTGCGCCGACGCGCGCGCGCTGGCGGCCCAGCTCGCGCGCGCGTTCAAGGGCACGCTCGTCACGCTCGACGAGGAGAACGCCGTTTACCGCCTCGTGCTGATGCCCGCGCGCGGCAAGACCATCAGGCAGATCGACATCGCCGGGCTCCAGGGCAAGTCGATCGAGTCGGACCTCGCCCGCCGAGACTTCACTGTGAATGCCGCCGCGCTCGAGCTGGCCAAAGAGCTCCCCCCGTCCCTCCCCGAATCGGCGTTCCTTGATCCAAGGGGCGGGCTCAAGGATCTCGCGGCCGGGCTCGTGCGCGCCGAGATCGAGGAGAACCTGAGCGAC
The DNA here is from genome assembly GCA_964537395.1 of uncultured Elusimicrobia bacterium. Lineage (GTDB taxonomy): Bacteria > Elusimicrobiota > Elusimicrobia > UBA1565 > UBA9628 > GWA2-66-18. Next base: position 58,684 of record CAZIBN010000009.1, read on the forward strand.
GACCCGCTGCGCCTGCTGCGCGCCTTCCGCATCGCCGCCCAGCACGACCTGACGATCGAAGGCAAGACCCTCAAGGCGATCAAGCGGCTGCGCCCGCTCATCGCAAAGCCCTCGCCCGAGCGCGTCACCGCCGAGCTGCTCCTGCTCCTCGCCGTGCCCGGAGCCTCCTCCTGGCTCGCCCTGATGGACGAGTGCGGCCTGCTGACGGCCATCTTCCCCGAGCTCGAGCCCTCGCGCCGCTGCGCCGAGGATTATTACGGGCCGGGCGGCGTGATGAAGCACACGCTCGACGTCTGCGCCCGCGTTGACTTCCTGCTCACGAACCTGCGCGGGATCTACCCGGCGATCGCCGGCGACCTCGAGAAGCACTTCGCCGAGCGCGGCGGCGCTCCGTTCCGCGCGCTGCTGCTCCTGGCCGCGCTGCTGCACGACGTCGCCAAGCCCGAGACCGCGAAGAAGATCGACGGCCGCCTGCGCTTCTTCGAGCACGACACGAAGGGCGCCTCGGCCACCGAGAAGATATTGAGGCGCCTGCGCCTCTCCCGCGAGCAGATCGACACCGCCTCCGCGATCGTGCGCCATCACCTGCGCCCGGGGCATCTGGCCTCCGGCGGCCCGCTGACCGAACGCGCCGTGTACCGCTTCTTCCGCGACCTCGGCCCGGACGCCCCGGGACTCCTGATCGTTTGCTGGGGGGACCACTCGAGCTACATGCCCGAAGCGCGCCTTAAGCGCCTCCTTAAGACGGCGACCGCCGACTCCAAGCGCTCCGACCTCTCGCGCCTCAAGCCGGAGGACGCACGCAAGACCGTCCACCACCTCCAACTCGTCTCCACGCTTTTGCGCCGGTGGCGAGACCTCTCGCGAGCCCCGGCCCCCGAACGCCTGCTCGACGGCCGCGATGTCATGAAGGCGCTCAAGATCCCGCCCGGACCCCGCATCGGAGAGCTTCTCGAACGCGTGCGCGAAGCGCAGGCCGAGGGGGAGATCAAAGACCGCGAAGGGGCCCTGGCCCTGATCGCCCGCCTGAAATGATTGCGTAACAGCCGGAAGCTAGCCTCTCCTATATAGGATGACGACCTCGCGCACCGCCCGGTTTTCCGTCCTCGGCGCCGCCCTCGCGGCGGCCGTCTCTTTTGCGCCGGCGCCCGCCTTCGCTTCTCCTCCGAGCATAACGCCGAAGGTCCTCCAGTGCGACGGAAGCTTCGCGGCGGGCTCGAACACGGCCCACCCGACCCCGACGGTCCTCGCCGAGCTGCAGAGCACCTCGCCCGGACTCAAGGTCGGCCAGCGCCGCCTCAGCGTCCTGCCCGCGAGCACGCTCGCTCTGTGGCGGTTCGACGCGAACTTCGCGGTCACGCGTTCGGCCTGCTTCACCGCAGGATGCAGCGGGGGCGACTCGTGCCAGACCTGGACCTGGAACTACAACGACCCGAACGGCTCGGCATCGGTGAAAACCGGAGAGTGCACCTACCGGGACACCAGCGGGGTCATCTGCGCGAACACGATGGCGCTCTATACCGCCGCCCAGCCGATCCAGCCCATGGGCATCGCCTGCCCGGCAAGCACGACCACCCTTCCTTCCGCCAGCGGCAACGTCGCCATCACGCCGCTCGGGCCGCTGCCGACTCCCGGTGGCGGCGGCCTGGCCACCAGCGGCCTGTCCGCCGAAGCGCTTCAGCTCAACGGCTCCACCCAGTACGGAACGTCTCCCAATTCCACCTCCTGGAATCTGCCCGCGAGCTACACGCTCTCGGCGTGGGTCAACGCCTCGGCCATCAACGGCCGCATCGTCTCGCAGCAGGGCGCCACCGGCTACTGGGGCATCGGCATCGGAGGGACCGGCGGCCTGCGCCATTTCGATTCCCGCGAGACCGCGGGCAATACCGACGTCACGAAGGGCGCCAGCCTCGTCGGCGGCTGGCACCTCGTCCACCTGGTCCGCCGCAACGCCAGCATCCGGAGCTTCTACGTCGACGGAGTCCTCATCGGCACCTCTCTCGCCTCCAGCACCAATTCCTTTTCGGGCCACCCGAACACCGCCACCCTCGAGATCGGCCGCTACTCCGGCGCCACCGAATACTTCAACGGCAGGATCGACGACGTCCGCATCCTGAACACCACGCTCACGGACGAAGACGTCATGCTCGAGTGGACGACGCAGTTTCACAACTTCTCCTCGAACAGCGGCGTCAGCTTCAGCACCGTGGCGGGATCCTACTCCGGCTCCCCAGCCAACGGCACCACGGGCGTCGTGACCTACATCCCGCCCGAGCCCTACTCGGCGGCGGCGCGCTGGGGGTTCACCGCGCAGAACATCGACGGCGAAAGCGCCTTCGCCACCTCCTACGGCGTCACGATCGACAACTCGCCGCCGCTCGCGCCGGGCCTGACCGCGGTCGCGACCTCTCCCAACGACATCACCTGGAGCTGGGGGGCTCCGCCTCGCGTCTGCCTGCCTCCGGGCTCGGCGAGCGTCATCTATCAGCTCGTCGACGCACCCAGCGGCTCAAACTTGATCCCGCCCGGCAACATGGCCTACCCGACCGCCACCATCGGAGAGAACCTGCCCGGCGCCCCGAACCAGATCGTCGGCCGCAAGCTCCGCATCACCGACGTCTGGGGCTCCGGCCTCGGCACCGCGACGTCCATCTACACGCTGGCGAACCCGCCACTGGCCGCCAGCGTCGTACCGACCCTCGTCTCGACGGGCAGCGCGCTGATCAGCTGGAACCAGAACGGCAACCCGGCCTACACGCGCTATCTGCTCAGCTATTCGCAGGATGCGACATTCGCGACCGGCGTCTCGACGCCGGCGACCCTCGCGAGCAACCTCACCGGCAGCTCGGTCCCGCTGTCCGGGCTCCTCATCGGCACGACCTACTTCGCCCGCGTCCAAGGGTTCAGCGGGCGCTCCACCGATTCATTCGGCGGGACCGCAACCGTGTTCGTCAGCACCTCGTTCACGACCTTGCCGGCCGCGCCCGGCGTGGCCGGCGCGCCCTTCTCGAATACCGCGATCGATTGGACCTGGACCGCGGTCACAGGTGCCCGGTACTACAACCTCTATGACTCCGTCGGCGCGCTCTTATACACCGGAGGCCTGCGCACGTTCCGTCAATCGGGCCTCACGACCAACACTCAGTACACGACCCAGATCGAGGCCGTCTCCGGAAACGGCGCAGGCCAGCGAAGCCTGGGCGCCACCTTCACCTTGGCCAACGATCCGACCGCCACGGCCGTCAACGCCATCAATTCGAGCAGCATCACCTACTCCTGGAACGGCGGCCTCAATCCGTCCTACACGTTCTATGAGGTGGCGGTCACCACGGACGCGACCTTCGGGATCATCGTCACGACCTTGACCGTCAACGCGACGACCGCGACCGTCACCGGCCTCTTTCAGGGCACCTCCTACTACGCGCGCGTGCGCTCCATCAACGGCAGCCAGCTGCTCGGCAACTACGTCGCCATCGCCACAGCGCACACCAAGTCCGATCCCGCGATCACGGTCATACCGGCCCCGCCCTCGGCCTATGTCCCGCCCAACGGCTCGGTCGGGCAATGGCAATTCGACGAGAACACGGGGCTGCTCGCGGCGGACTCGGCCGGGTTCAGCAATACCGGCCTGCTGACCTGCGTCGCCTTCGGCTGCGTCTCCACGCCCACCTTCACCGCCGGCCCGTCCGGCCTCGGCAACGCTGTAGCCTTCACGGGCGTGGACAACGGCCTCGTGCGCGTCCCCGACGCGGCGCAATACAACTTCACCGACAAGCTCACCGTCTCCGCCTGGGTGAAGCCCTCGAGCCTGGTCCAGCCCAACGGGGCGGGGATCGTCGTGCGCGGCAACGGCGGCGTCGAGAACTTCGCGCTCGAGGTCTCCGGCGGCCTCTGGCGCTTCGTGCCGAAGCCCGGGTTCGTCGCGCCTTCGACGAACACGATCGCGCTCGAAACCTGGGTCCATCTGATCGGCGTCTACGACTCCGCGGTCGGAACCGCCACGCTGTACGTCAACGGCCGGGCCGCCTCGACGGTCCTGGGCGTGCCCGCACGGACCGCCGCCGCCCATGATATCTCGATCGGCAACCGGCAGTCGGCCGCGGCCGGCTACGACCGTGGCTTCTTGGGAAGCATCGACGTCGTGCGCGTCCAGAACCGGGCCATGAACGCCGTCGAGGCCCTCGCCGAATATCAGGGGAGCTTCGTTTCCACGGTGACACCGCCCTCACCGAACAACACCATCCTCATCGGCCTGGCGCCCAACACGTTCAGCGCGCCCGCCACCCTCTTCGTTTCCGTGGACCCGCTCCTGCATCCGATCACGATCACGCCCGCCGTCCTCAACGCCGGGCTGACCGTCATCCCGACCGGCTTCACGCTCGTGCCGAACAGCATCATCGAGGTCGTTCCGATCGTCGGAGGCTCGCCGTTCACCCAGACCCTCGGCTCCTCGGCGAGCATCTCGATGCCTTACACCGACGCCAACGGCGACAACGTCATCGACGGCTCGAACCCTCCCCTGGCGGCCTCCGCGATCAAGGTGTACACGCTCAACACCACGGTCAACCGTTGGGAACTCCTGACGACCTTCGTCGATCCCGCCACACGGCGCGTCACCGTCTTCACGCCGCACTTCTCCGTGTTCGCGATGTTCGCGCCTCTGACCATCGGCACCTCGCTGTCGCAGGTGCGGGTCTACCCGATCCCCTGGAGGCCCGGGTCCCTGTCCCGCTTCGACGCCCCCGGCATCACCTTCGACCGCCTGCCAGTGTCCGGCTCCATCCGCATCCTGAACCTCGCCGGGGAACGCATACGCGACCTCTCCTACGACGGCGCCGCCTCCGGGGCGGTCACCTGGAACGGCCTGACCGACGGCGGCCTGCGCGCGGCCAGCGGCGTCTATTTCGCGCGCATCACCGCCGCCGACGGCACCACTTCGCTCGTGAAGTGCGCGATCGAAAGATGAAGCACCTGGCATTCGCCGTATTGCTCGTTCTCGCGGCACTTCCGGCCGCGGCGGCGGGCTTCGGCTCGAGCCAGGGGGGGACCAGCGGCGGCACGTTCCTCAAGCTCGGCGCGGACGCGCGCGCCGCGGGCATGGGCGGAGCCGTGCGCGCGGCCGTTGACGACGCGACCGCGATCTACTGGAACCCCGCCGGCCTCGCGGGCCTGCGCTACCGCCACGCGACGATGACGCACGGCGCCGCCTATCAATCCACCTTTCAGGACTTCATCGCCTACGCCCAGCCCGTCGAATCTCCTTTCACGAAGCAGTCCGGACGCGAGCGTGACCTGCGTCCCGACCAGCTGGGCACGATCGGCGTCGCCATCCTCTATCAGAACTCGGGAAGCATCGCCGAGATCGACAACACCGCGGCGCCGACCGGCAACAGCCTCAGGCCGCAGGATTTCGCCGTCTTCATCGCCTGGGGTGCCACGGTCGCGCGCGGCCTCGACGTCGGCGCCGGCCTCAAATACGTGACCTCGAAGATCCAGAGCAGCGCCTCGACCGGCGCCATCGACCTCGGCGCCCGCTGGCGCACCTGGCTGCCCGGAGAGTTCCCTTACGCCCTTTCGCTCAGCGCCCAGAACATCGGAGGCCAGCTCAAGTTCCACGCGGTCGGCGACCCGCTGCCCATGATCATCACGGTCGGCCAGGCCCTCAAGATCACCAAGAGCCTCGCCGTCACCCTCGACCTGAATGCCCCGCGCGATCGCTCGGCCTATCCGAGCTTCGGCCTCGAGTGGCGCGTCCCGATGAAGCAGGGCCTCTCCACCGCCCTGCGGACGGGCTACGATGGCCGCCTTAACGGCAGCGATTCCGGCGGAGTCACCGGCATTACCTTCGGCGCCGGCCTGGGGCTCCAGCGCTTCGGCTTCGACTACGGCTGGTCTCCCGCCGGCGGTCTCGGCTCCACCCACAAGCTGTCGCTCTCCTACCGGTTCTAACGTCGATGCGGGCGGGGCCGACGAGATATAGCCCTGAGGGGACGCGCGGCATTGAGCCGCGCTCGGGTCTTGCGCGACCGCATGAGCATTTCTGGTCGCGCGACCCACGCCCCTCAGGGCTATATCTCGTCGGCCCCCTTGCATCAATATTAGAGCGCCATATAAGGCGCGCCGCAGGCGCATCGCCGAAGCGCCGAGCGTACGACTCGCGATCGGCCAATGAGGTCGTACGCCGCGCGACCGAGGAAACCATATCGCCGTTGGGTTCTCGACGGAAAGGCCCCCTGATATAATGGGCGGCGAAGGCGACGTCCGGCGGGGCGTGGGGTTGACGCGACCATGTCCTTCATTGTCGCGTCTACCCCGAGCGCGGCTCAATGCCGCGCGTCCCCGACGGACGTCGCCTTCGCCGCCCCGCCCATATGAGCGGGCCTTTCCGACGCTGTAGCTACACGAGGGCGATATAGTATCCTCCTAGCAGGACATGGGTGGATTAAGGGCGTTCGCCGCCGAGTTCGTCGGGACCTTCGCGCTGACGCTCGCGGGGGCCGGCGCGCTTTGCCTCGATTTCGCCACGGGAGGGAAGATCGGGCCCGTGGGGATCGCGCTGGCTTATGCCGCCGCCGCCGCGACCGTCGTGCACACTTTCTCTTCCGCGGTCGGCCGGTTCAACCCCGCGATCTGCATCGCTGAGCTCGGCCTGCGGCGCGTCGACACCCAGCGCGGCGTCCTGGCGCTCGCGGCCCAACTGCTGGGCGCGGCCTGCGCCGGCCTCTTTTTGCGCGCGGTGCTCTCCGGCGGACGGCCCGAGCTCCTCGTCGCGCCGGCCTACCTCGGGTCCTGCCTTCCTGTCGGCATCGGCTACCGCGCCGCCACCCTCGTCGAGGCCGTCGCCACTTTCTTTCTCACCCTGGCGATATTCGCCGCCGACCAGCGCCGCTCGCGGCGCTTCGCGCCGCTCACGATCGGCGCCGCCACCTTGTTCGGCGCGCTCATCGCCGGGCCGCTCACCGGCGGCGCCATGAACCCCGCGCGCGCCTTCGGGCCCTCGCTCGCCGCCGGTCTTTGGTCCATGCAATATGTCTACTGGGTCGGTCCGCTCGCCGGTGCCGTCGTCGCCGCGCTCGTCGCCCCATACCTGATACACGCCGCTGAGGAGAACCGCCCATGAACGTCACGCCCCTTCCGCTCAAGACTCTCGAGTCCGACCATCGCGACCTCGCCGTATTCGTCTATGAGGACGCGGGCCTGGCCGGCGCCAAGATCCTGTCCAACGCCGCCAAGGTCGCGCTCAACGCCAAGCTGCACGAGGAGAGCTTCAAGGCCGGGATCAAGGAAGTGTGCCGGGTCGATCTCGACATCCTGGGCAAGCACCGCCGCGTGTTCGCGGTCGGCCTCGGAAAGAAGAAGGGCTCGACGTCCGAGACCTTCCGCCGCGCCGCCGGCTCGTTGCTCGGCGCCATCCGCTCCAAGCGCGAGAAGATCGCCGTGCTCTGCTCCGAGCATCCGCAGGCGGTCGCCGAGGGCCTGCTCCTCGCCGCCTACAAGTACGAGGAGTACAAGAAGGGGGACGCCGACAAGCTCACGAGCGCCGCGATCGTGATCCAGGACGCCGGTTCGCGCGTTTCGCTCGAGAAGGCCTGCGCCAAGGCGGCGACCTACGCGTCCGCCGTCTGCTTCGCGCGCGACCTCGTCAACCGGGCGCCGTCCGACAAGACGCCGCAGAGCATCGCCGACCTCTCCGAGACCCTCAAGGGCGCTGGCGTCACCGTCACCGTCATGGACAAGGTCGCGTGCGCCGACATGGGCATGGGCTCGTTCCTCGGCGTGGCGCGCGGCTCGAGCGAGGCGCCCTTCATGGTGCACCTGGTCTACAAGCCCAAGGCCGCGACCAAGAAGCGCGTCGCCATCGTCGGCAAGGGCGTGATGTTCGACTCGGGCGGGCTGTCGCTGAAGCCCGCGGCGTCGATGGAAGACATGAAGTGCGACATGGCGGGCGCGGCCTCCGTGCTCGCCGTCTTCAAGGTCATCGCCGAGCTCAAGCCGAAGGTCGAGGTCCACGGGATCATCGGCGTGACCTACAACATGCCCGGGCCCGACGCTTACAAGCCCGGCGACGTGCTCAAGGCCATGAACGGCAAGACCATCGAGGTCTGGAACACCGACGCCGAGGGCCGCCTGGTCCTCGCCGACGCGCTGTGCCTCGCCGCGAAGCAGGATCCTCAGGCGATCGTCGATCTCGCGACGCTCACCGGAGCCGTCGTCGTGGCGCTCGGCTCGAAGGTCGCGGGCATCATGGGCAACGACTCGAAGCTGATCGGCCAGGTAAAGGCCGCCGGCAAGCGCGCCGACGAGGCGTTCTGCGAGCTTCCTCTCGTCGAGGACTACAAAGAGAACATCAAAGGCAACATCGCCGAGCTCCTGAACATCTCGAAGGCTCGCGGCGAAGCCGGCTCGATCATCGGCGGATTATTCTTACAGGAATTCGTCGATGGGAAGCCTTGGGCTCACCTCGACATCGCCGGCACGGCCTTCACGGGCAGCGATTCGGCGACCTACGCGCCGAAGGGCGGCACGGGTTCGCCGGTGCGCACCCTGCTCGAGTGGCTGGGCTCTCTGTGAGCAGGATCAAGTCGGTCTCGCCGAAAAAATCGGCCGAGCCGAGCATCGCCCGCATCGAGCGGCACTACGCCGATATCCTCGCCGACCTCGGCGAGGATCCGAAGCGGGAGGGGCTCCTCAAAACTCCTCATCGCGTCGCGAAGGCTCTTCGGGAGCTGACGAGCGGCTACCGCGTGGACCTCGACGCGCTGATCAACGAGGCGCTGTTCACCGAGTGCTACGACGAGATGGTGATCGTGCGCGACATCGCGTTCTACTCGATGTGCGAGCACCACATGCTGCCGTTTTTTGGCCGGGCGCATGTGGCCTACCTGCCGAATAAAAAGATCATCGGGCTCTCGAAGATCCCCAAGATCGTCGAGGTCTTCGCCCGGCGCCTGCAGGTCCAGGAGCGCCTGACGATGGACATCGCCCACACGCTGAGCGCCAAGCTCAAGCCCTTGGGCGTGGCCGTCGTCATGGAAGCCCGGCACCTGTGCATGGAGATGCGCGGCGCGGAGAGCCACCATTCGCCGACGACGACCTCGTGCATGGTCGGCGTGTTCAAGAAGGACGCGCGCACGCGCAAGGAATTCCTGGAGCTCGTGAAGAGCCG
>CAZIBN010000010.1:0-66202 GCA_964537395.1 uncultured Elusimicrobia bacterium
GCTCACGCCTGGAGGCTATGTGTTTTATCCGGAGCCGATGGAGCTGCGATCGCAGGTGCCGGAGCCGGCGGCGCATCCTCGGCCCGAAGCGCACTGGGAATCGTCAAAATCGCCGCCATTAACGCCAATAGGAACTTGCTCATGAATCCCCCGCTCCGACTTACTTGAACCGCCGACTCATTGCGCATTGGCTCCGACGAAACGGCCATGCGCAGCTATACGCGGGGGCGGCGTCTGGCGGGAGACGTCAGGAGCGTAATTCTACGCATGGCGGGCAAAGGTCCCGAGAGGTATATTCTGCCTGATGCGATCAGAAGCAAAGGCCCCCACGTCCGCTAAAATCATGATTTTCGGAGCCGGCATCTCCGGGTTAAGCGCCGCGCATGAATTAGTCCAGCTAGGCTACAGCGTTTCGGTGTATGAGATCGCCGAAGAAGCGGGCGGGTTCTTCAGGAGTCATCGGGACAAACAGGACAACCTGCCTTCGGAATATTCCTGGCATGGGATGGGCCCCTGGTACATCAACGCTTTTGACCTTATGCGGCATATCCCTTTTAACGACAAAGGGAACATCTATGACCTGGCCCTCTCTCGTCCCATCGATTTCGGCATCTTCCCGGATGCCGGGAAGGCCCAATTCTATGCCGGGGGCCTTAAGAATTTTTCCGCGATGTTCATGATGAGCAAGCGGGAATTCGTCAAATGGTCTTACTTGATGTTTAAAACCTGGACCTCCAATAACAGAAGCAGGATCGACTATGACAAGCTGAATGCGGCGCAAGCCTGGAAACCTTTATTAAAAGACAAAGCCTATAAGGCCTGGCGGTCCTGCTTCGGCCCGTGGATCGGCTCGGATTGGTCGAAAGTTTCATTGCACACCGCCGGTGATTTTTTCAGGAAGCAATTCGCCACTAAAGCCCTGGAGAAGCACAAAGCCGACCAGGACGGGCCAGGATGGACGCAAAAGACCGGCACCGGCTGGCTGCTGTTCAAAGGTCCCAGCAGCGAATACTGGTTCCGTCCCTGGGTTAAATACCTTGAAGCCGAAGGCGTGAACTTCTTTTGGCAGAAAGCGCTGACGGAGCTTGAATTCGACGGAGCCAAGATCACCTCCGCTTATTGCGGCGGAGAAAAGATCCACGGAGATATGTATATCCTGGCCCTGAATCCTTTTATCACCGCTGATATTTTAAGCAAGACCCCCGCGCTTGAGCGGCAGGAAGAATTGAGATCGTTCAGGCCCCTTATCCAGGGCGGCCCTCACGTTCAAGTTTCCTTCCGGCTGGCATTCTCTGAAAAGATCGAATTTCCCCGGGCAAGGACTGCCGTTGTGGTTTGCGATTCCGAATTCAACATAACCCTTTTTGCCGAAGAGCAGGCCTGGGACGAGGAAGTGGACCTGGGACAAAACGTGGAATCTCTTTGGACGGGCACCTCCTGTATCAGCAGCTTTCCGGGGAGGATCCACCATAAGCCGGTGAATAATTGCACCAAGGACGAGTTCATAGACGAAGTCAAAGCCCAGATCTTAAGCTGCGGCGCGCTTAATGACTTGATCAAAGAAGCGAACAACGGCAAAGAACTGAAGGACTTCCCGATATTGAGGATAGAAGTGTGGCATGAATGGGAATTTTCCCGTGAAGGCATCAAATCACCGCAGGCCAAATGGGTTAACACAACCAACACCGAAGCCTACCGGCCCGCGCAGAGGACCCCGGTCTCAAATCTATTCCTGGCCGGAGCCCATACCAGGACCCAGGCCCAGGTATGGAGCATCGAAGGCGCCGTAGAAAGCGGCAGACGAGCCGCGAAGGCGGTCGACGGGCGGGTTGAAGTACTCGACCAGCATCTGCCCGTCTGGTTTAAAGTGTTATCCAGGATCGATGATCTTTTATATTCAGTTAAAGCGCCTCAACTCATCGATTCCACTTTATTGACCCTGACCTTATTTTTACTTTGGCGGTTCATTAGATAATTCCCAGATTCAGAATACCCTTCACCTCCCCCTCGCTCAGGAAGCAGCCAACGAACAACTTACGCTCCTCCGCACACCCTCCGATAACACCCTGTCTGCGCGACGAAATAGGCTCTATCGGGTATAAATATTGACAAGTCTTGACAAAACAGGCTACATCGGGTATAATTTTATACTACTTATACCCGATAACGCCTCTTTCCGCTAACACGCGGCACCAAACGGCGGCATCGGGTATAGCGCCAACAACATGAAAAAAAACGCCGTCTCAGACTTCGTGAAGGAACACCGCCGCTCGGCAGGGCTCACGCAGACCGAACTCGCGACCAAGGCGGGCGTCGGGTTGCGCTTCATACGCGATCTGGAGCAAGGCAAAACCTCGCTGCGCACCGACACTGTCAATAAGGTCCTTTTTCTTTTCGGAAAACGTCTGGGTCCAGTGGACCTGCACCGAGAATAACCCATGAGCCTAAATCGCGCGACGGTCCTTTTCGACTCCAAGCCGGCCGGTGTTCTGACCAAGAAGTCGGACGGCTATGAGTTCGCCTACGACAGCGGATATCTGTCAGACGCCGCGGCCGCACCGATCAGCCTGTCCATGCCTTTACGCGCGGAGAAGTACGAGTCAAAAGAACTCTTCCCCTTTTTCGACGGACTGCTGCCCGAAGGGTGGCTCTTGGATCTAGACTGCGCCGCGGCGAAGATCGACAAGAACGACAAGTTCCGCCTGCTTCTGCACACGGGGCAAGACCCGGTGGGCGCCGTAAGCGTCCGGCCGATCGAGGAATAGAATGGCGAACAGATGCCTCTGCTGTCATAAGCCGGTCGAGACGCGCGAGCGCTACCACCCGCGTTGCCTCAATCGCCTGTTCGGCACCACACGCCCGCCTGAGATCCCGTTCGGCGTGGCGGACCTGCCCGGCATCGTCACCAAGGCCGAAGGCCGCATGTCGATCTCCGGCGTCCAAGCGAAAGTCTCCATCCGGCTCGACAAGGCGAGCGGGAAAATAGAATCCGTCGTCACGGGCGGAACCCACATTCTCAAGTCCGAAAGCGACCGCTTCCCGCAGATCCCGATGAACGAGAACCTCTGCATGAACATGGCCGAAGAATTGGGCATGCGCGTCCCGTCGCACGGCCTTTTCGAGATGTCCGACGGGAGGCTCTGCTACATCATCAAGCGTTTCGACCGAGCCGACGACGGAAGCAAATTCCCGAACGAAACAACGTTCCAAATCATGGGCTCGACCGACAAATACATGGGCTCGCTCGAGCAAGTCGGCAAGACCATTCGCGCACACGCGGCCAACATCGGCTTGGACATGATCGACCTCTTCGAGCGCGCCCTTCTGTGCTTTCTCACGGGCAACGGCGATATGCATCTGAAGAACTGGGCGCTGCTCGGACGGGGGAAAGACATCACGTTTGCCCCCTGCTACGATCTCGTCAGTTCCAGGCTCTATATCGAGAAAGAAGAGGACTCGGCGCTGACGATCAACGCTAAGAGGAACAAGCTCAAGCGAAGCGACTTCGAAGCGCTGGCGAAGAATCTTCAGATCGACGCGAAGGCCGCCGCTAACATCTTCGACAAGCTGGAACGCGCCCAAGAACCCTTGCGCGGCATGATCGTCCAGTCGGAGCTGCGCACCGACTTGCGCCAAGAGCTCCTGAGCATTCTCGGGACGCGCTACAAACGGCTTTACGGAAATGTCGAGCAGCTCTCGCCCCCCGATCCAAAATGAGATTCGTCTGCACCTCCGACACGCACACCCTGCACGATCGGCTTCCCATCCCGGACGGCGATGTGTTCATTCATGCCGGTGACTTCACGGCCCACGGCGAACTACCGGATATCGCGCGCTTCAACTCTTTCCTGGGGCAGCTCCCCCACAAACACAAGATCGTGATCGCTGGCAATCACGATTTCGCCTTCGAACGACAGCCTGCGCTGGCCAGGTCGCTTTTGACGAACAGCCTCTATCTCCAGGACTCCGAGACCGTCATCAACGGCCTACGAATCTACGGGTCGCCCTGGCAGCCGTGGTTCTACGATTGGGCCTTCAACTTACAGCGCGGCCCCGAGATCAAGGCCAAATGGGACCGGATCCCGGACAACGTCCAAATCCTCGTGACACACGGGCCGCCGCTCGGCCACGGAGACGAGGCTTTGCGCCCGTCCGGAAAAGGCGAGCGCGTCGGCTGCGAGGATCTGCTCGCCGCGATCCAGCGGATCAAACCCGCCTACCACGTCTTCGGCCATATCCACGAGGGCTACGGAATCACAAAGGAAGGCCCGACGACCTGCGTCAACGCCAGCATGTGCGACGATATGTACAAGCCCATCAATCCTCCCCTCGTGTTCGACCTCTAACGGCCAAGGTGGCCCAGACACCAGCATTTCCGCCGGCGAAAGCTCAGTCCCCCACCGCCTCCGAGCTCAAGGCGAAGACCTGGCGAAGCTCGTCGTTGGAGAGCTCGGTGAGCCAGCCTTCGCCGGCGCCGACGACGCGCTCCGCGACGTCCCTCTTGCGTTCGAGCATCGCGTCGATCTTCTCCTCCAGCGTTCCGGCGCAGACGAATTTATGGACCTGGACGTTGCTGGTCTGGCCGATGCGGTGGGCCCGATCCGTGGCCTGATTCTCCACCGCCGGATTCCACCAACGGTCGTAGTGGAAGACATGGGTGGCGCGGGTCAGGTTGAGGCCCGTGCCGCCGGCCTTGAGCGAGAGGACGAAGACCGCGGGGCCTTCGCCCTCGGCCTGGAAGCGCTCCACCATGAGGTCGCGCTGAGTACGAGGCACGCCGCCGTGCAGGAACAGGACCTCGCGGCCGAAGGTCTCCCCGAGGTGACGCTGGAGCAAATGGCCCATTTCCGCGTACTGGGTGAAAACGAGAGCCCTCTCGCCCGATTCGAGAATTTCCTCGAGCATCTCGCACAGGCGCGCGAGCTTGCCGGAGCGGCCCTCGAGCCGGGAGCCGTCGCCCAGGAAATGGGCCGGATGGTTGCAGATCTGCTTCAGCTTGGTCAAAGCGGCGATGATGAGGCCGCGGCGCTGTATGCCGTCGGCGCCTTCGATGACGGCCTCCGCGTCCCGCCCCACGGCGGCGTACAGCGAGGCCTGCTCCTTGGTCAGGTTGCAGAACACCTTCATCTCGAGCTTGTCGGGAAGATCGCGGATGATGGACTTGTCGGATTTAAGCCGGCGCAGCACGAAGGGCCGCGTGAGGCGCGAGAGGCGCTCGGCGGCCTCCTTGTCGCCGGTTTCGATCGGCCCAAAGAAGTTCTTCTTGAAATCCGTCTGGCTTCCCAGCAGGCCCGGGTTGAGGAACTCCATGATGGACCACAGGTCGCCCACATGATTCTCGACCGGAGTGCCGGTCAGCGCGATCCGGTAGTCGGCCTCGAGCGCGCGGGCCGCGCGCGACTGGAGGGTCTGAGGGTTCTTCACGTTCTGAGCCTCGTCGAGGATGACGCCGCCCCAACGGATCTCGCGCAGAGCCTCGAAGTCTCGCGCCAGCAGCGCGTAGCTCGTGACCACGATGGCGTGCTTGGCGATGCTTTTCTTGAAAGCGGCCGCCCTGTCCCGGTCCACTCCGTGATGGACCAGGACCGGCAGGCCGGGCGTGAAGCGCTCCGCTTCTTTTTTCCAGTTCGAGACGACGGACAGCGGACAGGCGATCAGGACCGGCCGGCGGACCCCGGCCTCATGGTCTCTCTGGATCAAGGCCAGGGCCTGGATGGTCTTGCCCAGGCCCATGTCGTCGGCCAGGCAGCCCCCCAGCCCGTATTGGCGCAGGAACGCGAGCCAGGAGAAGCCCCGCCGCTGATAGGGCCGCAGCCGGCCGGCGAGCTTTTTGGGCGCCGGGAGCTTTTCATAGTGCGCCTTGCCCTGGATGCGGTCCAGAAAACGCCCGAGCTCCCCCTCCGCCGAGACCTCCTGGGTCTCGAGCCCGGGCGGAGACTCGCCGCCGCCCAGGGACATGCGCACCAGCTCGCGAAGGGTCGCCTGCTCCTTTTTTTTCCAGAACTCCATCGCGGTCCGGATATCTTCGCCGCTGGCTTCGACCCAGCGCCCGCGCAGGCGCACCAAGGGCTCCTTGAGCATCGCCAAGTCGTCGAGCTCTTTTCGGGTCAAGGTGTCCGTGCCGAGCGCGACCTCCCAGTCCAGGCGTATCACATCGTCAAGAGACAGCCCCAAGGCTCCCTGCATCCCGGGTCTCGACGCCCTGGCCCGCGCCGCTAATCTGGACCTGCCGCCCTTGCGGGTCCACCAGGCGGGAAGCATGACGCCGAAGCCCGCCGCCTCTAAGGCTGCGGCGCGCGATGTCAGGAAATCATGGGCCCCTCGCGCGTCGAGGTCATAGCCGTCCGGCGCGACCGACTCCAGGCTGAGCCTGATGTCGGGGCAGATCCTCGCCGCATGCTCCAGGGCCCCGAGCAGCTTCTCGCGAAGCTCGAAGCTCTCGCGCCGGAGGATCTTCGGCGCCCGGGGGCCGGCGCCCAGGGCGGAGCCAGGGGGCAGGAGAAGGCTGGGATCGCTCGTCGACTGGAGCAGATAGCTCACCCGCCACACGCCTTGCGGATCCTCGGGCTCCTCCAGACGGAAGCACAGCTTGAACGGGCCGGCGGCCTGCTCCGGGATCCCCGGGGAGCGGCTGCTTGCGATCTTCGACTCGCTGCGCATGAGGTGGCCGGCGATCTCGCGCATGAATTCGGACAGCAGTCCGTCGGGGCTCGCTTCGCCGCCAGGAACGCGTGCCGCGAGCTCCTGGAAAGCCTGCTCGTCAGGGCCCGTATAGATCGGCTTCCAGTATGACCGGAACCGATTGTTTTCCAGGGCGTACCCCGGAACAATTCTCTCCCGGACCACGAGCGAGGCGCAAAAATCCAGGGCGGAGGTCCAGAAGGACAGATCAGGACCGATCAGCGCGCATTGAGCCGCGACGCTCTTGCCGGCGCCGGCCGCCAGAAAATCGACGGCCTCGGCCGTCTCGAGCGGGACGGCATGCTCGGACCCGGGCGCGATAGCTTCGAACTGGAGCGGCCGGTCGATGCCCGCCGCCCGCAGCGCCGTCCCCAGCATGTCCGGCTCGGCGCACTTGGCGTCGGGAGCTTCGCCCCACACGAACAGGCGACCGCGAAGAAAGCTGGCGTGGAGAATGATCACTGCGGGGTTTTGCTCTGCTCTAATACCGGCTCAAGAGGGAATATGAATAATAGTAATTCTCCCCCAGGCTTTATCTTCGACCTAGCGGGCTTTCTTGAATACGATCCGCCGGGGAGAGGTCATTTCCCCGACGATGGTCCGGGGCTCCGCGGACGCGCCGGAGCTCCCCCGGGTCTCGATGACGAGAGTCTTCTCGGTGAACACGCGCGTGCGCGCCGCACCTTCCGCGAGCTCGACATGATCCCGCCATTTCCCCTCGCCGTCCTTCTGCACCCGCGCCCGGGCGGACTTTCCCGCGAGGAGCGGCGGCGCTCCCGGGATCCTGGCCGCGGCCTCCGCCGGACGTGGACTGGAGCGGCTGACGATCAGCCCCGACTTGGCCGCGCCCTCGCCGCTCGACGCCGCCTGCTTCATGCGCTCGATGCGGGCAGACGCCGTGGTTTCGACGACGGTGAAATCGGCGGAGCTCATGCCGATGCCGCCGGAGATGCCCTGAGACATCTCGCGCCAGCGCCGCAGGGACTTGAGCTCCCGGTCGCGCCTCTGCCATTCAGAGTACGCCTTGTCTGAAAGGCGGCTCAGCCGGGAGTGCTCGGCGACCAGCTTCCGGTCGCCCTCGAGGAGCTCGTCGCGCGGAGCATCGGGCGCCTCGAGCTTCTTACGCCCTTGCTCGCGCTCCCGCTTGATCTCATCCTGCCGCGCCGCGAGGCGCCGGTGTTCGTCGAGGAGAGCTTCCAGCTTCCGGACCAAGGCTTCCTCCCGCGCCGATTTTTCCGCGTTCGCCAGCGCGGCGTAGGCGGCGAAGCTGGCGAAGGCGCGCAGATCGCTCTTGCTCTTCACGAGCACGCGGGCCGGCTCACCGCCCTGGCCCCGAAGGATGCCCTCGGCCTGCTCCAGAAAACGTCCGGGCATCTTGGAGCGGTCCTCGAAATCGCAGGAGCACCCCCCCGCGGCGCCCGCGCAAGCACCGAACGCTTCCCGGCACTGCAGGAACGAGGCCAAGCGATAGCTCCGTTCGAACAGCGCGGAGATGCTCTGATCCAGGCCCGGGGAGAGAGCGTCGGTGCGGGAATGGCGACGAGCGTTCTCCAGGCTGCTCCCGTCGAATTCGGAGTCCGCGACGGTCGCCGCGATGATGCGGGGCAGCGTTTTCGGCGTCCGCGATATCGGGATGTCGACCGCGAGCAAGGCGTCAAGATCCAGCCACGCGGGCCGGGCGCGCAAGAGCCAAGCGGACAGGCCGGCCATACGGGCGACGACCTGCAGCTCGCGGAGCTCGTCAAAAGCCCGCGCGTAGCGGTCGTAGTTCCCGTTAAGATGAGCGATCGCCTCGCGGTTCGCGGGCGACACCTCCTCCTTCTTCCTTCTCTCGAAGTTCGCCGAAGAGGCGTAATCGCTCGCGTACCGCTCCGCGTCGGCGCCGAAGCGGTCGTTCGTGACATGAGCGAAGGCCCGGCCCGGATCGGTCTCGATCTTCACCGAGTTCGGATAGAACCAAAAGCGCGTGTTGCACCAGCCGCTGCTGTGCGGGCATTTCCAGGGCGTCACCAGGTGCCTTTCCCTGGCGGAATAAAACGACGGGATCGCGGCGGAGGTCTTCCGGCGGACGTCCTTGTAGGTGTCGGGGTCCAGGCCGAAGCTGATGGTCTTGAAGCGCTTGTCGGACTGCAGGAGCACATGCCCGATGCGGGTATTCTCCAGCAGGCCTCCGAAATTCACCTTCGCCAAAGTCGCATCTTCATGCAGATCCAGGCTGACATAAGCTTCATCGAGGCCGGCATGGAACGCGGCGCGATAGGCGGTCGCAAGATCGCCTACCGACGCGGGGGAGCCCGCGATGAGGGGCTTTACGCTCGGCCGGGTCCCGAAAAGAACCAGGCCGCGGTCCTTATCGAGCTGGAGGCCCTCGAGCAGCGCTCCGGATTCGAAGAAGGCCGTTATCCCTCCCAGGTCGAGCGGCACCTTGCCGGCCGGCGGCGGGAAGGCCGAGGCCTCGAAGCGGTAGGGGACCGGGTCGAGGAGGAGCTCGGTCGCGAAGTAATCGTTCTCGTAGGCGAAGACGTCCACGCGCAGCGGCTTGGCCTCTTCGGCGAGAGAAGCCAGGGCGTGCCGGATCACGGAGTAATTCTCCCGATACGCCCGCTCGGGATCGAGGCCGCGGAGGAAGATCCGGACATGCCCGCGGCGGTCGGTCGTCAAGGCGATCCGGCCCTGCGCGAGGATGGCCGCCCATGCGGGGCGAGGCTGATCCTTCGGGAAATAATCGACTACAGGCCGGTGCGTGAGCTCATCGGGCCCCGACAGCATCTCGATGGAATCCTGCAGCAAGGACGAGAACGGGTCCAGATAGGGCTGCAGCGCATTCACGCCGACCTTGCGCTCGAGCAGCGCCCCCAGCCGGTCGTCGGAATGCAGGTAGATATCCCGGTCGAGAAGCTCGCCGTATTGCACGGAGACCCGCGCATCCAAGACGGCGGGCGCGGCGCTCAGTGAGGCAGGCACGCTCAGCGCCAGGGCCAGGGCGGCCCCCGCAGCAAGACGCCGGCTCCTGATTTCTCTCGCCAGCATGGGGCGCTACGCCAGGCCGGCGTCGCGGATCGCGCGCTCGGAGACCTGGCGCCACTCGGCGTCGGCCGAGGCCGCCCGCAGGTCGGCCAGCGCCCCGGCGCGGTCGGACTGGGCCAGCCTGGCCTCGGCGCGACCGAACAAGGACTCCCCGTCCCCGGGCTCCAGCACCAGTGCCCGCTCGTAGCTCGCGCGGGCGCCCGCCGGGTCGCCCTGGCGCTGCTGAACCATCCCCAGGCGCTTGTACGGCAGCGCGGCGTCCGGAGCCTGGCGCACGGCCTCGTCCAGCGCCGTGCGCGCCTCGGGAAGCTTGCCGCTCGTCATCAGGCAGAAGCCTTTGATGGTCAGCGCGGCCGCGCTGCGCGGGTCGACCTCCAGCACCTCATCGCACGCGCGCAGGGCGTCGTCCGCGCGGCCCTCCATCCACAACGCCTCCGCACGGCGCAGGCGCATGATCGGCGCGCCATAAAACATGATGCTCTCAAGGGGACGCTGGAAGACCGGCCAGGCCTCCATCACGCGCAGCGCGTACTTCCGGGCCTCCTCGGCGCGCCCGGCGTCATACAGGAACACGACGCGGGTAAGGATGCGGTCCGGCTGGCCCGGCGACAGCTCGATCGCCGTGTCCAGGTCCGCGAGCGCTGCGTCGTGCCGGCCGAGCTTCTGCTTCAGGCACGCGCGGCTGAACAGCACGCCGGGATCCTTCGGGGAGAGGCGCAGAGACTCGTCGTACAGCGAGAGGGCCTGGTCGTCGTCGCCGCGCGCCTCGAAGGCCGCGGCGAGCCGCGCGTGCGCCGCGGCGTCGGCCGTCGCCGACATCAGCGGGTCGGCCAGCAGCCTCCTCGCCTCCGCCGCGCGGCCCAGACCGATGAGGCACAACGCCTTGAGTCGGAGCAGCTTCGGGGCGGACTCGCCCTGGCCCGCGTTGAGCTCGCAGAACTCCAGGCACTTGTCGAGCAGCCCCGATCCATGCAAGGCCTCGGCGTAAGCGACGGGGTCGGACGACTCGTTCGGCTCGGTCATGCCGGGCTAATTATGTCATTTCCTGGCATCCACCCACCGAAAGGCGGGTTTGTGTTTTATGGGACCGGGCGATAATGATGATCACTCGCTCCGGAACGAGTGATCATCTACGGCAATAGATCAGCGCTTCTTCTTCTCGAGCGCGGCGCGGAGCACCTCGGCCATGGCGCTCGCGGGCGCGTCGCTGTCCTGCTGCCGCTGACGCCACTCGTCGGCGTCCGTGTCGCGCGGGAGCTCGAGCGAGATACGCCGTTCGTCGAGCTTGACCTCCGCGACCTGCACCGAGATCGCCTCGCCGACCTTCTGACGCTCGAGCTGGAAGTCCGGCCGGTCGTTCGTCTTCGATTGATGCAGCAGGCCGACGACCCCGGGCTCGAGCTGGATGAAAAGGCCGTAGAGCTCCTTGCGCGTGATCTTCCCCTCCACGACCTGGCCGGCGGAATACTTGCTCCAGGAGTCCTGGACCGCGGGAGCCGCGGGCGTCGCCGGGCGCTCCGTGACCTGCTTGAGCGACAGGGAGATCTTCAGGCGGCCTTCGACCATCTCGCGCTTGAGCAGCTTCACGGACAGGCTCTGCCCGACGCTCAGGATCTCCGACGGCGACGCGATCCGGGACCAGGCGACCTCGGAGACGTGCAGGAGGCCCTCGACGCCGGGCACGAGCTCGACGAAAGCCCCGAACTTCTCCAGCCGGACGACCGTCCCGGCCACGACGCAGCCGTCCGGGTTCGCCGCGAGGAAGGCGTCGGCGGCGCGCCCCTGCTCTTCCTCAAGAAGCTTGCGCCGGGAGACGATGATGTTCCGCCCGCCCTCGGAGAACTCAGTCAGCGTGAACACGAAGGTCTTGCCGATGAACTCGGCCCCGGTCTCGGTGCGCTTGGTGTCGATCTGGCTGATGGGGCAGAAGGCGGTCTTGCCCTTTACGCTTATGCGAAATCCTCCTTTACAAGCCTCGACGACGCGCCCCTCGACGGGCCGCTTGAGGTCGAACGCCTCCTTCAAGTCCTCGGCAAGATTCTTGTCGGTGGGGTTCCTGGAAAGCCGGATCTCGTTATGGCGGACCGACGTCACGAAAAGATCGAGCACATCCCCCGCGCGCGCGGAGCAGAGGCCGTCGGCGTCGCGGAAGTCGGCGGTCGCGACGACGCCCTCCCGTCCCGGCCCGAGCGCCACCTGGGAGTCCTCCCGCCCCACGGCCAGGATCTCGCCGCGCACCCTGTCGCCGACCGAGAACGTCTTCTCCGCCGCGTCCAAGGAAGCGCCGAACAGCGACGAAAAATCCTCGGCCGATTCTTCGCCGGCGGAAGACAGGTCCTGATCTCGAGAATCTTTCACACGCGTCCCCTTTAAGAAGCTATTTCGATTTTGTCAGGCGCGCGAGCTCGCTGCGCGCCAGGATGAACTCATTGAGCTCGATCTGCTTTGTGGCGACGCTTTGCTCGAGGAACTCCCTGGCGGCGGCCGTATCGCCGGACAGCAGCCTGGCCATGCCCACAAAATAGGACGACATACACTGCCGCTCGAACCCGCCCTCGGGGTCTTCTTTACGGGCTTTGGCGAGGAAATCCGATTCGGCCAAAGACCCGCTCAGATAGAGTCCGACGTCATTATAGAATCCGGCCTTCCCCTTCGCCACGATCTTGGCCAACTCGGCATCAGGCGTGCCCCGCTTCAGCTGCCGCAATACGATCTCACGATAAGGGATCACCCTTTCGGAAGCGGGCCGGACATCGGTCAGGGCCTTATCGTAATCGGCTAAAGCGGCCGCCGGGTTGCCCTGGGCCTGCCGGGCGGTGCCGCGATGGAAGTATCCGACCCACGCCTTAGGCATGAACCCGACGAGCCTGTCGAAATCCTGGATGGCCCCGGCGAAGTCCCCAGCGAGTTGCCTGAGGCTGCCCCGGTGGTAGTATGAGAGAGGCTGCTTGGGATCCAGCGCGATGATCTTGTCGTATTCGGCGACCGCCCCGGCATAATCCCCCTGGTCCCGTCGGGCGTTGGCGAGGTTCTCTCTGAATTTGGCGGTCTTCGGCGCGAGCTCCGCGGCCTTGGCGTAGTCGGCGATCGCCTTCACCCGGTCCCCTTTGGTGATCCAGGCGTAGCCGCGGTTGTTGTAGATGAGCGCGCTCTCCGGCTTCAAGAGGATGACCTGGCTATAATCGGAGATGGCGCCATCTAGGTCGCCGGACTCATGCTTCATCAAGCCCCGGTTGCCGTAGAGCGTGTCGAGGCCCTTGGGCTTCTGCTCGATGGCCTTGTCGTAATCGGCGATCGCGCCCGGGATATCACCGAGCTTCTTTTTCAGGTCGCCGCGATTGCTGAGGATGATGGGATCCGGCACGAGGGCGATGGATTGATTCAAATGCTCGAGCGCCTCGGCGTTCCTGCCCTGCATCTCATCGACCCGGGCCATGCCGCCAAGGCGATAGGCCGCCGCCGAAGGAGCTTCCTCCTCCC
This sequence comes from uncultured Elusimicrobia bacterium, assembly GCA_964537395.1. Classification (GTDB taxonomy): domain Bacteria; phylum Elusimicrobiota; class Elusimicrobia; order UBA1565; family UBA9628; genus GWA2-66-18. Next base: position 13,189 of record CAZIBN010000010.1, read on the forward strand.
CCCGCGCGCGAACGGGCCCCAGCAGCAGGAGCAGCCCGAGCGGGAGGAGGAGAACCGGCTTCATTACTACCGGACTTTGCGCATGAAGCAATCCTTCACGTTGGCATCGATGAACGTGCCCAATCCCTTGCCGGCGACCGCAAGCGTCTTCATCTTGCTGATGTTGCCGGGGGTCGCGCTCTGGTTGGAGTAGATGTAAACCGAGCTGTCCGCGAAGCGGATCGTGATGGTGTCCTTCGTGATCTCATAGCGCGAAACCTTGGAGGCGCCGCTGAGGTTCTTATAGCGGGTGAACATATGATGCTTGTGGGGGGTTTTCATACGTCTATTATGCGAAAAATCGAGGGATTCTCCAAGCTAAATCACGCCGCGGCGCGTCGCGAACGGCCCAGGTATAATGGGATGAAGCCGATCAAGATGCCGCCGATCCCCATGACGACGGTGATGGCGTCGAAGGTCGGGATGCTGTACAGCGCGATGAACACCATGAAAAGTGCTGCGAACAGCGGCCACAGCACGTAGGAAACGGCGTTGTACGCCCCCTCCCTCAGCTTGCTCCGGTAATGCCAGGCGCAGGCGAAGCCGGCGAGGCTCATGTAGAAGCAGATCTGGAAGCCGATCGCGAGGATCGAGCTTTCCAGGATCTTCTTCACCGACGGCATGAACGACGAGGAGAACAGCAGGAGCACGCCCAGGAACCAGATCACGAAGGTCGCCAGCACCGGGGTCTGCCACGTGGGGTGGATCTTGGAGTAGCGGGGATGCAGCATGTTGTCGCGCCCCATCGCGAACATGCTCCGGCTGAATTGAAGGATCTGGGTCTCGATGGTGCCGATGGTGCTGAGGATGGTCGAGAGCACGGCCAGGTAGCTCCAGGGCCGAGGGAACAGCTTGTCGGCGATCGCGTAGAGCACGTTGGTGTTGGCGCGGGCGATCTCGTCGTCGGTCAGGACGATCAGGACCACGATCATCATGATGATGAAGAACAGGATCAGGTTGATCATCGCCCAAAACGCGCCTTTGCTGGCGGCGGAAGGCGCGCCGGCCTGGGCTTCGGATTCCTCGCTCAGGTTCATGGTGACATCCCAGCCCCAGTAGAAGAAGATGGAGGTCAGGGCGCCGGTGGCGAACATCTGCGGCGTGAAGGAGAGAGGAGAGAACCAGATGAGCGAGGGCGGGTGCGCCGGGGCGGCGCCGTAGCGGAGGAAGGCCGCGATGACCAGCGCGAAGATGACGACCGTTTCGATGAAAGTCAGGAGCATCTGCGCGTAGCTCGCATGCTTGATGCCCTTGCCGACGACGATCGTCACCAAGGTCAGCCATAGCGCCGCCGTGAACGTCACCCAGGAGGTGCTCTCCACAAGATCAGGGGCGATCAGGATCAAAGTCGAGGTGGCGGCGGGGATCGTCGCCGACACCATGAAGACCACCGAGGCGACGAGAAGCGCCCAGCCGGTGAAAAAGCCCCAGGTTTCTCCGAAGACCAGGCCCACCCACGCATAGGCGGCGCCGGCGTTCCGGGATATCTTGCTGAGATGGATGAAGGCCAGCACGATGCCGAACATGACGAGGCCGCAATAGAAGATGCTGCCGACCGCGAGCACCCCGACCGAGGCCACGATGGCCGCCGTGGTGACCGCGATGCTGAACGCCGGGGCGGTGCCGGCGATGCCCATGATGACGGACTCGAAGGTGCCGAGGGCGCCCTCGGCCAATCCTTTTTCTTTAGACATCATCTCCCTTTGGTCAAAAACGGCGGCGCCTATCATACCATGAAAGTTTTCGGACTAATTCGCGAGATTATACAGGGCGAAGCCCAAGTTGCTAGTATATTGACATGCCATCCTCACCGCGGAAGGTCACGCCGGGCCGCTTCCATCCTCTCGGCGCCACGTTGACCCCCGAGGGCGTCAACTTCGCGCTCTACTCCGAGAGGGCCGAGGGAGTCGACCTCCTGCTCTTCGACCGCCCGGACAGCGAGCCGGCCGAGGTCATCACGCTGCGGGCGCGCGACAGGTTCGTGTGGCACGCTTTGGTCCACGGCCTCAAGGCCGGCCAGCTGTACGGCTATCGCGTCCGCGGGCCGTGGCATCCCGAGAAGGGGCTGCGCTTCAACCCGGCGAAGGTCCTCCTCGATCCGTACGCCAAGGCGGTCACCGGGAAGTTCCACAACCGCGAGAACATCCTGCTCGCCTACGACCCGCTTTCCCAGCACCGAGACCTGTCCCAGGACACCCGCGACAACGCCGCGCATGTTCCCAAAGGCATCGTCGTCGACGACCGCTTCGACTGGCAAGGCGTCGTGCCGCCGGATCTCGCGCTCGACAGCCTGATCATCTACGAGGTCCATCTCAAGGGCTTCACGGCGCACCCCAGCGCGGGCGTCAAGAGCCCGGGAACCTACGAGGGCTTCATCGAGAAGATCCCCCATCTCAAGCGCCTCGGCGTCAACGCCGTCGAGCTCCTGCCGATCCACGAGATATTCTCCGAGGATTTCCTGCTGAACAAGGGCCGCGTCAACTACTGGGGCTACAACACCGCGTCCTTCTTCGCCCCGGAGTCCTCCTACTCCTCGGGCCGGACGCCGGGCGGCCAGGTCGCCGAGTTCAAGACCATGGTGCGAGAGCTGCACCGCGCCGGCATCGAGGTCATTCTCGACGTCGTCTACAACCACACGGCCGAGGGCAGCGAGCTGGGCTCGACCATGTCCTGGCGGGGCATCGACAACACCACCTACTACTCGCTGTGCGGCCCGCCCGGGATGGAAGGCCGCCACTATCTGAACCACACCGGCTGCGGCAACAGCCTGAACGCATCCCATCCGGCCGTGATCCGGATGATCATGGACTCCCTGCGCTACTGGACCGAGGTGATGCACGTCGACGGCTTCCGCTTCGACCTCGCCTCCGTGCTCGGCCGCGACGGCGGGGGCTTCCGCTCGAACGCCTCCTTCTTCGACGCCGTGTCGCAGGACCCCGTCCTGAGCCGGGTGAAGCTGATCGCCGAGCCCTGGGACCTGGGCACCTATCAGGTCGGGAACTTCCCGGCGGACTGGTCCGAGTGGAACGGGCGGTTCCGCGACACGGCGCGCCGCTTCATCAAGGGCGACGCCGGGATGCTCCGGGAGATCGGCTGGCGCCTGTCCGGCTCCGCGGATCTCTACGCCGACGACGGCCGCTCGGCCAGCAACAGCATCAACTTCACCACGTGCCACGACGGCTTCACGCTGCACGACCTCGTCTCCTACAACGGTAAGAACAACCATGCCAACGGCGAGGACAACCGCGACGGCACCGATGACAACCACTCCTGGAACTGCGGCGCCGAAGGCCCGACCGACGATCCGGCGGTGCTCCGCCTGCGCCGGCAGATCGCCAAGAACCACATCTGCCTTCTCCTCTTCTCCTCCGGGACTCCCATGCTCCTCGGCGGCGACGAGTTCCTCCGCACGCAGCAGGGAAACAACAACGGCTATTGCCAGGACAACCACCTCAGCTGGTTCGACTGGGACCTTCTGGAGAAGAACGCCGATTTCTTCGAGTTCTGCCGCAAGGCTATCGCGCTGACCCACGCCTGCCCCTCGCTGCAGAGGCGCAAGTTCCTCACCGGCACTGATCCCGACGGGAACCTCATGCCGGACGTGGCGTGGTACGGCCCCGATCTAGGCCCCCCGCAGTGGGGCGACCCGAACGCCCGAACGCTGTGCCATCTGCTCGATGAGCCGCTCTACTTCATCAATAACCACGGGCACGAGGTCAAGACCGTGGCGCTTCCTTCGCCCGGCAAGGGGCTGAGGTGGCACCGAGTCATCGACACGAGCCTGGACAGCCCCGTTGATTTCGCCGAGCCCGGTGAGGAGGTCCCGCTCGACCCCGGAGACCGCTACATCGCCAACCCGCGGAGCGTGGTCGTGCTGTCGGGGCTCCAGGCGCCGGCGTCGGGCTCCGCTGAAAAAGTGCTATAATTACAACATAAGCCTCGGAATGATTTGGACGAATTCGAACCCGTAACGAGAAATGTCGGGACCGGCCCTCAGGCTTTGCCTGGGGGTTTCGTGTTTCAGGAGAAACCATGAAGATCCACATGTACGAGTTCCGCTCCGACAAGAAGAAGCTCAAGTGCAGCTGCGGCTGGGAGCGGACGCTCAAGTCGGCGGACGCGAAGCTGATCGCGAAGACCTTCACGGACCACCAGGCGACCATGGCGACGAAGGACGCCTAGCCTTGGAGGTCAGTCGACGGCGGGATTGGCGGGATCCGGCTCCAGGTCGTTGAGGCTGATGTCGAAGCGCACGGTCTCCCCCCCGCGCGTGAACGAGAAGCAGCCGCTCTTGTTCGCGCTGAAGTTGAAGCCGGCGCCCCACCAATAGAATCCAGGCACCTCGCCCACCGTGTTGGCCGAGCTCCCCGGATTCTGATACACCGTGAGCGGAGCGTTCGCCGTGATGGGGCCCGCGATGTTGCGCGTCTTGTGGCGCCACCGGATGCGCTCGTCGTCGAGAACGGTGCGGCGGTCCTCCTTGAGCGACTTGAGCTGCTCGGCGGTGTGGTAGAAGATGTGCACCGCGGGATCCGACAGCACGTCCGTGTAGAACCGGGACTTCTCGGCCGTCGGATATCGCTCGTACTTCCTGCGATACAGCGCCTCCGGGATCAGGAGATGCGAATGGCCCATGTCGGGGAAGAACACCGCGTCGATGTAGTCCTTCTCGAAGGCGGCCTCGATGTGCCGCGCCAGGGCCTTGATCAGGATCTCGGGCACGGCGACGGGGCCGCCGAACTCAGGAGGATTGGGGAGCTCGTAGCGGCCCTTCCCGGCGTTGAAGTAGGCGCGGAGCTTGAGCCGCTTGTCCGAGGCGTACAGCTTCTCGTAAAGCTCCATCATCTCGGGCATGGTCAGCCCCCAGCGCACGTCGGAGGAGTACAGCTTCGGCTCGGCGGGAGTCTCCGGGGCGCACGTCGCGGCGGAGACGGCGGCCGGCTCGGGCTTGGCCTGGGCGGCCTTGGCCTGCGAGACGCTTCGCTTCATGCGTCCGGCCGCCTCGCGCACCTCAGACTCGAGAGCGCCGTCCTGGGCGCGGCCTGATAGCGGCGTGAGAAGAAGGGCGGCGAGCAACGCGGTTCGCATGAGGGGTTCTCCGGTCCGGTCACCGCTAGGGTGACCCCTCAACGGCGGAATTTCAAGGGCAAGCCAGAAAGATCGAGGCTCCGAGGATCGACGCGCCTCCCGGAGGCTCGTAATTCCCCGCTCCCGAATAGATCTCGACCCAGTTGAACGTGCGCTGCATGCACCACTTCGAGCCGGGCAGCGAGAAGGCGATCTGGCCGCTGCGGTAGCGGCTCAGAGGAATGCCGAGGCCGTTCTTCTCGATGGTCCAGCCGGCCGCGTCCATGGTCGCGGCGGCGACCTTGGCCTCGGGATAGATGCGCGCCACGGCCTTGGCCGCGGCCTTCTCCAGCGCGGCGTCGCGCCCTCCGCCCGCGGGGAACTTGACCTGGGGCGCGGCCGCGTCCACCTTGGCCTGAAGCTCCTTGAGCCAGCCCCCCACCGCTCCCCCGTCCTTGGCGCCGGAGCCCACGCCGCTCGCCGCATTGTCGGCGGCCTGCGCCTTCGCCAGCTTATCGAAATAGTCCTTGGGATCGAGGAGCATCGCCGCGACCCAGGGGTCCATCGCCGGGCGCTGGGCCGAATATTTTTTCAAGAGCTCGGGAAGCACTAACGGGACGTTGCCGTAGCCCTCGACGTGTACGCTCCGGTTGCCGGCCGCGCGACCGAGAAGCTCCGCGCGGTTACGGGCGATCCAGCACCAGTTGTCGGCGCTCTGCGAGAAGGAGGCGGGGATGGCGACGCCGCCCACGCGCTGGTACTGCCCCCCGGAGGAGGCGGGCGGCGCGGGAGGGTTCTTCCCCGCGTCGGGGAATTTCTCGCCGCAAAGCTTTTCAACCTTGGCCATGTCGTCGGCGAGCGCACGGACCTCCTCGGGCTTCCTGCCGTTGAAGACGTCGGCCGCGGGATCGAAGTGCGCCGCGGCGAGCGTGAAGAGGCCGCGCTCGTACGGCTTCACCTCGGCAAGGAACGGCCCCAGAACGGCCGCGCCCGCGCCTGCGCCCTGTATCTTCGTCTTGAGCTCCGCCAGATAATCCTTCCAGGCGACCAGCTCGTCATGGCACTCCTTGAGCTGAGGATCGGTCCAGTCCAGCTCCCCCTTGGGAACCTGGCCCAGCTGAGCGTTGGCGCGCAGGAAGTAGTCCCCGACGCTGTTGTAGTGGGCGATCGCCGCCTTGACCTCGAGCGGGGAGACCTCCTTGCCCTCATAATGCTTGCGTCCGGCCGATCTCACGGTCCGCGCCGCATCTCCGCAGCGGTTCTGCGCCATCCTCGTCGCGGCCTCCGTCGCCTCCGCCGCCGCCAGCGACAGTACCAGCGCGCACAAAATCATCTTACCCATGATCTCTCCTTTTCCCGGTTGGACTGTAGCCCCGATAGGGAGATTTGTCCAGGCCAAATCCGGCACACGGCCAGGAGCCAGGCGCTGATTTACAACACCGGGGCAAAGATGACACGATAGGCTGATGAGAACCATCGGTATGCTCGCCGTGCTCGCGCTGGCCGCGTGCTCGTGGCCGCAGCGGCGGGCGCCGGAGGGCGCCGCCGCGCAGGACGCCTTCTGGCGGGATCTGTCCGCGCTGTGCGGGCGAGCCTTCGAGGGCCGGATCGCCGCCAACTCGGGAGGAGGCGCCGGGCCAGATCCTTTCGACGGCAAGAGGCTGGTGATGCACGCGAGGGAATGCTCCGCCGGAGAGATCCGAGTGCCCTTCCACGTGGGCGAGGACCGCTCGCGAACCTGGGTGTTCACGCGCACTCCGGCGGGACTGCGCCTGAAGCACGATCATCGCCACGCGGACGGATCCGACGACAAGATGACGATGTACGGCGGCGACACCGCCGGGCCGGGCGCGCCGCAGCGGCAGGACTTCCCCGCCGACGAGAGCTCGCGCGCGATGTTCGTGAGCGGCGGCATCCCCCAGTCGGCCGCCAACATCTGGGTCGTGGGCCTGACGCCGGGAAAGATCTACAGCTATGGCCTCAACCGGCCGGGCCGCGAGTTCAGGATCGATTTTGACCTGTCGAAAGAGATCGCGCCTCCGCCGCCGCCTTGGGGCGCGAAGTGAGCGAGGCCCTGATCCGCGGCCACCGCAAGTTCCGCCAGGAGTACGTGGGCAGCGAGCGAGAGTTCCTCAAGTGCCTCGCGAGCGAGGGCCAGAGCCCAGACGCGCTGTATATCGGCTGCTCGGATTCGCGCGTCGTCCCGGAGCTGCTGACGAACTCCTCGCCGGGCGCGCTCTTCGTCCTTCGCAACGTCGCCAACCTCGTGCCGGTCTTCAACGCCCCCGATTCGAGCGTGGGCGCCGCCATCGAGTATGCCGTCAGCCATCTCAAGGTCTCCCACATCATCGTGTGCGGCCACTACGGGTGCGGCGGGGTCAAGGCCGCGCTGGACGGCCTCGACAAGGTCCGGCATCTCCCGTCGCTCTTCGAATGGCTCGGAGAGGTACGCGCGGCCGCCGAGAACGTGGACCCGGCCCTCGAGCCGGAGCTACGCTGGCGCCGCGCCGTCGAGGAAAGCGTCGTCTTCCAGCTCGGGAACCTGTCATCGTACTCCGCCGTGGCCGCCGCGCTCTCCGAAGGCCGGCTTAAGATCCACGGCTGGGTGTACGACCTTCACAGCGCCGAGCTGTCGGTGTACGACGCGGACAAGCACGCGTTCGTGCCGGTCAGCGCCCTTATCTAAAAAGCGGCATCTGCGCCTTGCGCCGCGGCCGAAGGCTCTTGATCCTAACGGTCAAGCGCTGGGCCTGGTTCAAGATCCGCTGGATGACCCGCATGAGACGGTCCGGTATCGAAGCGCCGCCGGGGACCACGCGACGGCTCACGGCCGGACGGGCGGCGCCGGAGGCGGCCTTGCGCCGGCGCCGGATCTTCCACTCGCGAAGGTCCTCCAGCACCAGGCCGTGGAGCTCGCTCAAGGTCTCCTCGCCGTATTTCTGGGTGAGACCGGCCAAGGTGCTCGGGCTCGGGAGGCGGTCCTGGCAGCCGATGCCGCAAAAGCTGCGCCACGGGATGGAGGCCGAGACCTCGAGGACCAAGGCCTCATAGCTGAGCCGGTTCTTGCGCCGCAGATACATCAGCCGCAGATAGGTGGCCACGGACAAGCCGCGCCGGCCCGTCTTCTCGTTGAAGCGGCTCACGAAAGGCGCCATGAACCGCTCATCGCGCAGGAGCTCATCGACGTATGCCAGGTCCGCGGGAAGGGCGCGCGACTCCTCCGGGATGATGCTGTCCCAGAGATCCGGACCTTTGGACTTAAGCTGGAGCATGGGGCCTCTCGAGTGTACCGAGATAGTTTAACATGCGGCCACGAGCCAGGCGGGAACGATCTTGAGCGCGAGGAGGCGAAGCTTCGTATTCTCATCAAGGCGCGGGAAGCCCACGACGACGCCGCGGCACAGCGGGCTGCCGCAGCGGCACGCCAGGCTCCACGCCGGGTCCGGCACGCAGGTGGAGTAGTCGAAGCAGATCTCCGTGCCGGGCGCGATCGGGCGCACCGCCACGAGCGTGACGGCGTCGCGCAGGCCCGCGTTGGGGGCGCAGCTGTGGTTGAGGAAGCGCGCCGGAGGATCGACGTAGAGCTGCCGCCCGGGGCCGATGTCCAGGCAGTGATGCTGGAGGACCCGGCTTTGGGCCTGAGGCGTGGTCATCTCCTCTCCCGTGAAGACCAGGACCGTTTCGCCGGTCGCGTAGGGCCGATCGGCGAAGACGCCTTGGCCGTGAGCCCCGGAGCGCAGTTCCATGCCTGGATTTTACAACACGCGAGGTGTCAGGCTTACCGGTATTTGCAGTATTTGAAGCCAATACTGCAAATACCGGTAAGCCTGACACCCTCTACCCGCGGCTTTCGTGCTTTACTATTATCTAGCAAGAACATGAGCACGGAAAAAGAAGAGACGTCCTGGGCGTCCATCGCGATCCTCGTCGTCGCCGGCCTTGGCGTCGCCGTCCTGGTCTGGCGCAGCTACGAGAGGGACGCGCCGCGGGTCATGACCTACCAGGCTCCGCCCTCCGCCGCCGTTTCCAGCGCGCCTCAGATCGAGACCCCGCAATCGCTGGGAGCCCTGGCCGACAGCCATCTGGCCGCGCGCCGCTACGACGAGGCGATCGGCGTCTACCGGAAGATGCTGGCTCTCGCGCCTCAGGACGCCGGCATCTATAACGAGCTCGGGCTGGCGCTCCACTACAAGGGGAGCTCCGAAGAAGCGGTCGCCGCGCTCAAGAAGGCGACGTCGCTCGACCCGAAGATGCAGCGGGCCTGGCTGAGCATGGGGTTCGTGCTCAAATCGATCGGCCGGGATAAAGAAGCCGCTACTGCGCTCAAGAAAACCATCGCGCTAGGCCCCGCCACGGCCCAGGGCATCGAAGCCGCGAACATGCTCAAGCGATGAGTTCCCTCGCCGAGCACGAGCTCGCCCTCGGCCGCAAGATCATCGAGACCTGCCGCGACCTGGAAAAGCGCGGCCTCAACCAGGGCTCCTCGGGGAACGTCAGCGTGCGCCTGGCGCAGGGCGCCGACGCCGGCTTCCTTATCACGCCCACGGCCATCCCCTACGACGTCATGCAGCCCGAGGACATGGCGCGCATGAAGCTCGACGGATCTCATAGCGGACGCCGCGAGCCCTCGAGCGAGTGGCGCTTCCATCTCGACATCTACCGCACCCGGCCCGACGTCGGCGCCATCATCCATACCCACAGCGGCTACGCGACCACGCTCGCCTGCCTGCGCCGCGACATCCCCGCGTTCCACTACATGATCGCCCTGTTCGGCGGAAGCAACATCCGCTGCTGCGAGTACGCCACCTACGGCACGCAGGAACTGTCCAACCTCGTGCTCAAGGCGCTCGAGGGCCGCAACGCCGCGTTAATGGGAAGCCATGGGCTCGTCGTACTCGGCCCGAACCTGCCGCGCGCGCTGGCGCTGACCGTGGAGGCTGAAACCTTGGCCATGATGTACTGGCGCGCCGTGCAGATGGGACAGCCGCGCCTGCTCTCCGACCCGCAGATCGCCGCCGTGCGGGAGAAGTTCGCCACCTACGGCTACGGCGGCGCGACGCCTAATACGGATTAACGGCGTTAACCACAAAGGCACGAAGACACAGAGAACGGCGGAAGGGTTAACCCGGATTTCGCATTAGGCCGGGATCGCTAAATTAAAAACCCATTGTTCGACCGAATTAATGCCGCCAAGTTCATGATTCTCGTCCTGGAACGACAATTATGACCTGAACGTCATCATCGCTTTCGCGCTGGATGCATTGATGTCGTTCAGGACATTTCTTTCCGTTTCCTAAGACATTGCATTCCTTAGTGGTGAATTTTTCGTTCACGGAATCACGAACATATACAGGAAGTCGGCCCCGACGTCGCCGAGCTTCCGGAAATATTCCTTGTCGAACTTCCCTTCCGAAGTGAGCTGAGCCACCTTCCCGAGATTGTCCGTGCCGCTGAGAAGCCACGGAGCCCACCACGCCACGGTCGCGCCCGCGTGGACGCCGCGCACGGCGGTCAGGGCGGCCTTCGCGCCGAGAGCACCCGAGGCCACCGCCTGAGAGCCCTTCAGCGCCGTCACAGCCTCGCCCGCGCCGAGCGTGACCCACAGGACCGGGTTGGCCACGCCCTCGGCCACGTTCTCGAAGACGCCGGTGAGCACGCCCCCGGTCGTCATCGCCGCCGATCGCCAGCCGTCGAGGTCGGCGGCGTCATGGATCATGCGCTTGCCGTAGGTGCTCGCGCCGTAGTTCTCGCGCAAGGTCGCGACCGACTCCTTGGCGGAGACGGGGGCCGCAAGCGCCTGTCCGCGAAGTTCCGGGGCCAGAGGGAACAGCGACGCGTCGAGGGTGTGCCGGCGGCTTTCAGCGACCTTCTGATCCAGCTGCTTGCGCGCGCCCGGGCTCAGCCGGTCCAGGTGGCCCTGATCGTCGATGAGCAGATTGATGAGCGGATTCTTCGCGTAGGAGCCGCCCGCCTCGATGCTGTACATGTCGGAGCCAGCGAGATCGGCGAGGATGATCTGCGGCGCGCCGACGATGCCCGTATAGAGGCCGGTCGCGACCTTGTCGCAGAACTTGAGGGTCGAGCCGACGACGGGGGTCGTCATGATCTTCTCCTCGGCGCGGCCGAACCAGGACAGCCCCTCCTTCACGGTGCCGGTCTTGATCTTCTCCTTGCCCGTCGCGGACCAGCCGCCCTTGTCCCACTTCTTCGCCGTCAGCCAGGAGGACGCGAGCTCGTTCTTATGCTTCCACGGCCCCCAGCCCTTCTCCTCGGTCTCGTTCGTGCTGCTCCAATCGAGCCGGCCGCCGTCGGCCGTGTACTCGCGCCAGTAGCCCGGGTTGCTCTGCTGCGGGTTGCCGGCCGCGTCCATCTCGATGGCGCCCATGATGATGAAGGCCATGCGCTGGGGCTTGCCGTCGCGGACGGTCCCCGCCAGGAACTGCCCGAGGATGACGCGCCGGCTCTTGTCGGCGCGCTCGAAGATGAGGCGGAAATGGTTCTGGCCGTCGGCGCTCAGGCGCGCGCCGACCGCGTCGGCCGGCCGGTACTCGGAGATGTCTCGCAGAAAATCGCCCAGCTGACGGGCCGAGACGCCGTCCGCGTCGGGCTTGCGCAGCGCGGCCAGAAGCTCACGGGCGATCTCACGGCTCAGCGCGGTTCGGGCCTCGGCGTCGCTCTGCGCAAGAAGATCGGCCACGCCGGCTTCGTAGGAGATGACCTTGCCCGCGCCATCGGAGACGCGCGCGATGCGCTTGGACAAGAACACGATCGTGTTCGGGCGCGCCGCGGGAGCCGGCGTCGCCGCGACGGCCGCGGCGGCGTAAGGCGCGGGCACGTGGATGTTGAGGTCCGAGCCGAAGCCGGCGGGAAGGGCCGGGCGGGAGGAGCCCGAGGCGGCGGGTGCGGCGGAGGCGGCGTAAGCCGGCGCGGCGATGGCGCCGCGCGAAGCCGAAGCCTTGGCCCCGTCGAAGAAGCGAGAGGAGTTTTTCGGCGCGGTGGCGGCGCCGTTCAGCGTCCCGGCGACGGCCGCGGCGGAGGCGCGGGGCTGCGCGCCCTGAACGACGCGGGGAGCGGTTGCGGCGCGACCGAGGGCCCGGTCCAGCAGCGCCCCGACGCGCTCGAGCTCGGGGCGAACAAGAGAAGGCTCTTCGGCCGCCGGCATGCCGGCTTCGAGGCGGCGCTTGAGCTCCGAGACCCGGCCGGAGATGAAGTCGAGGCGGGCCGGTTTGCGGCCTTCAAGGTGAAGCTCAAGCTCGCGGCCATGAGCGCCGAGCTCGGCCAGGGGCGGCACGACGAAGAAGGCGGCCCGGGGCTGGAACGCGACGGCCGCGATCTGGGCGGCGGCGGACGGCGGGAGCGCCGCCGTCCCGAAGACCACGAACGAAACCAGAAGCCTGATCAGCGAAGCTTTGGATCGGATGGCCTTGACCATACTCCAAGAATAGCCCCGGTGGGCCCAGCCATCCAGGGACCTAGGGCTTACCTAAATATAGGCCCAAAGGCCTAGGCGAAGGCCCTCACGCCGACGGCGGCTCGGACAGGATCTTCCGCACCAGGTCCGACAAGGCCAGAGGATTGAAAGGCTTGGGGATGATGCCCGCGGGTTTCAGCGAGCGATACAGCTGAAGCGCCTCTGAATCCGAGGCCGCGGAGAGGAAGATGACCGGGATGTTCTTCGTCTTCTCGCTCGCGCGGAGCTTCAAGAGAGCCCCGGGGCCGTCGAGGACCGGCATCATGCCGTCGAGCAGGATAACGTCCGGCGGGTTCGCCTCGGCCAGGGCCACGGCCTCGGCGCCGTCGGACGCGCACACCACTTCGTGGCCGCCCTTCTTGGCGAGGCTCAACGCCGCGATGGTGCGCATCGTGGCGTCGTCGTCGGCGACCAGTATCTTCATCGGCCGGTCGCGCGGCGACGGAGGATGGCCTTGACGCGCGCGGCCACGAGCGAAGGCTTGAAGGGCTTGGTCACGAAATCGTCGGCCCCCAGATTCAACGCCTGCTCCTGGCTCTGGTCGTCGGAGCTCGCCGTCAGGATAAGGATGGGCAGGTCCACGATGCCCAGGCCTTGGCGCAGCCCTTTGATGACGCCCATGCCGTCAAGCTTGGGCATGCCCAGATCGAGAACCAGAACGTCGGGAAAAGGACGAGAAGATGCACGCCGAAGGATACCCGGGGAGGAACCCTGCGTCAATGCGACTTTAGTCAGGCCTCGAGCGGAACGCCCCAGGGCTGCTCGTCCGCGGGAGTGGCCACATCGACGTCAAGCGGCCGAACGAGCCGGAGCACGCGCACGGCGGCCAGCAGGCGGATGATCGGATAGCACGGGTCGAACTCGAACCAGCGCACGGCGAAGTTGGCGCGCGTGCATTGCCGGTGGTGGTTGTTCTGAAAAAGCTCGCCCATGGTGAGGAAGTCGAAGGGGATCGTGTTGCGCGACTGGTCCTTGGTGTCGAAGTTCCGGTAGCCGTAGCGATGGCCGCACCAGTTCACGATCGCGCCGTGGATCGGCCCCATCAGGTAGTGCGCGGGCAGGAGCAGCCACATCCACCACGACGTCGCGAAGAAATAATAGAAGCCCGCGTAGAACGCGGCCCAGAACGCCATGGACAGCGGATGGTCGCCGATCTTCTCCAGGAACAGCCAGCTCGGGTAGCCGCCCTCGAAGCGCTTCTCGACGGCCTCACGGTGATGGCCGATGGCGTTGAAGCGGCGGAAGGTCGCCAGCATCATCGTGACCACGTTCGTGTAGAACGCCGGGGAATGAGGGTCCTTGGCGGTATCGCTGTAGGCGTGATGCAGCCGGTGCAGCAACGCGTAGGCGCGCGGGTTGAGGTACGAGAATCCCTGGGAGATGTACGCCGCCAGGTGGAAGAAGCGGTCCCAGCCATGGCTCATGACGAACATCCGGTGCGAGGCGTACCGGTGCATGAAGAACGTCTGGAAGAAAAGCGAGGAGAACCAGTGCGCGAAGAAGAAGGCGATGATGATCATGATCCTCATTTTTTATCATGTTTTGTGTTTAAATGGGAAGCTGATGATCTACAAGCTCCTTCGTGACGCAGAGTGGGCCGCGGCGCAAGCCGGATCCCGCTTCACCGGCTCCCCGGTCGATATTAAGGATGGCTTCATCCACTTCTCGACCGCCGCCCAGGCCGCCGAGACCGCCGCGAAATATTTCGCCGGCGTAAGCGGCCTCGTGCTGGCGGAGATCGATCCGGCCAGGCTCGAGGCGCCTCTGACATGGGAGCCGTCGCGAGGAGGGGCGTTGTTCCCCCACCTCTACGGCGCTCTGCCGCTGAGCGCCGTCGTCAGGACCTGGGTCCTTCCCCTTGGGCCCGACGGAAGCCACGTTTTCCCTCCTGGCCTGGGCTGAATCCGGCGTACACTTTCTCTTCACCTCGCCTTTACGATAACTTTCGTTGCCGATCTCCAGATGCGGACGTACGCTATCCGCATGGCGACCAAAACCGAAGCCTCGCGAACGGATGTGGAGCTCCAAGCGCTCGTCGAAGCCTTGACGCTGAGCGGCGGTGCCGCGCCGAGGTGGCTCCGAGCGGAGATGGCCCCCGCTCCGATCGCGCTGCGCAAGCTCGCGGCCGACCCTAACGCGTACCATTGGCACATGTCGGCCGCCTTATCGTTCGGAGGCCTGCTCGCGGCCTTCCTGGGTTGCGTCGAGGTGATCGGAGAGGTCCGCTTCTCCCCGCCGCAGATCGCGGTCCGCGCGGCGGCGGTCGATACGGATGCCCTCGAAGCGATCGCTCTGGTCCAGGACTGGCAGGCGGCCGGAGACGAGAAGCCGGTGCTGCAGCGCCTCGCCGGCGCGGTCCGAAATCCCGCCTACCCCCGGGCCTGGAGCGCGGAGAAGACGGAGGATGGCTCCTACCTGGTGATCTTCCGAGAACCGGCAGGCACCCCGGCCTACGCCTTCGAGGTGAGCCTCGAGTCGGACGCGGTCGAGGCGACGCCCGAGGCCGTGGAACGCCTGACGATGCTGCGCCTGCGCGAGGCGATGGAGTCGCCGGACAGCCTCGTGGCGCACGCGCGCTGATTGCCCAAAGGCGCGAGTTTCGCTACTATCGGGTAGGCCGCAAAACAGGAGACCCCATGCCCAAAGCCCAAGCCCGCCACATCCTCGTCAAGACGGAATCCGAATGCTCCAAGCTCAAGAAGGACATCGAGGGCGGCGCCAGCTTCGCCGACCTCGCCAAGAAGCACTCTTCCTGCCCCTCAGGCCGCGAAGGCGGCAACCTCGGAGAGTTCGGCCCCGGCCAGATGGTCCCCGAGTTCGACACGGTGGTCTTCAGCGCCCCGGTCGGCACGGTGCAGGGCCCGGTGAAGACGCAGTTCGGCTTTCACCTCATCGAAGTGACGAAGCGCGCTTAAGAACCTCGGCGGGCTGTTCCTGCTCTGAGCTTCCTCGGCAAAGCATCGATCTTCGCCGCCAGGATGAAATCATTGAGGGACAGCCCGCCGATGGCGTGCGTCGAGATCTCGATGGCCAGCTTCCGGTAATCCGTGAGATGCAGGTCGGGATGATGCCCCTCGCTCTCGGCCGTCCGCGCGACGGCGCGGATCAACGAGATCGCCGCGGGGAAATCCTTCATCACGAGCTCCCGGCGCAGGGCCCTGCCCTTGATCAGCTTCCAGCCGTGAAGCTTGCCCGCCAGCTTCTTCGCATCCTTAAGAGGCAGACGACCGATCCCGCCCTCGCAGGGCGCGCACTTCTTCTTCGCGAATCCGTTCATGCCATGATGATAGCATGGCCAATTGTGTTTAATGGTCGCATGAAGATCCTTCTCGCGCTCGTCCTCTCAGCCGCACCCTGCTTCGCCGCCGACGCTCCCCTCCCCGACGCGACGGCCCCCGAGTTCACCTTGGCCGCGCAGGACGGGAAGCCCGTCAGCCTCAAGGACTACCGCGGCAAGTGGGTCGTGCTCTATTTTTACCCGAAGGACTTCACCGGAGGCTGCACCCTCGAGGCTCACGGCTTCGAGAAGAACCTCAAGCGCTTCTCCGCCGCGAAGGCCGTCGTGCTCGGGGTCAGCGTGGACACGGCCGAGTCGCACAAGGACTTCTGTACTAAGGAAGGCCTCAGCTTCAAGCTGCTCTCCGACACGGCCACCGCGGTCTCCACGGCCTACGGCTCGATGATGAGCGAGCGGCCGCTGTCGGCGCGCAACACCTTCCTGATCGGCCCCGACGGGAAGGTCGCCAAGACCTGGCTCAAGGTGGACCCGGCCGGGCATGCCGAGGAAGTCCTCGCCGCGCTCACCGGGCTGCGCCGCCGCAAAGCCGCGAAGTAACCCCGCCCCTCCCCCTACCCGGCCAATAGGTGGGGCCAAAGGACCCACTAAATACCCGGGTCCAATGGCCTATTTCCGCTTGCATCCCAAATTATCGTTATGGCAGGATGGAGCCGTTAGGAGGTGTACCGAATGATCCGAAGCATCCTGGTGAGCGTCGTTGTCGTCGCGTTAGCGATCGTACCGCGTATAGTCGTGCTCGAAGACGGGTTCCTGCCGGAAAACAACATGAAGATCCCCGTGGGCTCGCTCGAAGACAAGGGCATCACGCAAGCGCAGTTTAACGCCGTCATCGACACGGCCGAGAAGCTGTATGGCCCCGTCATCGCGGCTCGTGGCGGCAAGCTGATGGTCAAGCGCCTGTGGGACAACAACACCGTGAACGCCTCGGCTCAGCGCCAGGGCGCGAACTACGTCGTCAACATGTACGGCGGTCTGGCCCGGCACGCGACGATCACGCAGGACGGCTTCGCGCTCGTGGTCTGCCACGAGATCGGCCATCACATCGGCGGCGCGCCGAAGTACGGCGCCGGCAACGACTGGGCGTCCAACGAGGGCCAGGCGGACTACTTCGCCAACCTCAAATGCCTGCGCCGCATGTTCACGGCGCCGGGAGCGTCCTCGTTCACCCGCCCCAAGGGTGACGATCCGGGCCCGCGCGCGGCTTGCGAGAGCGCCTTCCAAAGCGAGAGCGATCGGGCTTTGTGCGTCCGCGGCTCAGAGGCGGGCATGTCGGTGACCTCGCTGTTCCGGGCCCTGCGCAACGAGACCGTGATCCCTCGTTACGATACGCCCGACCCGGCGGTCGTCGCTCGCACGGCGGACGGACACCCCGCTTCGCAGTGCCGGCTCGACACCTACTACTCGGGATCGGTCTGCTCACGGGGCGTGGACGACGCGCTCAGCGAGACCGATGCCGCCGCGGGGACGTGCACCGCGGCGTCAGGCCACACGCTGGGCCTTCGCCCGCGCTGCTGGTACAAGCCGGCCGGTGCGCCCATCGACGCTCCGGAAGGCATGGCGTTGCAGCCCGCGCATCCGAAGACGCCCGCGCTGGCCGCCTCCCTCAAGAACCCGGAGCTTTGGCTGGGTCTCTGATTCGACTGGCATCCCGGCGGCTATTCGGCTATCCTAGCCGCCGGGATGCCTTTCTTCTTATATAGCTGCCTAGCCCTCGCCCTCCTCGCCGCGCCGGCCCGCGCGGCCACCGTACTTGCCGAGGACCGTGAGGCATGACGCAGGACCAAGGCACGATCCGCCGGGTCATCTTCGCCTCGAGCCTTGGCACTTTGTTCGAGTGGTACGACTTCTACCTCTACGGCAGCCTTGCCGTGTTCTTCGGCGCGAAGTTCTTCCCTCCCGGCAATGAGACGGCACAGCTGCTGGCGAGCCTCGCGACCTTCGGAGCCGGATTCGGCGTGCGGCCGCTGGGCGCGCTGGTGTTCGGGCACGTCGGCGACCTGGTCGGCCGCAAATACACCTTCCTCATCACGATGGCGACGATGGGCCTCTCGACTGCACTCGTCGGCTTCCTTCCGACTTATGAGCAGGCCGGGCTTTGGGCGACGGCTGCCTTGGTCGGCCTACGGCTACTCCAGGGATTAGCACTCGGAGGAGAGTACGGCGGGGCGGCAACCTACGTCGCCGAGCATGTCCCCGACGCCCGTCGCGGCTACTACACGGCCTACATTCAAACGACGGCGACGCTGGGTTTCTTCCTCAGCATGCTCGTCATCGGCGGAACGCGGATGTGGATGGGAGAAGCCGGGTTCAAGACGGGAGAAGACGTCGCCTTCGCCGGCTGGCGCATCCCCTTCATCTTCAGCTTCGCGTTGCTCGCCGTCAGCCTCTACATCCGCGTCACGATGAAGGAGAGCCCGCTCTTCACCAAGCTCAAGGCCGACGGCAAGCTGTCGGCCAATCCGCTCAAAGAAAGCTTCACCAATCCCGTCAACCTCCGCTATGTCCTCATCGCGCTGTTCGGGGCGACCGCGGGCCAGGGAGTCGTGTGGTACACGGGTCAGTTCTACGCGCTGACCTTCCTGCAGACCGCGCTCAAGCTCGACTGGAAGATCAGCTATCTCGTGGTCTCGGCGGCGTTGCTCATCGGCACGCCGCTGTTCCTCTTCTTCGGCGACCTGTCCGACAAGATCGGCCGCAAGCCGGTCATGCTCGGCGGCTGCGCGCTCGCAGCGCTGACCTACATCCCGATCTACATGGCGATGAAGGCCTACTCCGATCCGCTGAACATCCCCGTGCTGATCATTCTCGTGGCGCTCCAGATGGTCTATGTCGCGATGGTCTACGGCCCGATCGCTGCCTTTCTCGTGGAGCTGTTCCCCACGAACATCCGCTACACCTCGATGTCCCTGCCCTATCACATCGGCAACGGCTGGTTCGGCGGCTTCCTGCCGCTGATCGCCACCGCGCTCACCACCTCCGACTGGGCGAAGAGGACTCTGGGCGAGGGCGCGCTCTATGCGGGGCTCATCTACCCGATCGCGGTCTGCCTTCTCACGCTCACGGTCGGCGGCCTCTACATCCGCGAGACGAAAGACCACAAGATCGACACGGCGGAACGGCTCCCATCCTAACACCGATATAGGGAGGAACCCTATAAACACGAAACCCCCCGCTTTACTCGCGGAGGGTCTAGGTCCCGACATTTCTAGTTACGGGTTCGAAAGCGACAACAAGATTATAGCATGGATATCGGCGTTTGTCCAGTCAATTGCGCAGTTCAGTCCACAAGAACCGACGGCTGCGCGAAGCGCGTCTTGGCCTCGCCGGCAAGGCTGAGCAGCTCGTTGACCGGGCGGCCCCGCTTGAGGACATAGTGGGCCGAGAGCTTCTTCTCCTTCTTCGAGCGCTCCACGTTGGCGACGAAGTCCGCGGTCATGTTCATCGGGTCGATGAGCTGGACGAACACCCGCAAAGCTTCCTCGTGAGGCAGCTTGCTCTGGCCCAATCCTCCGAAGGCTTTTGCCAGCGCCGCGGTACGGGCCTCGTTGTCCGGAGCGTTGCGCGCCTCCGCCAGATCGGCGATCAGCCCCGCGGCCACCTTGGCCATGTGCTCGATCTCACCCGCTTCGTAGCTGCGGCCGCGGCGCTCGTCATCTCGATCCGGGAACGCCTTGCGGGCCGCCCTCCAGTCGTACTCGACTTCGCCGTTCTTCGCATTGAGCCGGCCGTTGTCTAAGAGCCACTTCGCGGCCGGGATCGAATCGGCGGTCGCGGCATAGGCTTTCATGATGTCATCGGCCGTGGCCGCGAGAAGGTCCTTGACGCCCTCCTGGCTGAACACGAGGGTGAAGGCGATCGAGCCTTTGCGATTGGCGTTCTCCGACCGGATCTCGTCGCCATGGCGGGAAAATTCAGGAGCCGGAGGCTCAGGCAGATCCTTCGCGAGCGGTATCGCCATGCGCGGGTTCGGGCCGTTGCCGCGGGTGCCGGCCAGCGCCATGAGATCGCTGAATTGCTTGGCATCCTCGCGGACGCTGCTCTCCGTGGCGCGCAGAAAGCCGTGTTGCTGGAGGTACACCACGATCGGCGCGCCGTACTCCTCGCCGGCGCGGGCCGCGGTCACGACCTGGACATCGCGCTGAACGCTGTTCTTGACCAGCGGGCCGACCCAGGGGATGTTGAAGTACTCGCTCTGGCGAGACTTGTCCGCACGCTCGAAATGGATCTTTCCCTGCACGTCGGTGTAGCGCGTCATCGTATCCTCGCCGCGCTGCTTGCTCCAATGCTGTGAGGTGATGAAGGGCAGGTTGAAGGTGGTGGACTTCGCGTCCAGGCTGTACGCGTTGATCGCGGCGAAGGCCGCGGCGCCGAGCTCCTTGTTGTGATCCTCCATGAGCTTGAGGTAGGCCGCCTCGGTGGAATCGCTCGTCGCCTGCTGGGTGCCCATGTTCCAGGCCATCTTGACGAGGGATTGGAAATCGCCGTGCAGCGCCTGCGCGACGGCCTCGGCCTGCGCCGGGTCGCGCGGGTCGACCAGGTACTCGAGCACGACGCGCTTGCCCTGCGAGCGGGACTTGGAGAAGCCGAGCGAAGCGCTGGTGTAGCGATGGAGCTGCTTGGCGAGCTCGCGGTCGATGAGCTTGGCGAGGATGTTCGCGCCAAGCGAGGCGAACTCATAGGCCGGGATGGTCTGCACGAGGCTGGCGCCCTTCGTGCGGATCTCGACGCGGTCGACGCGGAAGCGGAAGCGCAGCTGTGATTCCGAGAGGCGATAAACGGTGAGGGTGGCGGCGCCGCTCTCGGTGCCGTTGAAGGAGAGAGAGACGTTCAGGTTCTCAGCGAGCGTATCGCCGATCGATTCGGTGTGGCCGACGGTCAGGCTGAACGGCAGGCGCCACAGCTCGCCGACCTTCATGGCGGTGATGCGCTCGGCCTTGAACGGGAGGACGGTCTTGATGTCGCGCAGATCGATAAGGGTGTCGAGCTCCTTACACGTCGCCTTCCCCGCGAGGGGACGGATCACCATCGAGCCGCCTTCGACGCGGCCGCCGACCCACAGCCCGATCGTCGCGCCCGCCGCTTCGCTGATCACCTTGGAGAAGCCATGTCCGTAGCCGACGCTCAGCCGCTCCTCATCGACGATGGTCAGGCGTCCGTCGGGAAGCTGCGCGAGATAACGGCTCAGGCCGGCGCCGGTGCCGCTGAAATCTCCGGGGAGGTTGTAATCGTACTTGCCCTTGATATGGCGGCACAGCTGGTCGAGGACTCGCTCGCGGAGCTTCTCGCCGAATCTCACGCGCTCAGGCGCGGAGAAGCCGCCTTCCGGGGTGGTGGGGCCGACCGGAGAATCGGGGGTCGCGGTCCCCGACGACACGAACGTGTCCCACTCGCTGTCGGGCTCGCTCATCAGCTTGAACTGCGCGAAGGCCGGGGTAGACGCGAAAAGAACGGCGGCGACGATCCAGGCGGCGCGGTTGGGGCGTTGGCTCATGACATTATTGTAAGCCACGCCCGGCCGCATGTCGGGGGCCTTAGGACCTAGAGATTGATTTTTACCCGACTTTAATCCGGGAGCTACTTCCCGTTCTTTTCGGAGAACAGCGCGTCGAAAAAGGAATGCATCGCTTCCCACGAGCGCCGGTCGGCAACCTTATTATAGGCCATGCCCTTCGCCGTGTCGGTGCCGGCCTCGGGAACGGTGAAGCTGTGCACGGCACCGCCGTACTGGACGAACTGCCAGTCGGCCTTGGACTTGCGCATCTCATCCAGGAACCCGGGCACGCCGGGGTTGACGAAGGCGTCGTCGGCGCCGTGAAGCACGAGGATGGAGGCCTTGGGCGTCTCGGTCGCCGGCACGGGCGTGGCGAGGTTGCCGTGGAAGCTCACGACGCCCTTCAGGTCAGCTCCGGCCCGGGCCAGCTCGATGACGGTCGTGCCGCCGAAGCAGTAGCCGATGGCTCCCAGTTGCTTGAGATCGACGAAAGGAAGCTTCTTGAGCTGCTCAAGCCCGGCCAAGGCGCGCCTGCGCATCGCGGCGCGGTCGCCGAAGAACGCCCCGGCGAGCTTGCCCGCCTCCTCATGATCCTTCGCGTACACACCCTTGCCGTACATATCGACGGCGAACGCGGTGAAGCCGAGCTTGGCCAGCTGCTCCGTGCGGCGGCGGGCGTACGGGCCGTGGCCCCACCACTCGTGCACGACGAGAATGCCGGGGCGGGAGTCCCGGAAGCCGTCCTCCCAGGCCGCGTAGCCCTGGAGCACGACGTCGCCGTCCTTATATTCGATGGCCTTGGTCTGGATGCGGGCGTTCGCGGTCAAAGACGCGACGAGGGCGAGCACGGCGGCCAGAAGAAGTTTTTTCATGGGAATGAGGATATCAAATCACGGCTGGGATTCGTCCGTGACTCGCTTCGCGTCGCGAAGCAAACCGGAGGCGTTCATGAGGTTCGACGCTCCGGACAGGAAGAGCCAGGCCGAGAACAACGCCAGAAGCCCCCCGAACCCGACCACGCCCTGGCCGAGTGTCGACTCCGCCGCAAGGAAGCGAACCGTCATGAAGCCCCAGCCGGTGGAGCCGAAGAGCACGGCGTACGCCCATCGGCGCATGCCTTTGGCGATCGCGCGCCAGGCCAACGCCCGCACGTCGGCGGCTGCGTCCGGCGCCTCCTGGCCGGCCGCGCGCCGGGAGGCCATGACCGTCGAGTAGTTGGCGAGCGCGAAGAAAGCGGCCATCACCACGAGCAACGGCGTCATCCATTCCATGGCCGGAGTATAGCCCCGGCGAAACGAAGGCGCAACATCCTTCGTCTATCATCGGGTCACACCACGATGACACGCCGAGGATCCCCCGCCTTTTCATCTAGGCCTAATGGCCCATTTCGACCCGGGCCCTTCGCTCTTGCCCATCCAGTCCGCAGGCCCCCGACGACGGGCTGTTTCGCGGCTACCCTTAAAGCAATGAAGGTCCTCGCGATAGTCCTGCTGGTCCTGGCCTCCCCCCTCCGCGCCGAGGACTGGGCCGAGTCCGCCCGCCCCATCTATCGCGGCGTGGAAGCCGTCGCCGACAGCGTGTACGGCCTGGTGCGCGGCCATCTGATCTCCGCGGTCATCCCCGGCGGCCTTTCGCGCCGCATGAGCGCCGTGCCCGTCGCGACCTCCGACAAGATCTTCGCCGATCGCCTGCGCTACCGCCAGGAGAAGGCGGCTCGCCGCCTTCTTGAAGAGCGCCCGGTCGGCCCGATGGGCCAGGCCGATGCCTCCGCCTGGCAGCGCAACGCCGCCGGCGCGCACGTGACCGTGCTGACCGACGCCGTCGCTGACGCACTGATCCGCCGCTACCAGCTCGAACGCTTCGGCCGGGACTCGGGAGCCTACGCCTCCAACCTCTCCAACTGGGACCCGGAGTTCGTGGTCTCCGCCGGCGTCCTCGGCGGCGCCTACCTTTATGTCGCGGGCCTGCGCACCGACTTCAATGTCGGCCCCATGCGCGTGGACTTCGACACCCGCCCCGGCGCGGCCGTGCAGGGCGCGATATTGAACGGAGACGCGCGCGGCCTGGCCGCGCTGACGCTCTCCCGCCGCGGCTCGCCGGTCTCGCTCAAGACCGAGTGGGGCGTCAAGGACGGCCGCATGGCCTCCGAGCGCGTCGGCGTGAACTACTCCACGCGTTTCTAGGAGCGTGTCCGAGCGATCGTCATCGGCGCGTTGATCTACGGCAATGGATAATGACTCGTTCCGGAACGAGCGATTATCATTGAGAATAGATCAAGAGAAGGGCTCCGAGGTTACCGCTCAGCTCCTGCCTAGCTCGCGCCCGGCCTGAAAAGCTAACATACGCCATTCAATAATTTTCCGTTACGGGGAAGAATCGACATGGGCCAGGACCTGAAAGCCGCGAAGACCAAATCCGCTTATGTGCTCGACCTCATCGGCAAGAAGACGCTCAGCGCCGTCGAGAAGAAGAACGTCATCAAGGAGTCGGTGAAGTTCTGGATCGACCACGTCAACGAGGGCTTTCTTAAATACCGGAAGTCGGTCAGCACCGATTACACGGCCGTCGAGTGGGAAGACGACGGCGCCGTTTTCCGCGACATCAACGGCAAAGAGTTCCTCGACATGCTCGGAGGCTTCGGCGTTTACGTCACCGGCCACCGCCACCCCAAGGTGCTCAAGGCCGTCATCGACCAGCTCGGCCGCCAGGGCATCCACTCACAGGAGCTCATCGACCCCCTGCGCACCTACCTCGCCCACCTCGTCTCGCTGATCACGCCCGGCGACCTCAAGTACTCCTTTTTCACCAACTCCGGAACCGAGTCGATCGAGGGCTGCCTGAAGATGGCCGTTCTCACGACGGGGCGCCACAAGTTCATCGGCGCCATCGGCGGCTTTCACGGCAAGAGCATGGGCGCCCTCGGCGGCACCTCCAAGGCCATCTTCCGCGAGCCTTTCCTGCCCCTGCTGAACTGGTCGCATGTGCCCTTCGGGAACATCGACGCGCTGCAGACGATGATGGAGTCCTGCGACTTCTCCGGAGACCGCGTCGCCGCCGTCGTGCTCGAGCCCATTCTGGGCGAGGGCGGCATCGTCGTCGCCCCTCCCGGCTACCTCGCCGCGGCACGCGAGCTGTGCGACAAGTTCGGCGCGATGCTCGTCTTCGACGAGATCCAGTCCGGCATGGGCCGCACCGGCAAGATGTTCGCCTGCCAGCACGACGGCGTCGTGCCAGACCTGATGGCGCTCGGCAAAGGCTTCGGCGGCGGCATCATGCCCATCGGCGCGGTCGTCGGCACGGCCAAGACCTGGGAGAAGTACATCGACAACCCGTTCCTGCACACGACGACCTTCGGCGGCAACCCCCCCGCCTGCGCGGCCGCCATCGCCACGATCAACGTGCTTCTCGACGAGGACCTGCCCCGCCAGGCCGCGGAAAAGGGCGAGTATATGCTTAAGCAGCTGAATGCGCTCGCCGGCAAGTATTCGAAGGTCCTCAAGCTCGCGCGCGGACGCGGCCTCATGCTCGGCATGGAGTTCACCGACAACGACCTCGGCTATGAGGTCGCCAAGCAGCTGTTCGGCCGCAACATCCTGATCAGCGGCACCTACATCAACGCCCGCGTCCTGCGCCTGGAGCCCGCGCTGACGATCAGCCGCGCCCAGCTCGATCAGTTCCTGGCCGCGCTCGAGGAGTCCCTCAAGGCCGTGTACAAGGCGCGCAAGCTCAAATAGTCGCCGCGACAGCGTAAAAAGTTATCCCCAGCGTTTCCAACGTTGGAAGTACTTAGGATAAGTCGCTAGGCTCGAGTTATTTCGCGGGACGCTTGAGGAAGACGGCGGCCATCGGCGGAAGCTGGATCTTCACTGAGTATGGGCGTCCGTGCCACGGCTCCTTGTCGGCCTTGACCCCGCCGCCGAGCGTGACGCCGGAGCCGCCGAACTCGGTCGCGTCGGAATCCGCGAGTTCCGCCCACCAGCCGCCGCAGGGCACGCCGACGCGGTAGTCCGGGCGCGGCACCGGCGTGAAGTTGAATACGCACAACACTTCTTCGTCGGCCGACGCGCCTTTTCTTAAGAAGGACAGGACGGAGTTGTCCGCGTCGGAGGCGTCCACCCACTCGAAGCCGGTGTGGTCGCAGTCGCGCTCGTGCAGCGCGGGCTCGGAACGATAGATCCGGTTGAGTCGTTCGACCCATCGCATGACGCCCTTGTGGCTGTCGTGCACGAGAAGATGCCAGTCGAGGGAGCGGTCGTGGCTCCACTCCTGGCGCTGGCCCATCTCACCTCCCTGAAACAGGAGTTTCTTGCCGGGCATGGCCCACTGCCACGCATACAGGAGGCGCAGGTTCGCGAATTTCTGCCAGTCATCGCCGGGCATCTGCTCTAAGAGCGCGCCTTTCCCATGAACCACCTCGTCGTGCGAAAGCGGCATCACGAAGTTCTCGTGGAACTGGTAGATCGCGCGGAAGGTGATCTCGTTCTGGTGATATTTTCGGTGGACCGGGTTCTCGCGGAAATACTTGAGCGTGTCGTGCATCCAGCCCATGTCCCACTTGAGGCCGAAGCCGAGGCCGCCGAGATAGGTCGGCTTCGAGACGCCGGGCCACGCGGTGGACTCCTCAGCCATCATCTGGGCGTCGGGGAAAGCTCCATAGACCGCTTCGTTCAGCTTCTTTAAAAAGTCGATCGCCGCGAGGTTCTCGCGGCCGCCGAACTGGTTCGGGATCCACTCCCCTTCCTTGCGCGAGTAATCGAGGTAGAGCATGGACGCGACCGCGTCCACGCGCAGGCCGTCGATATGGAACTTCTCGAGCCAGAACAGCGCGTTCGAGATCAGGAAAGCCCTGACCTCGTTGCGGCTGTAGTTGTAGATGGAGCTCTTCCAGTCGGGGTGGAAGCCGAGGCGCGGGTCCTCGTGCTCGTACAGCGCGGTGCCGTCGAAGAAATTGAGGCCATGGCCGTCGGTCGGGAAATGCGACGGCACCCAGTCGAGGATCACGCCGATGCCTTCCTTGTGGAGATGATCCACGAGGAACATGAAATCTTGAGAAGATCCGTACCGGGACGTGGGTGCGTAATATCCCGTTGTCTGATACCCCCAAGACCCATAAAATGGGTGCTCCATGATGGGCATGAGCTCGACATGGGTGAAGCCGAGCTTTTTGACGTGCGCGGCGAGCAGGATCGCGATCTCGCGGTAGTTCAGCGAGCGGTTTCCTTCCTCGGGAACGCGGCGCCAGGAGCCGAGGTGCGCCTCGTAGATGGAGATCGGGGCCGTCAGCGCGGAGCGCTCCTTGCGGGCCTTCATCCACTCCGCGTCGTTCCACTGATAGTCGAGGTCCCAGACGATCGAGGCGGTGCGCGGCGGCTCCTCGTGGCGGAAGCCGTAGGGGTCGGCCTTCTCGCCCTTGTGTCCGTTGACGTGCGAGGAGATCCAGTATTTGTACACGGCGCCCTTACCCACGCCGGGGATGAAGCCCTCCCAGATGCCGGAGGAGTCGCGCGGCTTGAGAGGATGCTTGGTCTTGGCCCAGCCGTTGAAGTCGCCCATCACGGCGACCTTCTTGGCGTTGGGCGCCCAGACGGCGAAGCGCGTGCCGGCCTTGCCGTCGTGAGTTTCGAGGTGCGCGCCGAGCTTGTCGTAGAGGCGCACATGCGTGCCCTCGTTGAACAGATGGAAGTCCATGGCGGAGAGCGCCGAGATCTTCGTGTCGACCTGCATTGTCATTCGAGCTCCGGGGCGCGGCCGCAGGCGCCGGTGAGAAGGGCCAGGCGGCCGGCCAGGCGCGTCGTCAGCATGCCCGGCTCCATCCGCCAGCGCCAGTTGTTCTCGGTGGTGCCGGGCCGGTTCATGCGCCCGTCGCCGCCGATGTTCATCAGGTCCTGCATCGGGGCGATCGCGGTGCACGCGGGCGAGCTCCAGACCAGAGAGACGAGCTCCCACGACGGGAGCTCCGGCTCGCGGCCCAGGGCGCGGCGGAACGCACGGCGCTCCTTCTCGGCCTGCGCGGCCGAGCGCTGGGCGCTGGCCGTTCCGTCGTCCTCCCACCAGCCGCGCGTCGTGTCATTATCGTGCGTGCCTGTGTAGCCCACGCAGTTCTTGGGCCAGTTCACGGGCCAATCCTTTTCCTCGCCGCCGAACGAGAATTGCGCGAGGCGCATCCCAGGCAGCTTGAACTTGTCCCGGAGCGCGATGACGCCGGGAGTGGCCACGCCGAGATCCTCGGCGACGATCTCCAGCGCGGGCACCTCGCGGCGGAGCGCCGCGAACAACTCGTCACCCGGCGCGTCGACCCAACGGCCCTTGATCGCAGTCTTCTCCCCCGCCGGGATCTCCCAATAGTTGTGGAAGCCGATGAAGTGATCGAGCCGCAGCGCGTCGAACCGTTCGGCGCAGGTCTTCAGCCGCTTGATCCACCAGGCGAAGCCGGTTTCCTTATGGCGATCCCATCGGTAAAGCGGGTTGCCCCACAGCTGACCGTCGGCCGAAAAATAGTCGGGAGGCACGCCCGCGACCGCGGTCGGCGCACCGGCCTCGTTCAAAAAGAAGAGGTCCTGGTTGGCCCAGCAATCCGCGCTGTCGTGGCGGACGTAGATCGGCGCGTCGCCCATCAGGCCGACGCCTCGCGCGGCGGCATGACGCCGCACGCCTTCCCACTGGCGTGAGAACAGCCACTGCACGAACTCGTGATAGCGGATCTCGTCGGCGACGTTCGCGCGGGCCTCGGCGAGGCGCGCCGGCTCGCGGCGACGAAGGCGCTCGTCCCACTCGGTCCAGGAGCGGCCGTTGTGGGCGTCCTTGAGAGCCAGGAACAAGGAGTGGTCGGCGAGCCACCAGGCCTCGCGGGCCCGAAAGGCCTCGAGGTCCGCTTTGCCCTCTCGGCCGGCGCGGCGCGGGAAGGACCCGAACGCGGCGCGCAGGGCCTTCTCCTTGGATTGGCCGAGCTCCGCCTTCTTGAGAAGACCCTCCACGGCCATAAGATCCGTGTCGATCAAAGCGGGGCTGCCCGCGAAGCTCGAAGGCGAGGAGTACGGCGAGCCGATCTCATCGGGAGTGCACACCGGCAGCATCTGCCACCAGGACTGGCCGCAATCCGCGAGGAAATCCACGAAGCCCAAGGCCTCGACGCCCAAGGTCCCCCCGCGCGCCCCGGGCAGGGACGTCGGGTGAAGCAATATGCCGCTCGCGCGGCGCGACAAGGACGGTTTCACGGGCATTGCGGCCTGCATTCTAGCAGAACCGCTTCTCGGTGTCAGGCCTAATAGTTTCGTCAATTGCTTGATATGGATATTCCCACACAAGCAATTGACGAAACTATTAGGCCTGACACCATACAGGCCCGGGTGTGGTAGGATTGCCGCCCATGTGCAGCCGATATACCGTCGGGGCGGACCCAAAAACAGTCGCCGCGCGATTTGGGGCTTCTGCGGCGCCCGGCCTCAAGCCGCGCTTCAATCTGGCGCCGAGCCAGGAGGCGCCCGTCCTGTTCGCCGCGCCCGAGCGCCGCATGGCCCTCCTTAAGTGGGGGCTGATGCCCGCGTGGGCCAAGGGCCCGCAGGCCAAGCCCCAGATCAACGCGCGCGCCGAGACCTTGCTCGACAAGCCTTTTTTTCGCGAGGCCTTCCGCTGGCGCCGCGCCCTCATCCCCGCCGACGGCTGGTACGAGTGGCCGAAAAAGGGCGCGGACAGGTCGCCCCGCTACTTCTCGCTCAAGACCGGAGAGCTGTTCGCCTTCGCCGGGCTCTGGGAGCCCGGGAATTTCGCGATGATCACCGTCGAGCCGAACCCGGTCGTCGCCCGCTTCCACGACCGCATGCCCGCCATGCTCTCCCGGGACGCCGAGGCGGAGTGGCTCGACCCCAAAACGCCGATCGATCGCCTCAAGGATCTTCTGCGGCCTTATCCCTCAGAGCTACTCGCCGCGCATGCGGTCTCCCCCCGCGTCGGATCCTCCGTCGTCGATGAGCCCTCGCTCCGCGATGTCGCCGACAACGCCCAGGGCGATCTTTTCTGATAAACTAAGGTTATGAGCGCGCCCAAGAGGCACCCTTGGCAGGTTCTGCTGTCAGCTCAGAAGGACGCCCAGCTCGTGGCCGGCCTGCCCCCCGCCGTGCGCGCCGCCGTGCGCGCCGGACAGGAGCTGGCGCCTGACCGCATCGTGATCGCGGGCGCCGACGACGGCTTCCTGCGTAAGTGGGCGTTCCAGCTTCGCGCGGCGGGCGTGCCCACGCTCGGCGACAAGATCGGCCCGGGCGCGCTCGACAAGCGCCTACCGCTGCTGGCGCTCGATCCCGAGTCCTTCCCCGATGAGGGCGGGCTTCTGGGATTCGCGTCGTGCGCTGAAGCCGCCGCGGGCAATGGCGACATACGACAAATGATGGCCGGGCGCCCCGTCGCCGCGTTGCGCTGGAACCCCGCGGTCTTCGGCGCCGGCCTTGAGACGCCGGAGACGGTCCTGACGAAGGCTTTGGCCGCGCCCGCCGCGGAGACCTCGCACGGAGCGTTCCTCGACGCTCGAGGGAACGCAGCGGATCATTCCGCGGACTTTCTATGCGCGCGCCTGGCCAAGGACAACGACGGCTACATCGCCAAATTCGACCGTACATTGTCCATCGCGATCACGCGGCTTCTGCTTCCGTTCCCGGTGACGCCGAATCATGTCACGACCGCCGGGCTCGTCCTGGGCCTGATCGGCGCGTGGTGGCTCGCCGCGCCCTCGGCGCTCGTTCAGTTCTACGGCGCGTTCGTCCTCTGGTTCTGCTGCCTGCTCGACGGCAGCGACGGCGAGATCGCAAGGCTGAAGCACCTGTCCTCGCCCTCAGGCGCGGCCTACGACGTGTGGGCCGACCATTTCGCGCACCTGATGACGTTCGTGGCCCTGCCGATCGGCGTCGCGCGCCTGCACCCCGGACAGGACTGGCTCATTCCCGGCGTCATGCTCGTGACCGGCTTTCTCGCCTGCGGTTTTTCCGTGTGGTATCTCGTCCTGCGCGTTCCGGAAGATCAGCGCGGCCCGCTGGCGCTCACCGTCGAGCGCATCGCCAGCCGCGACTACGTCTACCTCATCCTCGCGCTGACCGCGATCGGCCATCTCGACTGGTTCGTCTGGGCGGCCGCGGTCGGCTCCCACCTGTTCAACGCGTTCCTCTGGCTGCAGCCGCGCCGCGCCGTCGAGCCCGCATAACGGTTCGAAGGTCCCCCTTCGACCTAGGCCGCATTCCCCTCACGCTCTAGGCCCAAGGGCCCTTATGGGATTCCGACCTCTATTACTAAAGTTCGCCTGCCACACAGAGGTGACTTCGCCGGTGGAGGACTTACCATGAAGAGCGCTGTCCTTATTTTACTGCTGGCCCCTTCGTTCGTGTTCGCCGGCACCGTGGCGCGATTCTCCGCGCTGCCCGCCTCGGCCATCGGCCCGATCCGGCTTCAGGTGCCGGGCATGACCGGAGCGCCTTCGCTGATGTCCCTGGCCGCGCCGACGCTTTCCCCGAGCCTCGCGCTCTCGGCCCCGTCGCTCGTCGCCGCCGCGGCCCCGGTCGCCGCGGCGCCCGTCGTCGCGCAGGCCCTCGTGCCCGCGACGCCGAACGCCGTCGCCCCCGCCGCCGCGCTGACGCAGGCTCTCGCGAGCGCCCAGGCCATGGCCGCTTCCGTTCCGCTCGACGGCCCCGCCGGCTCGGGCTCGGCGCAAGCTCCCAACGACCGCTCCGACGCCAACCGCCTCTTCGACGGCGTCGGCAACAGCCGCGGCGGCGCCCAGGCCGTCGAACCCAACTTCGGCTACCGCGCCCTCGACGCCAGCGAGCGCGACAAGGTCAACGCGACCGTACGCTACGGGGCCAACGGCTCCCAGGTGTTCCGCGAGCTGAACGGCGAATTCGAGCGGCAGGGCGGCTATTACATCCTCGACGCCAACACGAACGCGCGCTACATGGCCGCCGCCGCCGTGGACAACAACCGCCGTCCGGTCATCATCCTGACCTACGACCTGCTCAACCGCTACCAGGGACGCGATCAGTCCAGCTATCGCGGCGCGCCGTGGGAGTTCATCGCCTCCGTGATCGCCCGAGAGCAGGTCTTCTACAACGCCTGGTACGGAGCCATCCCCGCCTCCGCCGAAAAGCTGGCCGCGTCCTTCATGAACATGACACGCGTGTTCGTCGACCTGACCAACGGGACCTCCCGCTCGTGGGCCACCGACAAGGACTATCAGGCCGTCTCCGGAGACCGCTCGACCTACACGCAGTGGAACTGGTTCGAGCAGCTTGTCGCCGCCTCCCGCGCCGCCGCGCAAGGCGTGGGCACCAACACCGGGCACCTCATCGACAGCAAGTTCTTCTCCTGGATCCGCGACTGGACCGCGCCGCAGGATAAGGCGGCGACGCCCGCCTTCCAGTACTCCCTCTGGGAGCAGTTCGACGGACGCTACTACCGCCCCGGAGACGCGAAGAACGGCCAACCCCTTCCGGCCGGCGCGCCCCGCATCGACAAGGCGACCTATGACCGCGCCGCGCAGACCGCCTACGGCTCCGACGGCAAGGGCAGCGCCCAGAACGGCGGGCTCGACCAGCAGACCGCCTTCGGCTGGATCATCAAGTGGCTCAAAGACCGGATCGAGATCTGATTCCTTTAGACAGGAGAAACCATGAGAACCTTTAACGCGGCTCTGTTGCTGGTCCTGGCCTTGACGCCCTTGCGGGCCCAAACGTCCGCCCTGAGCGCCTCCGACGCCTGCAAGCAGCTCGAGGCGCAGGCGTTCAAGCTGACCTCCGAAAAGGTCCGCTGCGAAGCCGGCCTCGATGGCCTGATCCTGAGCGAAGTCTCCGCGTCAGGCCTGAAGGCCCTCGAGAAGGGCCTCTTCCCGGAACAACGGTATCTTGGCCACGCCATCGTCGCGGCTTCGGCCGAGCTGAACCGCACGCCGCTCCTGCCTTCTTCGATCGTGATCAAGGCTCAGGAGTCCGGGCTCGAAGCGGCGAAGGCCCGCGTCGAGAGCTCCCCGGTGCTGGCGCAGGCCGCCGCCGCGAACTTCGACAACAGCGTCGTGCGCCTGTCGCAAGCCGTCGCACAGCACGAGACGCTCGCCGACGCCGTCGCGGATGTCCCGATGGTCAAAGCCGACATGTCGTCGGGCAAGAACGCGAAGTTCGTCCTGGTTCAGCAGGGCCCGCCCGGCAGCGGCGGCGGACCTCCCGGCAGCGGCAACGGGCCTCCCGGCAGCGGCCGTGATCCCCAGACCCGCGAACCTCAGCGCGGCGGCCCTCCCGGCAGCGGTAATCCTCCCCACCAGGGCCCTCCGGGCAGCGGCAATCCGCCCGGCGGCCAGACTCCTCCCGGCGGCAGCGCTCCGCCCTCGCGCCCGGCTCCGGTCTGGCGCAGCAACTTCCCGCCGCCCTCGCCGAATTGGTGGAACACCGACTTCAACGGCTACGACTGGTGGACCGGGCTTCCCAACGGCTACAACCGCTCCTACCGGGACGAGAGCAACCCCAACACCATGTATATCTACAGCGGCTGGTACCGCTGGCGGGATATCTTCATCACAAGCTGGGTACGAACGGAGGACTCGGCCTCGATCAGCCGCACCGCGGCCAACGAGCGGCAGATCCATTCGCGCTCTTTGACCAGCCAGACCTACCGCGAAGCCAAGGAGTGCTACTACCAGGCCGTCTACCGCTACGATTGGGCTCAGGGCGGCTTCAACGGCTCTCACTGGGAGGAGCGCTTCGACCATTACAAGGCTCGCTGCATCCGCCTGCCCCGGGAATACGGGCAGATCCGGATCTACACGTCTCATGTCTCCTTCGACATGGGCATGGTCCAGGGCCAGGACCTCCCGTGGGAATCCGATATCATCCGCATCACCTACGACGGCACGGGGCAGCCGCGCTACGACTTCTCGGGCGCGGCGTACAAATACTCGCCCCGGCTCGACGACCAGCGCCAGGGCAGCGAGAGCGTGACGCTCATCGCCGGAGCCAAGATACTGCGCGCACCCGAAGCCGACAAGGTTCAGGCCTTCCTCCGGAACAACGGCGGGAAGATCGAGCTCGTGATCAACGACGACCGGGCGTCCTTCTACCAGGGCGAGACCCTTCGGGTCAACGCGCGGGTCGTGCGGCGCGACGTCATCAAGGTCAAGGGCTTGCTGTGGGGCTGGAACGAGAAGAACGTCGACTCGGTCATCCACAGCTCACCGGTGGACATCCTGACCGGGAGCAACCCGCAGAACATCACCGACCTGACGGGCGCGGCCAGCGCGCCGAAGCCCGCCAACTTCGTGCGCTCGAGCATCTTCATCGAGTCCTGGGACTTCACGCGCGTCAACAGCCGCATCAGCACCGGCGCCGTGATCCGCAAGGGCCAGGGCAACAGCATCGCCAACTAGACCTGAAAATGCAGCGGGGCGGGGAGGCGGGCGGCCAAAGCCGCCCCTTCCCCGCCCCTTCTATTTGGTGCGAGTTCCGCGATATTGGAGCCGCGATGTCGGAGGCCAGGCCCTCCCCGCGAAAGTCTGTCTAGAATAATAGACAGTTGCCCGGGAAGTGATTCTTGGCGCCGGACAAGCGCGTCTTGGCAGACGGATCGCTTGCGCTAGTCCAAACCCCAGGACTTCCGCGCCTCGGCCGCTTCTTCCGCCGAGCGGACCTTCTTGAACTTCGCGGGGCGGCCCTTCACGCGGGCCTCGCACTCCCCCCAGGTCGCATGGAGCTCGAGCTTGCCCTCGAGATAGCTGAGATAGGAGACCGGGCGCGTGTCGGCGGCCTTGCGGTCCTTGGACTTCGGGCGGACCGGGAGCGGCTTGGCCTCGGAAGGCAAAAGCGAACCATACGGGTACTCCAATAACGGCCCTTCAAAAAGCTCGATCGGAAGGCGCTTGGCGAGCGCGACCGCGATCATGTCGCAGCGCTCGTTGGCGTCGTGCCCGGAGTGGCCCTTCACCCAGCGCCACTGAACGCCGCCCCGGCCGCGCGCAGCGACGGCGGCCTCGAGCGCGCGCCATAGGTCCTCGTTCTTGACCGGCTCTCCGGCGGCGGTCGTCCAGCCGCGACGCTTCCAGCCCAGGATCCACTTCGTGATGCCCTCGATGACGTAGGTCGAGTCGCTGTGGATCAGAGCGACGCCCGGCATGTCCGCCACCGCGCGCAGGCTCGCGATGACTCCGCCGAGCTCCATGCGGTTGTTCGTCGTCGGCTCCTCCCGCCCGGCGAGCTCGATGACGGCGCCCTCGCGCGTGACGATGATAGCGCCCCAGCCGCCGGGACCGGGATTCCCCGAACAAGCGCCGTCCGTGAAGATCGAGATCATGGCCTTAATGGTAGAATTTCAGCCCTATGGCAGTCACCTGGTTGTGGGCGGGCTTCATCGCGGTCATCGGCATCATGATGGTGCTCGACCTGGGCATCTTCCAGAAGAAGGCGCACGTGATGAAGGTGCGCGAGGCCGCCATCATGGTCGGCATCTGGTGGGCCTTGGCCGCCGCCTTCGCCCTCGCGGTCTACTTCGTCTACGGCCACGATAAAGCCTTCCAGTTCGTCTCGGCCTACATCCTCGAGCAGTCGCTGTCCGTCGACAATCTTTTTGTTTTTATCCTCGTGTTCTCGTTCTTCGGCATCGAGCCGGAAAACCAGCCGCGCATCCTGCACTGGGGCATAATCGGGGCGATCGCGATGCGCTTCGTCTTCATCTTCGCGGGCCTGTCTTTGCTCGAGGCCTCGCACCTGATGTTCTACGTCTTCGGCGCGATCCTCGTGTACACCGGCGGTAAGATGATGGTGTCCGACGAGGCTCAGATGGAGCCGGGCAAGAATCCCGCGCTGCGGCTGCTGCATAAATTCCTGCCCGTGACCGTGGGGACTCACGGCCACAAGTTCTTCACGCGGATCGACGGGGTCCTGCACGCGACCCCGCTGTTCGCCGCCCTCGTGGTCATCGAGGCGACCGATCTGATCTTCGCCGTGGACTCGATCCCGGCGGCGCTCGGCGTCAGCTCGGACCTGTTCGTGGTGTACACCTCGAACATCTTCGCGGTGATGGGCCTACGCTCGACCTACTTCCTGCTCGCGGGCTCGATGGCCGAGTTCAAGTACCTGAAGTCCGGAGTGTCCGCCGTGCTCGTGTTCGTGGGCGTGAAGATGATCATCAAGGACTTCTACCACATCTCGACCGGAGCCTCCCTGGCGGTCATCGGCGGAACCTTGCTGGCCGCCATCGCCGCCTCCTTGCTCGCCCGTAAAAAGGGCTGAGCGGCTAGGGCTTGCGGGCCACGACGAGGTGGTTGTTCGGCTCTTCGCTCAGGTCACCCAGGCTCAGCACCAGGCAGATCGGCACGCTGAGCGCCGCATACAGGCACATGAACGGCAGCAGCAGGTAGAACATCGGGCCGCGGCGATCCTCCGCTGTCGAATAGCCCGGCGCGCGGAACGCCGCGAGGAAGAAGTGGACCATGTGGGAGGCGGTGCTCGTCCAGCGCCCGCCCAGCGGCGTCAGCTCGACGATCTGCAGCCCCGCGTCCTCGGCGGCCTTGACGATCCAGAAGCGGGTGAAGTTGTAGTAATGCTTCGGCGGGTGATGCAGGACGGAGGTTTGAGGGATCAGGAAGATCGCGGTCCCGCCCGGGCGGAGGACGCGCGAGATCTCACGGACCATCGCCAAAGGGTCGAAGGTGTGCTCAAGGACTTGGATGCTGAGCGCCGTGTCGAAGCTCGCGTCCGGGAACTCCATCTTCTCGCCGTTCCCGATGACGGCCCGGTAGCGGGCGTCCGGCGTCTCAAGCAGGCGATCCCCCTCCTCGAGGCTCGTCCAGGTCTTGAAGGCTATCCGCGGATTACCTCGAACCGAGAGAAAGAAATCCCAGCCGCCCACGTCGAGCACGTCTCCGCGCACGTGCAGCTCCAGCGCCTCGAACAACGGACGCGAACGCATATTGCGCGCCCAGGTCGTGAACCGGTCAATGTGATTTTTTTTCATGCTTTCGTGCAGACGTAAACGGCATGAGAGAAGGGCGTTCCCTCATGGAACAGGCGCGTCTCGGCCAGGAAGCCGCACCGCGCGAGAAGCTCCTTCATCTCCGCCGGGAAACGATAGAAGATGGGGTCGCCAGGATACAGCACGCGGTCGGCCAGCCAGCCGAGGGCGTATTTCCAGCCCGGCGCGGAGTTCACCTCGCAGATCACCAGGCGCCCGCCGGCGAGGAGCTTTTCCCGGCAAGCCGACAGCAGACGCTCCTGGGCCGCGAAGGAGTCCAGATGATGCAGGACATGGACCAGCAGTATGCAGGCGGCCGGCTCCAGCGCCTCGGTGCGGATGTCGCCGAGCCGGTTGACGACGTTATCGCCGCCGCGAGGGGCCCGCGCGATCTTCACCGCGTCCAGATCCAGGCCGAGCACGCGGCGGCCGGGCGCCATCATGGCGAGAAGGTGCGAGAAGGTCCCGTAACCGCAGCCCAGGTCGATGATGAGCCCCGACGCCGGAACGTACGGCTCCAGCCGGTCGTAGGGCGCGGTGATGAAGCGTATGCGCGCGAACAGCGCGGGCCACCCGAAGCCCCGGTACAGCGCTTTCGTTCTTCGCGCGGCGTTCCGGAAAGAAGGGCGTTCGGGCAGCGCGTCGTAGGCGCCGTTCACGGCGCGGCGGATCATGGCGAGCAGCCCCCAGAGCCCGCGCCAGGACTCGAGCAAGGGGCGCACGCGCGAGCCGCCGTGCTCCGCCCAGCGCACCGGCATCTCCTGCACGCGCCAGCCCCGCCCGCGCGCGGAGACGAGAAGCTCCGCCTCGGCGACGTACCCCGAATCGAATTGGTGCCGGACGACGTCCAACGCCGCCTCCCGGCGGAACATCTTGAAGCCCAAGGTGAAGTCCGTCACGTCCCAGCCAAAAAAGGCCTTCGCGGCATACAGAAACACACTTCCGAGGAATACCCTCAAAAACGGCTGGGGCACGGCGATCACAGAGCCGTCGGCGTTGCGGCTGCCAACGAGCGCGTCCACGCCAGGATGGCGGTCCAGATGGGCGACGAAGCGGGCGATCGCCTCGAGATCGACGCTTCCATCGGCGTCCATCTCGAGGATGAGCTCGCCTTTCGCGGCGGCCATGCCCGCCCGAACCGCTGCGCCCCGGCCCCCGTTGCGCTCGAGCCGCAGCACCCGCGCGCCCGCGGCGGCCGCGAGCGCCCCGGTCCGGTCGGCGCTCCCGTCGTCCACGACCAGTATCTCCGGGTCCAGTGCCCCGGTCGCCGCGCGCAGGCGCTCGAGCATGCCGGGAAGGCGCGCTTCCTCATTGTAGGCGGGAACGACGATGGACAGCCGCACGGTCAACGAGTGTATTAATTGTATGATGGCCCTCGCCATGCGGCGATTGCGCCATGAACGCCTGCTCTCGGCCCTCGACAGCGCTCCCTGGGCGCTACGGCTCCTGTCCTTGCTCGCCCTCTTCGAATACGCTTCGAAAGGTCTCTTCCTGGGAGCTTTTACAAACGGCTTCGACTTCGCCTCCTTCTACAACGCCGCGGCGCTCGCCGTGCACGGCCAAGGCGCCCACGTCTACGACACCTTTTTCTCCTATGTTCCGGGAGCGTCCCCGGTGCCGATGTTCTTCCTCTATCCCGCTCCCGTCGCGCTCCTTCTAGCCCCCCTGGGCTTCTTCTCTTTCCAAACGGCGTTCATCCTCTTCCAGATGCTCAGCCACGCCTGCCTGTGGGGCGCGCTGGCCCTCTGGTGCCGCGGGCGTACCGACGATCAACGCCTGACGGGCTTCATCCTCGTATTCCTCTTCTTCCCGATCCTCTATTCCCTCCAGGTGGGCCAGGCGGAGCCGCTCGTGCTTCTCACGCTGATCGCGGCGGCCGCACTCCATGAAAGAAGCCTCGCTTCATTAGCGGGCCTCTGCCTCGCAGTGGCGATCTGCCTTAAGCTGTTCTTGCTCTTCCTGCTGGTCTACCTGGTCTTACGCCGGAGCTGGCGCCTCCTCGGCTGGACGGTCGTTTGGCTGGCGGCGCTGTTCTGGGTCAGCGGCCTCGTGATTCCCTGGGACGTTCAAGCGCAGTATTGGAGCCGCGTCGGCTCGTCTTTGGGGTTTGAGGCTTTCACGGACAATCAGTCGATCACGGGCTTCACGCACCGGACCTTCACGAGCACCCGCTTCGCTTCGGGGCTCCTCGACAGCGCCGGAGCGGCGCTCGCCGTCAAAGCGGCCCTGGCCGGGCTGGTCATGGCGGCGTACGCCTGG
Organism: uncultured Elusimicrobia bacterium; assembly: GCA_964537395.1. Lineage (GTDB taxonomy): Bacteria > Elusimicrobiota > Elusimicrobia > UBA1565 > UBA9628 > GWA2-66-18. Next base: position 51,781 of record CAZIBN010000010.1, read on the forward strand.
ATCGTCGCCTTCAAATCCCGAGAGACGGCGCTTTTCGGACGCGATTTCGGCTTCACCCTCATCACGATCCTGCTCATCGCGCCCATCGTGGACACCCACCATCACGCGCTGCTGCTGATCCCCTTCCTCGGCATGCTGACCGCCGCCCCGCGGCGCCCGGCGCACCTGGCCTTCTACGCTTTCTTCGCGCGCTGGGAGCCGTTGGTCGCCTACAAGTTCCTGTCACACGAGCGGCTCTCGTTCTGGTCCGGGGCGCCGGCGAGCCTGATCTACTCTCTCCCCTTCTTCATGATGGCAGGGCTCTGGTTTTATTCCGCGCGTGCGATCATCAGGGATCGCGAACAAACGCGACCTTGATCAGGCGCTGGGAGAGCCGATGACGGCCATCGGAACGAACCCAGCGACGGTGCCGACGCTGCCGCCGGCCACGATGGTCTCGTTCTCCTGGTCGATCTTGCGACGCAGAGAGCCGAGCATGGCCAGCAGGTTGCTGCCGGGGCAATCGGTATTGGTGTAGTGCTGGTGGGCCTCCAGGAAGCCCTTAGCGTTCGGGTCCTTCTTATACTTGACCGATAGGAAGGTCACGAGGCGCGTGAGGCTCTCGATCTGTGCGTTGGTGGGCTTGTGCTTGTTGAAGTCGCCCATCATCGCGACGCCGATGTTGCCTTCGTTGGCCCCGCCGGCGTGCGCGCCGAGATACTCCGCACGCCGTCCCTCGACGACGCGGCCGTCGCCCGCGATCAGGAAGTGATAGCCGATGTCGTGGAAGTTGTCCTTGCCTTCCCGCCCCCGGCCCACCATGTGGTAATTCTGGATGTTCTTCACCGCGGCCGAGGTCTCAGCCTCGTTCATCGGCTGGGCGCCCTGAGTGTGGTGGACCGTCACGCGGTAGGGCGTATGAGCCTCGTTGCCTCCGACACGGGGCGCGGCGCGCCAGCCGAGGCGGCTCATGATCGGCGCCACGGTCGGGAACTTCTGCTCGATCTGGAACCTGGCGAAGCCGAGCAAGGTCTGCCCCGCCTCGCGCGCGGAGCCCGGGGTCGCGCCGCTGCGGGAGTAATCGTAGTCGTCGGGCAGGGGCGGCACCGCGCCGCGAAGGTCGCTGATGCGCTCGCTGGCGGCAGCCGTGTACTGTATACGCTTGCCGGTGCGCCCGGCCGGGGAGGAGCCGGCGCCGTAGCCGCCCGCGGAGACCGCGTCCCGCCTCATCGCGCCGTCGAACATGGCGCTGGCATTCCCCGACGCGTCCTCGGGCGAGGCGCCGGTGAAATCGGTCGCAGGGGCATAAGCCATCAGATTCTTGCCCGCGGCGCGGCGGACGGAGGAGGGCTCTTCGCTGGAGGCGGGAGCGCCGCCTGATCTCGAGGACACGGCGTTCTTGTCCTGGTCGCAACCGGACAATACGCCGGCCGCGAGGACGAGGGCCAGGATCGGGAACTGGCGGATGAGGGTATTGGGTCGGCTCATGACCGCAGTGTAGCCGATTCTTTTGGAAAGAGAATAGGTCTTTGGGCCCACAGGACCCGGGTCTAATCAGCCTAGACGGTGCCAGGCTTAAAAGATACAGAAATACGCACTTATGAGGCTTATATGCCGAGGAGAACGCCGATTGTGCCTGGCTTTAAGGTATTAAGCATTTCTTCGCGAGGCCTTGATCCAATACGCCACCCGGGCCATTCCGTCCTCGATCTTCACCCTCGGCTTCCATTCCAGGTCCCGCTTGGCGGCCGAGATGTCGAACCAGTGAGAAGTGGTCAAGGTGTTCACCAGGAACTTCGTCAGTGGCGGCTCCGAGGTCAGCCCCAGAACGCGCCAGGCTCCCTCGCAAGCGCCCGCCAAGGCATACGCCAGCGGCTTGGACATCCGCTTCTTCACTGGCCCCAGGCCCGCCGCGCCGAGCATCCGGTCCACGATCTCCCAGAAGGGCCGGGGGTCTCCTCCCGACAGGAAATAAGCCCTCCCCGCGATCTCCGATCGGGGCGACAGCTGGGCCGCGGCCAGGACATGAGCCTCGGCCGCGTCGTCCACATAGATGGTGTCCACGAGCTTGTTGTCATCGCCGATGCGATAAAGACGCCCCGCCATCTGCTTGGCGACCACTCGCGGCAGCAGATTCCGGTCCCCGGGGCCCCAGATGAAGTGCGGACGCAGCGACACGGTCGAAAGCTTGTCATGATCGGCGGCGAGCACCATCTGTTCTGAGAGGGCCTTGGTCTGGGAGTAGAACGAATCGAACTTCTCCGGATAGGGAGCGCTCTCATCGACGCCGTCCACATCCCCGCCATGGAACACCACGCTTGGAGAGCCCGTGAACACGAGCCTCCGGATGCCCTGTTCCATGCACACGCGCAGGACATTCTTCGTCCCCTCCACATTCACCGCGTGAAAGTCCTCGTACCGGCCCCACAGCCCGACCTTCGCGGCGACATGGAACACGACGTCGCGGTCGTCGCAGGCTTCCTTCAAGGCCTCGTAATCGCCGACGTCGCCCCTCACGCAATCGATACCCGTCGCCTCGAACTCCGGATAAGAGCCGCGCCCATACACGCGCACCTCGTCTCCGCGCTCGCGAAGCTTGCGCGCGATCGCCGCGCCCAGAAATCCGCCCCCGCCCGTGATGAGGGCCCTCATGAGAGTTGCCGTCCGGCCCAGAGAGAAAGAACTTCCCGGTTTATTTTCGCGTTGTGGCGGGTGTCGACGGGGAAGCCGGGATGAAACAGAAGATCCTTTACGTCCTTCGTGAATTCCGGTCTTTCCGCGATATCTAAAATCTGTTTTTTGAGCTCTTCGCTCGGAGGCGTTCCGGGCTCGAGCTCCACGCACAAGACGGGGTTAAGCCCGACCCCGACCAGGGCCGTTCTCTTCACCCCCGGATGAGCGTTGAACACGCCCTCCACGCAGATCGTGTAATGCTCCCCTTTCTCCGTCTTCACCCGGTGCGCCTTGCGCCCGCAGAACCAGAGGCGACCGAGCTCGTCGAAATAGCCGAGGTCGCCCATGCGATGCCAAAAAGTCTTGTCGTCCCCGATCTTGGCCTTCGCCATGTCCTCGATGCGCCGGAAATATTCCCCCGTCACCACGGGCCCCTTCACCACGATCTCGCCCACCTGTCCGCGCGAAGCGCGCAGATCGTCAGTCCATGTCTTGATCGGTCCTTCCTCGATCTTGATGATCGCGACCTCGATGCCGGGCACAGGCCTCCCGACGCAGATGCCCTCGCCGCGCAAGGTCTTGGCCGCAGTCTCTCCTAAAATCTCGAACGAGGACGTCAAAGCAACGGGCAATGCCTCGGTCGCGCCGTAGGGCGTATAGATGGGCACGTTCTGGTTCAGCATCTTGGAGAATAGAGCCAGGACCTTGGCCGGCACGGGCGCCCCCGCCGACAGCACCCGCTTCAGCGTCGGCAGCGCGATGCCATGATGAGCCCCGAACCGTCCGACGCGGTCGAGCAGCGCCGGCGAGCCGAAGAGCTGATGGATCCGGTATTGCTGGATGGGCACGATGATCGCCATCGGGTCCACCAGCCCCGGCCGGGTGAAGTCCATGTCCGGGATGACGACGGTCTGCCCCAGCGCCACGTCGAACAGGCCGAACAGCGGGAAGGTCGCCAGAGAGACCTCCCCCTCCTTGATGTCGAACAGCGCGCGAAGCTGGTCCACCTGCGCCGAGAACATCGAGTGCTCGTAGACGGCGCCTTTCGGGGCGCCGGTGCTGCCCGAGGTGAAGAGGATCGCCGCGCGTCCGTCAGCGGGCACCGGCGGAAGCTCGCCGACGCGGCCGCGACCGAGCTCACGCATCGCCTCGAGCGTGGGCAAGCCGAGGGACGGCCCGCCCACGACGACCTTCAGGCGCGACGTCGGCGCCCAGCCGCCCGCGGCGCGCGCGATGTGCGCCTTGGCCGAGCCCACGAACGCGTCGGGCGCGGCCTCGGCGAGGCAGCGGCCCATGTTGGAGAAGCCGATGCCCGGATCGATGAGGACCGGGGTCACGCCCGCGCGGAACAGGGCGAAGGACACGGCGAAAAAGTCACGCGAGGGCGGGATGAGCACGGCCACGCGGTCGTTCTTCATGAGCCCGGCGCGCAGGAAGCCGTGCGCGAGAAGCTCCACATCTCGTCCGAGGTCCGCGTAGGAGGTGACCTGGCCGTGATGGATCAGCGCGGGCTGGTCGCCCAGGCGCTTGGCGTTGTCGAGCAGGCGCGAGCCGAGGTCGTTCACGACCGCCGTCGGGATCATGCCGGGACGGGCCTCGCGACGAAATCCTTGATCAGCGCGATCGCTTCCTCGCTGGAGTCCTCGAGCAGGAAATGGCCGCTGTCAGCAAAGCGCTTCACGGTCGCCTTGGGGAAGCGCTTGATCCAGCCGTTCAGGAAGGCCTCGTCGAACACCCAGTCCTTCATGCCCCAGGTCAGCAGCATCGGCACATCCTTCAGCTTCTCGAGCTTGCTCTCGGTGTCCACGACCGTGCTCCAGGCGGGGTCGCCGGGCTGAAGCGGGATGTCCTGCACGAAGCGATGCACCGCCCGGCTTTCGCTCCAACCGTCGTAGGGCTCGTGATAGCCGTCCATCTGCTCGGGCGTCAGCGTGACCTTCGCCGTGCAGGTCCGCAGCACGACCCTGCGCACGAAGGCAAAGGCGCGCAACGGTATCCCGGTCAGATTGCCGCGCATGACGGTCAGGCCTTTGGGAAAGGGCTTCTCCGGCGGCAGGCGGAAGCAGGAGGTGTTGAGCGCCACAATCGCCTTGATGCGCTCCGGATGGCGGACCGCCCAGGACATGCCGATCATGCCGCCCCAGTCGTGCACGATCAAAGTCACGGGGCCCGTGGGCGCGATACGTTCCATGAGCGCGTCGAGGTCATCGACCCGGCTCTTGAGCGTATACTGATAGCGCTCATCGTCGGGGCGATCCGATAGGCCCATGCCGACATGGTCGGGCACGATGCAGCGGAAATTGGGAGACAGCGCTTTGACGACGTCCCTGAAGTAGAACGACCAGGTCGGGTTGCCGTGGACCATCAGCACGGTCTCGCCCTTGCCTTCGTCGAGATAGTGCATGGCGTAACCGCCGAGGTCGAGGCGGCGGCCGGTGAACGGGTACAGCGATTTCCAAGTATTCATTCGGTCGGATTTGCGTCCAGCAATTTAGATATTTTAGCGCGCAAGCGCTCAGCCTCGGCCCTGCTGGCGCCGACGCGCGAGGAATACTCCCAGTCCTCCAAGGCCTCCAGCGATTCGTTGATCGCGTTCACCAATATAATCGCCTCCCGATTCGTCAGCGTCAGCGGAATCGGGTTCGACGGATCCGCTTTCTCGTTCATGATGGGCCTACCACTCCAATCCCAGCATCATGCAGTTGAGACCCGAGCCGATGCCGATGAATCCGACCTTGTCTCCTTTCTCGAGGAAGCCGCGCTCATCGGCGATGGCGGCCGTGAGCGGAAGGCTGACAGTGCCGATGTTTCCGAGAAACTCGTAGGTCGGGAAGTCCTTGTCCGAGCCGACGCCGCACGCGGTCAGAAGCGCGGTCGTCTGCGGGCCGCCGACCTGGTGCGTGATCGTCTTGTTCATGGAAGCACTCGTCCAGCCCATCACCTTCGAAAAGCTCTGCCAGGTGAGCTTGGCGAGCTCCATGCCGTTCTTGAGCACGGCGGGCGCGTCGGTGCGCATGAAATCGCGGTCCCACTGGCACAGGTCCCAATGCTGGGGCGCGGCCTGGACCGTGCCGCCGAGGAGCTTCGGGCCCTTCTTGCCGAAGCTGCCGTCGGTGAGCACCACGCCGACGGCCCCTGAGCCGCCGGTGAGCGTCGCGATCGAGAGCTTGAAGTGCTCCATGGTCGGGTTCTTGATCATGGATTCGATCATCGCCTCGTTGATCTCACGGGCGGACTCGCAGGAGACGACGAGGCCGGCCTTGATCTGGCCGAGCTCGATGCGGTTGGCGATGTCGATCATGCCGGACATGACGCCGAGGCAGGCGTTGGAGATGTCGAAGACCGCGCAATCTTTGGAGACGCCGAGCTTGGCGGCGACGGCGCAGGCGGTCGCGGGCTCGGAGGACTCCTTGCACACGCCGGCGTAGATGACGACGCCGAGGTCCGCCGGTTTGACGCCCGCCTTGGCGAGGGCCTTGCGGCCCGCGTTGGCGGCGCCGTCGGAGAGCTTGAAGCCTTCGTTCCACCAGCGGCGCTCTCTGATACCGGTCAGGGCCTCGATCTGGCCGACCTGGAAGCGGAGCGCGGTGTAGACGGGCTCGATGCGCTTCTCAAGCTCGGAGGAGGTGACGACGTTGGGGGCGAGCTCGTAGGCGAGGCCGTCGAGGGTGACGCGGTTATAGCGCATTGAAGTTATTCACTCTATTCACAGCCTTACTGTCGGCAACGACAGTTGAAAAATCATCCGTTGATCCTGAGCGTAAAGTCCCGCATCTCGTAGACGACGAGGCCGTCGCGCAGGAGATAGCCGTCGGCGGTGAGCGTCTTCGTCGCCTCATCCACGGCGGTGATCCAGCACTGGACCTCGACATTCTTATTGACCGGCGTGTACTGGCCGCGGTACAGCCACTTGTGCGTTTGTCCGAGAACCATGCTTTCGAATATCCCCGCGCCGGGCCATCGGTCCCGGGCGTGGCACTTCATCAGCTCGACGAAGGACTCGAGGCCGAGGGAGCCGGGGCAAACCGGATCCTGATAGAAGTGGGCGCTAAAAAACCACTCATTGGGATTAACGGCGCGGCGGCCGATGAGCGCGCCGAGGCCCTTCGGGCCGGCGCTGTCGTATTGCTCCACTGAGTCGAGGAGCAACAGCATTGGACCGGGCAAAGCGGGGAGACCGTCTTTTAACGGCAAACGGCGTGGAGCAGCACCCGCCGGTGCCACAAAGGGCTTCGCGCCTCTCAGGCCGACCTGCTGGGACAGCGACTCCTTGGTGAAGAAGCCGAATTCGGTTTTGCCCTTGTACACCAAACGGCCCGAGGCATCGGTCATGGTCATGTCGTAGTTCTGGATGACCATGCCGCCCGCAAGCGAGACCTTGGTCATCACGACCGAGGTGACGAGCGTGCCGGTCTCGGGCGTGATCTCGATATATTGGATCGCGTCCCCGCCGAGGTTGCGGAACGACAGATCAGCGGGGCTTGTTAATGCCGAGCCGCAGTAGGCCGCGAGCCAGCCGCAGGGCTGCAAAGCGACCTCAAGAAGAATCGCAAACGGCATGGTCGCCTGGCCGTTCTCGCGGAAGTACCAGGCGTCCTTGGGTATGTCGTACTCGGCGACAGCCGCCGCCCCAGCCTTGAGCTCGAACGGTGCGCCCTTGGTCTCCACGATGCGGTCGAGGAACTGATACGGCGGGCCGGGAAGGCGGGCGAGGATGCGGTCCTTGTCGAAGACCTTGTAGGGCGCGCCGAAGGCCTCGGACGGGTTGCCGTTGGAGTAGGCCATGATCTTGTCGGGACCGTACAGAACCGTTTTTTCTTTCTTAAGCCACAGGGACTCGATGGAGGCACGATTCGTTCCGGACAAACGGACGGACATGTCGGTGATCTGAACGATATTTTTATCATCCGAGTACATGAAGGCGTCGGCGACGCAGAACGGCGTCCCGTCCGATTCATAGCCCAGCTCTTTGATGTGAAGCTCGTAGCGGGCCTTCTTGGTGGAGGCGAGGACCTGGCCGCGGCACTTGAGCTGGGAGGCGACGCCGGGGACGGGCTCGTGCCAGACCTTGCCTTTCTCCCCCACCCAGCCCATGCGCATGAGCTGGACGCGGAGCGTGTGCAGGCAGCACTCGTACATCAAGGTGCCGGGCATCACGTTGTCGTCCTTGAAGTGGCAGATCAAGTGCCAATCGTCCGGGTGAATATCCATCTCGCCGACGGCGCGGCCGAGGCCGTAGCGGCCGCCGTGAGGGTCCAGCTCGAGGATGCGATCGACGAGCTTCATGCGGCCGGTGGGCAAGGTGTCGGGAACGAAAGGCAGGGACGCGAATGACGGACCAAATGCCGTCTTCAAATCTCCAGCGCGAAGGGCTTCGAATTGACCTTCGGTCAACGACACTTTATCGTTGAACGGCGCGAGAACTTGCCAATCGGAGGGCTTCTTACCTGGAACCGGCTGTTTTTCAGCGTCCGTGAGCACGATGCCTTTACCCTTCGCGAGTTCCGCATTCGTGAAGAAGCCGGCGCAGCCCTTACGCATGGTCAAGAGCGGTTTGCCGTCGACGGTGCTGTCGTATCTGAAGAAGAAAAGCCAGATGTCGTCGTGCTGGCCGAAGCCGTCGATCGAGATATCGTACTTGATCACCTGTCCCGGCCGGGGCAGGTGGTCGTGGAAGGTGACGATGGCGTCGAGAAGCCGATAAACCGCGTTGCCCTTGGTCTTGGAATCGATCCCCAGATATCCCGAAAGAAAGAGGTCGGCCTGGCCGGCTTCGACGACGATGCATGTCGGAATGCGGCCGGCATCCAGATACCAGCCGTTGGGAAGGACGTCATGCTCGGTGACGCAGGAGCCCGCCTTCATCGAATTGGGAACGCCCGTCACGGACAGGATCCGGTCGCAGAGCATGAGGGGCTCTTCGGGCAGGCGCACGCGCGTGGGATAGGCGTCCACATGAGCGAAGGCTTCGCCCAGGACGGCACCGATCTTGCCGGAGGCGTACTCGAGGCAGGCCTTGCGGTCCATGAAGACGGATTTAGACGGCAACGGATCGGGCGCGGATATGAGTGCCGGAGCGACGGATTGTCCCGAAGCGATACGGATCTGCTCGCCAAGATTACGGCTTTGGAGTACGGCGAAGTTTTCCGCTAACTTTAAATACATCTGGTGGGCCTGCGCCGTCAGCGCGGCCGCGTTCGACAGGCTTATGGCCGCGGACGGCGCCGCCTGCGGGGAGCGGACTGTTTCCGGGAACAGCTGGCGTGGCGTATTCGGCACGCGGGGAGTCGAGAACTCATCGCCCGGCAGACGGGGCTCGGGGATGCGGACGCTCGGCGCGACGATGAACGGCTTTGCGGGGGCGGGAGCTTCCGCCTTCGGCGGTAACGGAGGAGTCCAGGACACCTTGGAAGACCGGCCTCCCAAGGACAAGCGGACGAATTGCGCCGGCGTGGCCGGCGCGGGTTGGTGGCCGGCGCAGAACGTCCTGGCGCCATAGAGCGGCTTCAGATCGACGGGGATCCGCTCCGCGATCAAAAAAGCCAATGTTTTAAGAATACCGGACACGTCATCGAGGCCTCGGCTGTCGACCGACCTTGCGTTGTGGGTGAGCGGACCCAAAATCTTGCCGATCATTCGTGTGCACGAGCCCTGAGGGCCAAGTTCGATGAACGTGCGGACGCCGTCTTCGTAAGCCGTTTTGATTAATGCCGCAAAATTGACCGCCCGGATCGCCTGCGTCGTGATCGAATCCGCGGCGGACTCGCGCGTGACCTCATACGCCTTGCCGAAGGCGCCCGAGTAGAAGCGGATGCCCTTGGGGGCGCGTGTCGGGAAGAGATGCAGATCTCGATACTGCTTCTCCACCAATTTAGCCGCCGGGAAATGGACCGTCGAGACGCCCTGCAGCGGCAAAAAGACGCATCCCAAACCTTCCACAAGTTTCTCGACCGCGGAGCGGTAGCCGCCGACGACGCATTCGACGGGAGCGTTCACGATCAATAAGGCCGCGCGCTCAGCACCCTTGAGAGCCATGTTGACGGCGTCCGCGGGGCGGTCCACGACGCCAAGGACCCAATCGACCTTCTCGTTGGCGGGCAGGCGCCAGAACTGGCGGGCGGCGTCGCAGGGGCCGGCGAGCTCGGAGGTGAACAGGGACGACTGCTTCATGCGCCGAAGCATCTCGTCACGCGACGTCCAGGCCCGAGTGGCGAACAGGCCCGCGGTCTCGCCCAGGCTGTAGCCGACGACGGCGTTCGGGGTCACGCCAAAGGCGCGCATCAGGTCGCTCGTCACAGTCCCATGCGCGACCGAGGCGAAGATCAGGGCGTGGTAGTCGGCGTTGAGCTCGCTGTCGGCCTTGGCCTCCCAGCCCGGCTCGAAGGAGAGCCGCCAGGGCGCGACACGTGCGGGCGTCATCTGCTGGCGCAGGTAGCCGTTCTCCTCGTCCTGCCGGCGAAGGATCTCGGGCCACTGCGCGCCGAGAGCGGCGGTCATGCCGAGATACTGGTTGCCGGAGCCGGGGAAAACGAAGGCAAGATCCTGGCCGAGAGGCTTGCGGGTGGTCAGGTAGGCGCGGTCGGAGGCGAGCGGGCGCTCGGGGTTGTCGCGGATGGAATCCATCGCCTGTCGCGCGAGGGCAAGAAGCTCCTTCCAGTCGCGCGCGACGAGCACGCAGGCGAGCGCCGACTCGGGGGAAGCGCCGCGCTTGATCCACCAGCGCCGCGCGAGCGCTTCGATGCCGTCGCCTGGATCCTGAGCGGCGGTCCAGTCGATCAACGCGGAGAGGTCTGAAAGCAGCGCGGGCGCATCGGAGGACTCGACGGCGAACAGGGCCGAGGCGCGGGCGCCGAGAGGCTGGCGGCGCTCGTCCTCGACGAGGCTATCAGCGGTGTCCCGCTCGAAGCCCTCCAGAACCGCGTGCACGCAGCCGCCGTCGATGCCCAGAGAGGTGACGCCCGCGCGGCGCGGGCCGTCGGCGCGGTTGCGCAGCCAGTAGGAGGCCAGGCGCGGCGAGTGGAAGCGCTTGCGCGCGGAGGCCAGAGGCGAGATCGGGTTGACGATCTCCGGGCCAGCGGGCAGGATCTCCTGATACAGCGCCAGCGCGGCCTTGACGAGCCCGGCGAGGCCGGCAGCGGCGCCCGCATGGCCGATGACGGATTTCGATGAGGAGAGCGCCAGCGGAAGCTCCGCCTCCGCGGTGCCGAAGAAGTCCACGAGAGCCGCGGCCTCGGAGCGATCTTCACCCGCGTCGCCCGAGGCGTGGCACTCGAGAAGACCAACGGTGCTCGGGTCGACCTTGGCGTCGTCGTAGGCACGTCGCAACGCTTCGACGCAGGCCTCCGGGGTCGGCACGAGCGCGTCGGCGCCTCCGCCCGAGGCCGTGCCGAGGCCCCTGATCACCGCGTAGATGCGGTCGCCGTCGCGCAGGGCGTCGTCGAGGCGCTTGAGGACGACGGTGGCCGCGCCCTCTCCGGGCACGGCGCCGTCGGCCGTCGCATCGAACGAACGAGGATGCCCTGTCGGCGAGAACGGCTTAAGGGCGTGCGAGCCGGCCAGCGCGCGGGCCTCGCCGCCGAGGTCGGCGGCCGAAGCGAGGGCGGCGTCCACCTCGCCGCGCTGCAGCGCGCGCACCGCGGCCTCGAGAGCCTTGAGGCCGGAGTTCTCTTCGGCGGAGACGGTGAAGCTGGGGCCGCCGAGACGGAACTCGCGGGCGACGCGGCTGGCGGCGACGGACGCCAGGCCGCCCATCACGCGGTTCGCGGTGAGGGCGGGGCCGGAGGCGTCTCGAAGCGAGGACAGCCAGGAGGAGCGCTCGACGGAGGATAAGGACCAGCCTTTGGCTTTCGCCCAGGCGTCGGCCGAAGATTCGAGCGACCAGCGTAGATCATAATGCGTGATCGCGAGGTCGAAGGCGACGCCGAGAAAGACGCCGACGCGGTCGCGGCCTTCTTCGGACAGCTTCGCGTCGGCGATGGCGGCGGCCGCGCTCTGGAGAGCGAGGAGCTGCTGAGGGAGCATCTCTTCCATCTCTTTGGGAGGGATCCTGAAGGCGGCTGCATCGGAGCCGGCCTCGCGCAGAAATCGGCCCTTGAAGCCGGCCGGGGCGTCGATGCCATACCAACGGTCCTCGGCGTAGGAGCTTTCTTGTTCGACGCCGCTTAAAACGGCTTCCTGATACGAACGGAGATTGGTCAAAGTGCCGAAGCGGGCGTCCATGCCGACGATGGCGATGGGAACGGAAGACGGAACGGCACGGCGGACGGATGGAGAACTCTTGGAACCGGCCTTACGGCGTTCGGGGGCTTCTTCAACAATGATATGGGCATTGATGCCGCCGAAGCCGAAGGCTGAGAGCGCGGCTCGCCGTGGCGTCTTTGCATCGCGCCTCAACCACGGTGATGCTTCAGATTGAACATGAAAAGGACTCTCAGAAAGACCGGCATTCGGATTAGGAGTCGAGTAGTTCGCGTTGGGAGGGAGGGTCTCGTTTTCGAAACCCAACAACACTTTCATTAATCCAGCGGAACCGGCCGCCGTTAACAGGTGGCCGATGTTTGACTTGACCGAACCCAACGCGCACTGTCCCTTGGTCCAGCCCCGGTCGCCCCATAACGCCTTCAAACTCGCGACCTCGATCGGATCGCCTGTCGGCGTTCCGGTCGCGTGGCACTCGATGAAATCGATTTGAGACGGCGACAATCCGGATTCCTGATACGCCGCGCGCATCGCGCGCAATTGGCCGACGGTGTTGGGCGCCAGGAGGCTGCCCCCGACGTCGTTCGAAAGCCCCCCCGCCACGAGCACGCCGCGGATGCGATCCCCGTCGCGTTGGGCGTCGGACAGGCGCTTGAGGACGAAAAGACCGGCGCCTTCACCGACCACCAGGCCGTCGGCCGCGGCGTCGAACGGCGACGGCACGCCTGACGGCGAGAGCGCCCGCAGTTGCGAGAAGCCCATCTGAGTGTAAAGCGATTGCGGCCGCGCCATCCCGCCCGCGAGCATCGCGTCAGCGCGGCCGGAGCGAAGCTCTTCCATGGCGAATTTCAACGCGTACAAAGACGACGCGCAGGCCGCGTCGAGGGTCCACGAGCCTCCGCCGAGGCCGAACGCCTTGGTCAGCACGCCGCCGGGGAGCCCCGCGACGAAGCGGTTGGCCGGGTTGACGCGCAAGGACGGCTGCTTCGGCGGAAGGCCCAGGGCGTCGCGTTCGAAGGCAGGCAGCAGGAGTTCTCTCGACCAGGCGGCGGCGCCATCCGTGGGCAGAACCAATTGGCCCATGACGACACCCATGCGCGCCTTATCGGCGGAGCTCAGCTTCGCTTCGGACAGCGCCTGACGCGCCGCGTGCAGCGCGAGATGGAAGGCCGGATCGAGCGTCTGCGCCCACTCGGCGTCGAGGGCGAGGCCGGCTGGGTCGAAGACGAAGTCCGACACGAAGCAGGCTTTCTTCGAGTAGACCTTATCGGCCGCGCCCTTGGCCGGATCGAAGGCGGCGTCCGCGGGGATCGCCCAGCGACCGGCCGGGACCTCGCGGGCCGAGCACCGGCGCGCGACGAGGTTCTCCCAGAAACGGGCGGGCGTGGGCGCGTCGGGGAAGATCCCCCCCGCGCCGACGATCGCAATCGCTTCCGGTTTTTGGCTCACCGCTTATAGATGGTGTACGCTTCGGCGTCTTCGGTCCATTCGACGTTCGCGCGATTCAGGCGCCGCAGGACGCCGAGCCAGCCGCCGTCCGCCGGGCTAGTGATGGTCCGGGACAGGGCGGCCTTCGACGCGATCACGCGGATCGTCTCCGCCGAGACCTCGTCGCCCGACTGCGGCAGCTCGGCGACGAGCCGCACGCCGAGCTTCTTGGCCGCCTCGTCCGGATACTCCCAGGACTCCCCCGCCTTGAGGCGCTTTTCCTTCACGTTCTCATTGGGTACGACGAGCGCGGTCTGATCCTTGGAGCCGAGATCGTAGATGTTGTAAAGATAGACCCAGCAGTCGCGCGTCGCGGTGACGGTGAGCTTCGCCTCGTCGCCGTGCAGGAAGCGCTGGTTCGACACCTGGAGCTCGACGAAGAAATCCTTGTCGCTGGCGGCGTCGCGCGGCACCGCGCAGGCCTTCAGGCGCAGGCGGTACAGGCAGGCGGGGCAGTCCGGGGCGTCCTTATAGCCCTCCTCGAGGACCTGCTCCTTCATGATGCGCCCGCTGCGCGTGGTCTGGAGGATGCCCTCGGTGAGGTGCGTTTCGCGGCGGAGGCCTTCCTGCTGGAAGTCCATGAACTTCGACTTCACCTCGACGCCGAGGAAATCCTGGACCGCGGCCGCGCGCGCATGCTCCATCGCGGCGGCGCGGGTCTGATGGCGGGTGTCCTGCGTACCGACGGCGACCGACGCGGAGCCCTCCAGCCAGGTGCAGCCCTCGGGATCCACGCCGAGGACCTTGCCCTGGCGCTCCTGGACCTCGTTGCGCACGGCCTCTTCCTTCGATTCGCCCTTCTCGGTCTTGACCTCGGCTCCGCCGCTACGCGGCGAAGTTTCTCCGTGAGACTTATCGGCGCGAGCCTTCACCGCCTCATAGTCGGGAGCGGAGGAGGATTTGACCTGGGCCTTGCCGCCGCACGCGGAGAGGATGAACGCGGCGGAGAGAGCAGCGAGCGAAAGGAGGCGCGTCATTTAATTGCCATTCGCTTCATTGTCGAGGGACTTATGCGCCTTATCCGAAGCGGAGCTCGAGCCCTCGTAGTTGGGGCGCGGGTCGGCCTTGCGCTCCTTGCAGGCGG
>CAZIBN010000011.1:0-17494 GCA_964537395.1 uncultured Elusimicrobia bacterium
AGCTGATCTGGAAGCGCTTCGTCGCGTCGCAGATGATCGAGGCGACCTACGACACTGCCGCGGCCGACGTCGAGAACGGCGACTCCCTGTTCCACTGCACGGGCCGCACGCTCAAGAGCGAAGGCTTCCTGCGCGTGTACCGCGACGCCCCGAAGGGCGATGCGGAGCCGGAAGAGGCGGAGGCCGAGGTCGAGGAGGAGGGCAGCCGCCTGCCGCCTCTCGTCGAGGGCGATATCCTCAAGCTCGTCGAGCTCAAGCCCGAGGAGCACCTCACGAGCCCGCCCCCGCACTACAACGAAGCGAGCCTCATCCGCGCGATGGAAAAGCACGGCATCGGCCGCCCGTCCACCTACGCGCCGACCATCAAGACCATCGTCGACCGCGGCTACGTGCGCCGGAATATGAAAGATCGGAAGCTCATCCCGACCGAGCTCGGCATACTGGTGACCACCAAGCTCAAGGGCCATTTCCCGGACGTCGTCAGCCTCACTTATACCGCTAACGTGGAAGCTCAGCTCGACAAGATCGCCGAGGGCCAGGCCGGCTGGACCGACGTGGTCAAGACCTTCTACGCGCCGTTCTCGAAGGCGCTCGTCGCCGCCGAGACGGAGATGGAAGCCTCGCGCATCGAGCCCAAGATGTCCGACGAGCTGTGCCCCATCTGCACGGCGCCGATGCTGATCCGCGAGAGCCGCTTCGGGAAATATCTTTCCTGCTCGACCTTCCCCAAGTGCAAGGGCAAGATCCAGCTCACGCCCGAGGGCCTGAAGGTCGTCCTCGAGCTGACCGGCGAGAACTGCGACCTGTGCGGCAAGGCGATGGTCATCCGGACAGGGCGCAAAGGGAAGTTCATCGCCTGCTCCGGCTACCCGGAGTGCAAGAACACCTTCTCGCTCGACGCGGACGGCAAGAAGGTCGAGGGCTCTCGCCCGTTGCTGACCTTGCGTCCGTGCAACAAGTGCCAGAAGCACATGTGGCTGCGAGTCGGTAAGCGCGGCTTCTTCCTCACCTGCCCCGGCTACCCCAAGTGCCGCAACTTGAAGCCGGTCTCGAAGGAAGAGGGCGAGAAGCTCCGCGTCGTGGGCGAGGAGCTGCGCGCCGCGCAGATCGCCGCCCGCCTGGCGGGGCTAGCCGCGGCCGCGGCGGCCGCGCCGGCTGCCCCGGCGGGTGCCGACGGCGGCACCCCCCCGGCCACGAGCTGACGGCGGGGTCATGACGACCGAAGCGGCCCCGGGCCCGTTGCGCCTCCAGACGGCGCGCTTTCTCACCCATTTGCGCGCCACGCGGAACTACTCCCCGCACACCCTGCGCGCCTACGGCAAGGATCTTGAGGCCTTCGTCGTCAAATATCCCGACCTTGAGCCTGGCGGCATCGAGCGTGTGCACGTGCGCGCCTTCCTCGCCGACCTCCAGAAGGAGGGGGGGCTGGCGCGGGCCTCGATCCTGCGGCGCATGGCGGCCCTGCGCTCCTTCATCAAATTCCTGCGTTCCTCGGGCCTTCTGAAGGGCAATCCGGTCTTCGGCGTGCCTCTGCCCAAGCGGGGACGCCCCCTGCCGAAGTTCCTGACGGAAAGCGAGATGACCGAGCTGTTCTCCGCGCCCCACAACTACGACCCGGATCAGTACTCCCGCGACCGCTCCCTCCTCGAGCTGATCTACTCCTCGGGGCTGCGCCGCTCCGAGGTGGCCTCCCTCAATGTGGGCGACGTGGACTACATGGCCGGGACCGTGCGCGTGTTCGGCAAGGGCTCTAAGGAAAGAATAGTGCCGGTTGGTAACGACGCACTCAAGTGCCTCCGCGATTACCTCAAGCGCCGAAGCGGGCCCGAGGACGCCGAGCCCCTGTTCCTCAACACCACGGGCAAGCGCCTCTCCGACGGCGGGATCGTCTATCTGCTCGGCCGGTGGATCAAGCGCTCCTCCCTCAAGAAAAAGATCACGCCCCACGTCCTGCGCCACAGCTTCGCGACCCATCTCATGAACCGGGGCTGCGACATCCGCACGGTCCAGGAGATGCTCGGCCATGTCAGCCTCACCACCACCCAGATCTACACCTACGTCTCCCTCGACCGGATGAAAGAGGTCTACAAAGACGCCCATCCGAGAAGCACCAAATGAGAAGTAACGGCTTGGATGCCCGGAGTCGTCTGTCGAGCCCTGGGCTGGGGCGTCAAGTTATCCCCAGCGTTTCCAACGTTGAAAGTGTTGGGGATAACTTCGCGCGTCAGGCCGGTCGGGCCGTTGTCGGGAGTCCGGAGCGGCTGCGATGAAAGACAAGATCGAGCTTCTTATGGAGGAGACCGGCTGCGACCGCGGCGAGGCGGAGCTTGCCCTTGAGATGTGCGGCTACGAGGTGGAAGAGGCCGTCCGGCAGATCCCGCGTCTGCTCAACGACATCTGTGCGCTCAAGGGGAAGTTCGTGCGGCCGGCTTTGAATCAGCACGGGCTGTTCCTCGTCGTGCTGAATCTGAAAAGCCGCAAGGTCCTGCGCGCTCGGGCCGTCATGTCCTACGATCCCGCGGTCTGCGCCGTCGAGCTCGACGAGGAGTGGTTCGCCTTTGAAAAGCATCTATACGGCTGCCGCCTTTGGGACGGGAGCCTCCCCGCCGAGAGCCTCGAGGTCGAGCAGCGCCTGGCCGCGCACTTCCGCGCCGTCGAGCCCGCGGTCTTCGACCGCCTGCGCGCCGCGACCGCGGAGGAGGCCACCGCGGAGCTGGTCGCTCCCCTGCGCGGACATTTCCGTGATCAAGGTTTGAGCCTGCGTCTAAAAAAGGATATCCTCGACCTCGGCCAGTTCCAGTCCCTGCGCAAGGTGCCGGCGCCGGCCGCTCGTCGCGGCAAGCCTTCCTTGGGCGTGCCTCCCGAGGAGGATCTGCTCGTCCTGAAGATCACCCTCGAGGAGGATCCCGAGGGCCTGCCCGCCGCCGAGCTGCACGCGGGAGACATGGTGTTCGCCCGGATCGTCGACGGGCGCGACATCGCGCAGTACCTGGCCCGCCTGTTCGGCGGTTTGACGGCGTCTGGCCCGGTGCCCATCGAGGTGCCGGTCGAGGCGATCGAGACGAGCCCGGCGGGCACGCTCGCCCGGGTGCGCTTCGCCATCGGGGTGGCGGGCGACGCGGTCGTGACGGGAGAGAAGCGATTCAAGGCCGCACGCGGGGCCGTTCACGGCCGCGCCGACGGTTCATGGTGGCGCCGATTTTTCAAAGGCTAGTCGGGGTCTGACCTCCCGTTGTTGCGTTGTTACGCAACAACGGGAGGTCAGACCCCAAAGGAGAATTTTATGCCGGCACTAGTGGTGGTGGGAGCGCAGTGGGGCGACGAAGGGAAGGGGAAGATCGTCCATTTTCTGGGCAAGGACGCGGATTGGGTGGTGCGGTATCAGGGCGGCAATAACGCGGGGCACACGGTGGTGTTCGGCGGGCAGAAGTACGCCCTGCACCTGACCCCGTCGGGCATATTGGCCAAGGGTTGCAAGAGCGTCATCGGCAACGGGGTCGTCATCGACCCCAACGCCTTCGTCAAAGAGGTCAAGATGCTCGAGGCCCGGGGCATCAAGGTCCGGGGACGGCTGTTCATCAGCCTCGCCGCCCACGTGATCCTCCCGTACCACATTTATGTAGACACCCTCCGCGATGAGGGTGGACGCGGGATTGGCACCACCAAGCGCGGCATCGGGCCGTGCTATGAGGACAAGGTCGCCCGCATCGGCATCCGCATCGCCGACTACCTCGATCCCGAGGCCTTCCGCAAGCTCGTGCGCCAGAACCTCAAGGTTCGCGCGGCCGAGCTCACGAAAGTCAAGCCGTTAAGAGACATCGAGAACGAGGTGTTCAAGGACTACGACCGCCTGCGCCGCTTTCTGGCCCCGTTTGCGGCCGACTGCTCGAAGATTCTCGACGACGCGCGCAAGAAGAAGCGCCTGCTCCTTGAGAGCGCCCAGGGCTCGATGCTCGACCTCGACCATGGGACCTACCCTTTCGTGACGTCCTCGAACCCCGTCGCGGGCGGCGCCTGCGCGGGCGCGGGCATCGGCCCGACGGCGATCACGGCCGTCATGGGCGTCACCAAGGCCTACACGACGCGCGTCGGGCTTGGGCCGTTTCCGACGGAGGTCGAAGGACACGTCGGCCACTACATCCGCGAGGTCGGCAAGGAGTACGGGACCACGACGGGCCGCCCCCGGCGTATCGGCTGGCTTGACGTTCCTCAGCTCAAGGCCGCCATCCGCATGAACGGCATGACCGCGCTGACGATGACCAAGCTGGACACCCTGACGGGTGTGCATCCGATCAAGGTCTGCGTGGGTTACAAGCTCGGGAAAAAACGAATCGCCGACTTCCCGGTGTCGCGACGCGCCCAGCTCGACGTCGAGCCGGTCTACGAGACCTACCCGGGCTTCTCCGGAGACCTGAGCAAGGCCAAAAAGTTCTCCGACCTGCCGCGCGGCGCGCGCGAGTACGTGCTCGCCGTGGAGAAGATGCTCGGCGTGCCGGTCGCGATCGTCTCCGTCGGACAAAGCCGCGAGCAGACCATCGTGCGCGACGCGAGGCGCCTCTGGGGTTGATGGCGCGCGATTGTTTTTACCTATTGACGGAATAGTCGGAAATCTTCACGCATCGCCTACCAGGGCATGAAGTCGCCCTCCCACGAGAGAGATCTATTGACAGGTGTTGATTTGTATGGTATTATGGCTATGTCATTATGCATAGAACAACTATCATGTTGCCGGAGTCCCTTCATGAGCGCGCCCTTCGCCGCGCCCAAGAGGAGGGGGTGTCCCTCGGCCAACTCATCCGGAACTGCCTGTCTTCGGCGCTTCTCGGCGAACGAGTCGGCTCGGGGGGTGACAGCCTTCTGTGCGACAAGGCCGTCTATAGCGGGCCCGCACCGAAAGACACGGCGGAAAAGCACGACCGTTATCTCTACGGCGAGCCGGAGTGATCTTCATCGACACGGGCGCCTTTCTCGCGCGCTATGTCGCGGAGGATCGGCTTCACGCGCAGGCCGTCGGCGGATGGGATCGTCTGACCCAGGAACGCGCCCCGGCCTACACCAGCAGCCTGGTCCTCTCGGAGACCTTTACGCTTCTCGCGCGCCGGGCGGGCTATGCATTCGCCGCTCAGCGAGCGCGCTCCATCCTCGACTCGGGGGCGCTCACTATTCTGCGGCCGAGCGAGCGCCAGGAGCGCGAGGCGCTGGTTTTATTCGAGAAATACGCCGACCAGGGCGTCAGCTTCGCCGACTGCGCTTCCTTCGCGCTCATGCATCACCACCGCATCAAGCGCGCCTTCGCCTTCGACCGTCATTTCGCCCTGGCCGGGTTCGACCTGTGGCCGGGCTTAGGCGTATAGGCGCTGAGGGCCACATCATGGGACTGGAATACTCCTCCTCGGCATGTTAAACTGAAGCCGAATGATGCCTATCTTCGAGCCCGTCTTTCTCGCGCTCAATGAAGCGGGCGTGCGCTATGTCGTCGTCGGTGGGCTCGTGAGGCCGCAGGATTTGGCGGATATCGAGGCGTTGGAAGCGCTGAAAAAACGCGGTACCAAGAGGGACTCCGGTGTCTGACGAAGACGATTGGCAGTGCGGTTGGGAGGATGCGCGTCGGCGGCAATTGACCGCCGGGTTCGACGCCACGCCCGCGCAACGGCTGGCGTTGCTCGAAGAGATGATTCTCCTCGTGCACCGCGTGCGCGTCATGCCGCGATCGGAGGACTCGCCGATTCTCCTGCGCGACGCTCCGGATTTGAAGCTGAAGGACGGCGACTCGTGATGGTTTTCTCGTCGAGGAATGCGATTGTCGGGGCCGTGGGTCTTGACAATAAAACGGCGCCTGTTATACTGCGAAGGTCGAACGTTGGAGCGATAAACCGGCAAACCGTTCGCGAGGGCGGGGCGCAAAGCGAAGGGCCTCGAAGAGTCCCGAGGTCGCCTGGCTACCGAAACCAAACATGCTGAAAAATGGCGTGAGTTCACGATTTCGCTCGGCCTCAACTTATCATCGGCGGGACAGAGGGGTCCGATGGTCGGTGGGGCCGGGCCTGTTTTTGGCCCTGGCGCTGTTCGCGCCGGCCGGCCGCGCGGAAACCGCGGCCGGTCTTGACGCGCAAGGGGTCGATCCGCTGGTCGCCGTGGAAAACCGCTGGGGCCTCGATGTCCGCGACGAGCTGGCCCGCCCCGTCACCCGTGAGCAGGTCCTCTCCGACCTGAAGGGCGCGACTGTCTCCCGCGCCGCCAATAACGCTTTCACCAGCCGCCTGCCCAAAGCCCGGATCGTCCTGTCGGCCCTCGAGCTTCTGGCCGAGGCCGCGGCCGCCTTCCGCATGGCCGCGACCGCCTTCGCCCTGCCGGAGATCCTGCCCGGCCTTCCGGGAGGGGGGCCCAAGTTCGCGGTCCTGTGGCTGCTCATACTGGCCTCCGCGGCCACGACCGTCTCGCTCTGTTGTCGTCCCGAAACCCGACTCGCGCTTTCCCGTTCCCGCCAAAGCTCCATCGAAATCCTCCGCTGTTAAAGGGGGCTCCAACCCCCCCCTTTCGCCGCTGGCGAAAGGTTCCATCGACAGCGTCGAGTCAGCCGTCAGGGCCTCGTGAAGGACACATTTCCGACACCCAGCCCCAGCCGAATAACCGCACTATAGAGGGTCAAATGACCATCCGTGGGTGGCTTGCGTCTTCCTATTACGCGCGCACGCGAAATAGCGCATTGCTTGCTGCAATGCTCTTTTTGGCGTGCGCCGTCGCGACGTCTTTCGCGGCCCCGGCGCCTAAGCCCGCGCGCGCGAAGGCGGACCTGCGCGGCGGCCCCGCCGAGCGCCTCGAGGCCGCCGAGGCGGCCCGCTTCCGCCGCCCGGGGGCCCCGGCGGCCGCCGACCTCGGCCCCGCGTTCGCGCGCGAGACCAACCCCCAGGTCCGCTACCGCCTGCTTCAGGCCATGGCCGCCCAGGACGCCGGGGCCGCGGCGCCCGCCTTGATCCTCGCCTTGCGGACTGACGCCGTCCCCGTCGTTCGGGTCGCCGCCGCCCAGGAGCTGGGACGCCTGGAGGGCTCCGCCTCCACCGCGGCCCTCGCCGCGGCCCTGGCCGGCGACGCGGACCGCGACGTGCGCTCGGCTGCGGCGGCCTCTTTGGGCATGCACCGCTCCACCGAGGCGGTCGCCGCGCTCGCCTCCGGGGCCGTCGATTCGGACGCTTCGGTGCGCCGCCTCGCGGCCGTCGCCCTGTTCCGTCAGAACGCGCCGGCCGCCCGGGCGGCCTTGCGCAAGCTTCGCGGCGACCGCGACGCTTCGGTGCGCGCCGCGGCCGGGGGGAAGCGCTAAATGTTGCGAGCGAGACGTTTCGCCGCGGACCTCCTGGGCGCCGCGGTCCTGCTCGTCTCGCTTGCCGCCGTCGCCGCGGCCGACTTCGGCGCGCGGGAACTGGCCAACAACACCGCAACGAGCCCGATCAACATGTGCCGGAACCTGACCATCGAGCTGGGCAGCAATTCCCTGGGAACGTGGGCGGTCCGCACGACCATGCGCAACGCCTCCGACATCACCTCGACCTGGATCCAGCCCAACCTCAACACGAGCTCGGATTGGCGCATCTCCTGGCGCCGCTTGGGTGCCGACCCCGACGAGCCGGCCGACGGCGTCACTTTGGGCACGGCCACGCGCGCGGGCCTGGCCTCCGGCGTCCTGTGGCGCTCATTCGCCGGACCCGGCAGCATGACGGTGGCCGACGGCGAGCAGATCTGGGTCGTCATCGAGAAGTACAACAACAACGACGCGCCGAGCATTCACTATCCCTGCTTCGTCTGGTTGAACGTGGGCGGCATCACCGCTCACGACGCCGTCACGAACCAGGCCGATCCGAACTATAAGATTCTCTACAAGAACGCGGGAATCGGCGCCGGCGGCTGGACCGAGCAGACAGGCCGCATGCTGGTCGTCGCCCACGAGTTCCTCGACGGCGATATCCGCGGCAACTCCCACGCCGACCGCGTGGACGGCACCCAAGGAGACAGCGGCATCCTCTCGAACGGTAAGATGCAGCGGCAGTGGTTCATGCCGCCCAGCAACATCAAGGTGGCCAAGCTCGAGCTGTACGGCCGCCGCTCCTCCGTCAATGCGTCCGACGAGGTCGACTGGGAAATCTACCGCGACCCCGCCGGCCTCAACACCTTCATCTCCTCCGGCGTCTTCGCGCGCACGAACGTGGGCAGCACCTTGGACTGGGTGCCGGCGGGCGGCGGCACCCTCATGCAGACGACCTGGACCGCGACGAACATGGCGGGTCCCGTGGTCACCGACCTGACCTTGATCGGGGGGATCAGCTACGAGCTACGCCTGAAGACGCCGACGGTAAACTCCGTGACCTTCGTGTGGGACTACGCGAACGTCTCCGAGACGGCCGTGCCCCGGGCCGGCGCCACCTGGCAGGGCACGGCGGGCGTGGGCAAGTACTGGGACGGGAGCGCCTGGCAGAACCTTCGCAACTCGGCCGGGACGGCCGTCGAAGGCGACTTCCTGTTCAATTTCGTGGGGGACGTCACGGCACCGCAGAGCGAACTGCAGGCGCCCGTCGGCCAGACCGTGGTGTCGCAGTTCACGACCATCAGCGGCACGGCCTCGGACGACTTCGCTTTGCACAATTCCACCGGCTTGAATTCCGATGCCAACACTCACACCTGGGGCGTCCAGGTGAAAATGAAGAACCTCGACGCCACGATCGGGCTGGAGTGGTGGCAGGGCGGGAACGTCTGGGGAGCCACCGAGCGCTGGCAGAATATCGGCGCGGCCGACCTCATCGGCCAGCCCGCCTACTGGTCCACCTCGCCGGCCTCCGGCTTCGGCCTCACCCATAACAACCGCTACGCCCTGCAGATGCGGTCGGTCGACCTCGTCGGGAGCTTCTCGACCATCAAGACGTCGACGATCACCTACGACGTCTATCAGACCCCGCCCACCGAGCGCCCGAACTCGGACGTGACCTTGCCTCTGGCGGGCTTCGCGAAGACGGGCTCGATCGAAGGGACGGCCCTGGATAACTCCAACGGCGGCATCCTCGGCGTGGAGTGGTTCCTCAGCTCCGGCCCGGCGTATTCGACCTATTTCAAAAACGGCGCCGAGTGCTGGGGTCCCACCGGAGGCTGCACCGCGCCGTTCGGCAACCCGGCCAATCTGGCCTCGCCGGGCAACCCGAACACGAACTGGACCGCGACGATCGCGAACGCCGCGTCCAACTTCACGGCCGGCGTCAGCTACAAGATCTGGGGGCGGGCCATCGACGTGGCCACTCCTTATAACTCCGAGGTGGCGTTCACCACGGTCGCCTTCACCTGGGACATCACCAATCCCACCACGACGATCTTCGGCCCCCTTCACAACGGCGTGCTCGGGATCGGCGCGACCACTTTCTGGGGCGGCTACTACGACGCCACCAGCGGCATCAACCGCATCGAGTACCGGCTGCATCGCCAGTCCGACGGCCAGTACTGGCTGGGCGGTACGAACTGGGGCGGCGAGCCCGGAGATTGGGCCGACGCCCAGGTCCACGTGAGCTCGTGGAGCGTGGCTTCGCCGGCATTCTCGGGCGCGGACAACGGCGTATCGTACTCCCTGGTCGTCCGCGCCTGCGACAATACCGGCAATACCCTGCTCAGCGACTGCGACGACGGGTCTAAGAACTCCAATGTCCAGGCCACTTTCGTCGTCACGATCAACTCGGTGACCATCTCGGTGGACGCCGCCAATCCCACGCTCGCAATCACCTCGCCAAACACCTCCCTCGTCAATCAATTGGCGACGATCGCGGGCACCGCCTCCGACGCGAGCGGCGTCGACCGCACAGCGGTGCAGGTGTCCACCGGCTGCCCGGGCAACTGCCGGTTCTGGAGCGGCGCCAGCTGGGTCGCGACCTCCTCCTTTAACCTCACCGGTCTCCCGGGCTCGCCCTGGTCCTATCCCCTCGCCGCAGCGGCGCTCAAGGACGGCATGACCTACGACCTGGTTTCCTGGGCGCGCGATCCGCTGGGCAACACCGCGACGAGTTCGACGCGCACGGTCGTCTTCGACGTGTCCTGGCCTTCCGGCACCGTGGTGACGCCCTCGAGCGGCAGCGCCGTCTCCGCCCTGAACGCGATCTCGGGAACGGCCGCGGACAGCGCTCCCGGCCTGCCCAATCAGGCGGAGCTCGCCGTCAATCAGGTCCCCGGCTCGCTGTGGTGGGACCCCAACGGCGTCGCCGGCCCGGCCAACCAGTTCAACCCCAGCGGCTCGCCGATCTGGTTTCTTCTGGCCGACAGCGCCGCCGACGGATTGTGGTCCTACAACTCCGCGGGCGTGCCCTGGGGCAACGGCGTGCGCTACCAGATCCTCACCCGCATCCGAGACTTCGCGACCAACGAGACTGGCCAGGCCGGCCCCGGCCTGCCCGGCTCAGGCGCGATGCCGTCTCCCGTCTTCTACGATGTGGAGCGGCCGACCGCCTCCATCGCCGGGATCGTCAATGGCAGCTTCGTGTCCAACATCGCGACGGTCGGGGGCCCGGCCTCGGACCTGGGCAGCGGTCCCAACGGCGGCAAGGTCGACAACGTCTATTTCCACCTTTACCGGATCGGCTCCAACCTGACCTGGCGCTGGGACCAGGGCAACTGGGACGGCTTGACGGGAGACAAGGACGGAAGCATCGTCGATCCGGCAGCGAGCCCTAACTACTGGAACTCCGTGCCGTACACGCCGCATTTCGCCGGCTCGTCGAGCGGCACCTGGTCCCGCTCGCTGGCGTTCCTGGCGGGCCTTTCCGGCGAGCAGTTCCGCCTGGTCGTGAGGGCCAAGGACTGGGCCTCCGGCGTGCAGGTGACGCCGTCGACGGTCACCTTCACCTTGGACGAGTATCAGGCCGGTCCGCCCGAGCGTCCGGCGGCGACGATCTCGAGCCTCAACGACGGCCTGCACACCCGCTCGACCTTCACCTTTGCCACGGGCACCGCCCTCGACAACACGGGCGGCCGCATCAACGCCGTGAGCGTGCTCCTGCGCCGCTTCAACAACGTGGGAACGACCAATTACTGGAACGGCCTGGGCTGGGCCGGGACCGAGCCCGCGCCCTGGCCGGCCGCCGTCGCGACCGACGGATCCTTCAACTCCTTGAACGAGGGCTTCGAGTTCGCCATGCCGTCCATGGCCGAGTGGACGGACAACACGCGACACGACCTGCGCGCCAGGGCCCGCGACGAGGCCGGCAACGAGACCGCTATCGAGCTGTCCACGCGGGCCTTCACGTACGACACCTACCTGCCGACGGGAACGATCACCTTCCCGTCGGTCGGCGGCTTCATCTCCCAGGCCGCCTTCGTCTCGGGAACCGCGGCCGACACGGGCGCCGGCATCATCGACCCCCTGCAGGTGCGCGTCAAGCGCGACTCGGACGGGAAGTACCTGGACCTCTCGGTCGGGCCCACGGGAGATTGGGTGACCTCGGCGGGCGGCGAGATATGGAACCCGGCGACGCTCGTCGGCTCGGGCCCGACCTGGACGTGGTCGCTCTCCAGCGCGGCCTGGACGACCTCGGTCAACTACGAGGCCAACGCGCGCGCGACCGACAAGGCCCTGAACCGCCAGCCGGTCTACTCGACCGTCACCTTCAGCGCCGACTTCCAGGCTCCCGCCTCGGTCGTGAGCCTGCCGGTGCACGGCAGCAACGTCTCCAACTTGCCGCAGGTCACCGGCACGGCCGTCGACAACGGCCCCGCTGGAGTCCTCAACGTGTTCGTCGCCTACCGGCGTCTCGGCGGCAGCGCGGCCTGGTGGAACAAGACCAGCAAGGCCTTCGATCTCCCCGACGCCGGGGTGCCGCCGGACGCGCCGTCGGAGGCGTCGAACTACTGGGTGAAGGCGTCCTCGGACAACGGCGTCACGGTCAACTGGTACACCACAGGCGCCTCGACGCCGACCTTGGTCTCCGGCACCAGCTACGAGGTGCTCGCCGCGGCTCAAGACAAGGGGCAGAACGTCGAGGCGCGCCCGGGCGCCCCCGCGGGAGGCACGAACCGGATATCCTTCACCTTCACCGCGCCCGCGCCGGTCAGCACGATCTCCAAGCCCAACGCGTTGACTCCGCACATCAAGGCCTCGCTGGCGACCTTGTCAGGCACGGCCAACGTCCAGTCGACCGGAGTCTCCGTTCGTCTTAAGGACGTCACTAACTCCGCGGACCACCTCGCCTGGAACGGCGCGGTCTTCATCACCACGAACACCTTCAACGGCTACCTGCCGGCGACCTACCTCCCGCCGGACTGGAGCTACACCATTCCCCAGGTGTCGTGGACGAACCTGCGCCGCTACGAGATCGAGAGCCAGGCCCAAGGCGTGCCGACGGAAAGCCCGTCCCAGGGCCCGCGCGACTTCTTCATCGACGATGGCAACCCGTCGGCCGCGATCACCATCCCCGAAGTCATCTACAAGCGCTCTTTGCCCGAGCTTCAGGGCACCGTCTCCGACGACGCTGACGGCCTCGCGGGCGCGTCAAGGGTCCAGTATTTCCGCGTGCGTCGAATCGAGGAGGGCAATCCTCAATACTGGAACAACGTCTCCACCTACGTCGTCTCGGCCGCCGATTGCGTTAGCTCGGTGGACGCGACCTGCCTCGTGCCTAACGTGGGGGCGCTCCCCTCCAACACCTACGGCTACGGCCACGCCATGTTCGCCGACAGCAGCGCGTTCGATAGCGGCCGCGCCTATACTTCGTTCCTTATTGCCAAGGACGCGGCGGGAAATTCCTTCTCGACCTCCCGCGCATTCACCTGGGACTTGACGTCCCCGAACTCCGGCATCACCCGCCCGACGGCGTCGTCCCCGGTGCGCTCGTTGTCCACTCTCACCGGCACGGCGTCCGACAACTTCGGCATACACCACACGAGCGTTTCGGTGCAGTCGCTGCGCAACGGGCAATGCTACGTGCCTCCTCCGGGCTCGGGCTTCTTCACGGCCGCCTGCCCTTACTGGATCGCGACGTCCTCCGACCCGAGCGGGAACTGGACCGTCACCGACGCCGCCCTGAACACCGCGCTGGGAGCCTTCAGCACCTGGTACGTTGTCCTGTCGAAGAGCATCGACATCGCGCGAAACGAACAGAGCGGATTCGTCGGCGGCGTCTCCTCGCGCACCTTCATCTTCGAAAATATCCCGCCCACGTCCGCCGTCGGCTTCCCCGCGCACCTCGGCAACTATCGCGGCGCACAGGTCGGCGGCGTCGGCGCGCCCTTCACGGGTCCGGCGTCGGTCGATCCGGGAGCGCCCTACAACTCCGGCATCCGCCGGACCGACATCCGCATTTCCTACATAAGCGGCCCCGATACGTGGTACTGGCAGGGCACGCAGTTCTCCTCCGGAACCGGCGTGACGAACTCGGGCTGGTTCTCGGCCACAGACAACGCCTGGCAGTCCATCGCGGCCGTTTCCTGGCGAGCCGCGGACACCTCTTACCGCCTCGAGGTCCGCGCCGAGGACGCCTCCTTCCTCGGAGACGGGACGGCCGCCGGTAATTTAGGCGTTCCCGCGACAGTGGGGACGGACATCGTGGACTTCGTCATCGACGACACGATCCCGACAGTCTTGCTTCAACAGCCCAACACGACGGCAGTAAGCGCTTTGGCGCTTATTTCCGGCACGGCGATCGGCGACCTCGCGGGCCTCTCCAAGGTGGAACTGCGCATCCAGCGCCAGGGCGCGTCCGACCAGGACTGGACCGGGTCCTCCTGGACCGCGCTCAACGACCATTACTCGACGGCCACCCTGTCGGGCATCACGGGGACCGTGACCTGGACCTACGACGACCTCATCGGCGCCTTCGTCAACGACGAGGAGTACCGCATTTATCTGCGCGTCACCGATCGCGCCGGCAACGTGCGCGCCGCGCCCGGCGGCGGCGATTGGACCTTCCGCTATGACAATCAAGCGCCTTCGTTGGCGATCTCTTTTCCGGGCACGCCGCCCGCCCTTCCGCCCTTCTCGAACAACGCGGAGTCCACCCGGATCAGCACGTATACCTGGGGGGCCGTCTCGGACCCGGGTACGACGCCCTCCGGCGTCACCGAGGTCTGGATGGCGATCTCCTCCGGCTCGGCGCAGGACGTCTGGTGGAGCGAGACCACTCGCTCCTTCTCGGTGAGCCTTTCCACCATTCATTGGTCCACGCAGGTTTATACGGCCGGAGGGGCGGCGTGGAAATACGAGCCGCCGGAACTGCAGTCGCAGCTGAGCGACGGCGTCAACTACACCGTCTTCGTCTACGCGCGCGACCTCGCGGGCAACACGGTGAACTACGTCAACGGCATGCTGCCCGGCGCTTCGGCCGCCGGCCAGACGCAGCCCTTCATGTACGACACGGCCCGCCCGACGTCGACCGTGTCGGTCCCCGTCAACGGCACGGCGGTCAAAACCTTGGCCGCGTTCTCGGGCGCGGCGACCGATCCGGGGGCCAACCCCTCGGGCGTGTTCAAGAGCTACATGGCCGTCCGTCACACGGCCGGCGGCATCGCCAGCCTCGGCTGGTGGAACTGGGGCACGGGCGCCTTCGACGGCGCGATCTCCGATCCGCCGCCGGCTCCGCCCAGCGCCGCCTGGACGCAGGTGTCGAGCACGACGGCTCAGGGCCTGAGCAGCCTGGCGTGGTCCACCGCGGTGCCGGTCGGCATGCTTGAGTCGAGCGCGACCTATCGCGTCGTCGTGGACGCGCTCGACCAGGCCACGAACCTCCAGCAGAACCCCTCGCCCATCGGCTCGGGCTCCGCCTTCCGCTACGACACGCAGGCGCCCATCGTCGTCACGACAGCACCCATCGCGACCGCCTACAACCTCGCCGGCCTCCTGGCTTTGGCCGGTACCGCCAACGACGCCACGACAGGCAACTCGGGCTTGAGCGGGGTTCAGATCATCCTCAAGTCGAAGCAGATCGGCGGCGGCGGGACCGGCGCCGGCTACTGGAACGGCGGAAACACGAACGCCCTGGGCGATTGGGACAGCATCGTCGGCACGAAGTACTCGCAGTGGCGCGCGGCCTCGGGCCTGGCCGTGTGGAGCCTGGCCTATCCCAATTTCTCATTCCTCGACTCGACGCGGTTCGTCGTCTGGGCGCGCGCCTCGGATGTGTCCGGCAACGTCTCCAATACGCCGAGCAATGGCGACCTCGACAACGACCTCAACGGCGGGATCACGTTCACCTTCGACAACACGCCGCCGACCTCGGGCTCCAATAGCCCCGCGATCTACGTCAATTCCCCGGTCCTGACCGCCATCGGCGGCACCTCGAGCGACGACCCCTACGCCGGCGTGCGCCAGCCTGCCGGCGTGGACAAGGTCCGCTATAAGCTCGGACGCTCCGACGGCTTCTACTGGCAGATCCTCGGCGGCTGGCTCGGCGTCGATCCGGGCTTTGACAACGCCCTCGACGGCCCGGGCACGAACCCGTGGAAGAAGCTCTTCGCCCCCGGCAACTTCACGGACGGCTACCGGTACACGGTGCAGTCCCAGGCCCTGGACTTCGCCACCAACGTCGAGCCTGCGCCGGCGTCGTATAATTTCATCGTCGACCTGACCACGCCGACCAGCGTCATCGAGTGGCCCAGCGAGGGCGCCTTCGTCAGCTCCGTGACCGTGACCATCCGCGGCAGCGCCGAGGATCGCTTCTGCACGTTGAACGGCGGCCTGTGCTCCCCCGGCATTCGCGACTTCGAGTCCGGCGTGGCGGGCGCCGGCGTGACGGTCGCCGTCGCGGAGATCAACGTCTCCACGAACTGGTGGAACGGCGGGACCTTCGGCTCGGCGGTCCCCGTCTGGCTGCCGGCCGCGTTCGTCGGCGCCTCAAGCGGCACGTGGACCTTCGCGTTGCCGCCCAGCGCGCTGAGCTCGACCAAGGTGTACCGGGCGGTCGTGCGCGCCCAGGACCGGGGCGGCAACCTCGATGTCGTCACCTCGACGAAGAGCTTTATCTACGACGCGGCGGCGCCGGTGTCGCTGGCCACGGCCCCCGTCGGCTTCAACAGCGGCATCACCGCGATCTACGGCACGGCGCGAGACGACAACCCGGGCCAGTTGTCCGGCGTGCGCCTGACCATCCAGGAGACCGCCTGCGGAGGCGGAACCTGCAACGTCGGGAAGTACTGGAACGGCAGCGGCTGGCAGGGCGTAGCGATCGAGCTCTCCTCCGGCGTCATCGGCGCTTACATCAGCGGCACGACCTACGGCTGGTCATACGACGCGACGACCACGCAATTCGACAACATCTCGACCTTCACCGTCACCGCGCGCGCCGTGGACGCGGCCGGGAACGTGGAGACCGCGCACGGCGGCTTCGACGCCGAGTTCTACCTGCAGGCGCCGGAGCCGAGCCTGGTCCTGGTCCAGCCCACGCCCCCGGACTTCAAGCACTACGGCCCGAACTCGGCCGGGCCGGTCAACACCATCAGCGGCACCGGCCTGAATCTTCGCGCGACCGGCGGCGTGCGCCTGCTCCTCCAGCGCCTGACCGAGCCGACCAGCTATTGGTACGATCCGACCGCGTCCTGGACCAACGATGCGGCGACCTACACGCCGGTCAATGTCGCCGGCGGCAACTGGATCCAGAGCCTGGCCTCGCCGTACACGGTCGACAACGCCTCCTACAGCCTGACCGTTACTCCCGTCAACGCCGCGGGCCTGACCGGCACGCCGTTCTCGCGCATCTTCGTCTTCGACAAGACGACGCCGCTGGCGGGCTTCACCGTGCCCGCCATCGTCGCCTGCGCGGGCGCCGACGCCTGCTTGAACACTTTGCCGGGGATCGCGGGCACCGCGTCCGATCCGACCAATAGCCTGCCGCCGTCCATCATCGCCAGCGGCGTGAAGGTGCGCTTGAAGAACCTCGAGGCGAGCACCTACTGGAACGAGACGGCGTTCTCGGCCTACGCGCCCGGCGTGTCCGACATGTCGATCGCGGCGGCGAACTTCGCGGGAGGCGGACCTTTCACCTGGAGCACGACCACGCTCGCCGGGCCCCTTCTGTTGGACGGCGTGGACTACAAGCTCTTCGTGCACGCGGGGGACAAGGCCGGCAACGACCAGAGCGTCGAGGCCCAGATGGCCGCGTTCACCTTCGTCTACGACACCTCGCCGCCCGTCGGCATCCTGAGCCAGCCGTCCTCGGGGCAGGTGTACCTGAACCTGACCACGCTCTCGGGCGGCGCGAGCGATCCGAACGGCGCCAACGCTAATAATAAATTCTCCGGCGTCCAGCGCGTCGAGCTCCAGATCCGCGAGCCGCACAACGACATCTGCTGGAACAACGCCGGAGCCGCCTCGGCGTTCAGCCGGGCCTGCCCCGACGCGCTCAGCTTCTTCACCGCGACCGGGGTCAACCCGTGGAGCTATACGAACGCGTTCCTGACGCCCGCCTTGGCCTCGGGCAAGCCGTACACGCTCACCGCGCGCGCCGTGGACTTCGCGGGAAACACCCAGATCCTCTTCACGGCGCCG
>CAZIBN010000011.1:17594-65332 GCA_964537395.1 uncultured Elusimicrobia bacterium
GCGCGCGACAACGCGGGCAATCTCGAGGTCCCGACGACCTCGCAGTTCGTGCTCGACCGCGTGGGCCCGACCATCGTCATCTCGACGCCCATGGCCGCCTACCCGAACTACGGCGCCGCGCGGCTGATGCCGACCTTGCGCGGCACCTCCAACGACTCGCCCGCGGGCGTGCGCGAGATCGGGCTCGAGATCAAGGACATCTCCGACACGCCGAACCTCTACTGGAACGGCAATAGCGCATCCTGGGTCGCGGGATCGACCTCGGTGATCGCGAACTCCACGAACCCGTGGACCTACGCCGCGCCTCCGTGGATCGACAACAAGTCCTATCAGCTGCGCGCCAAGGCCATCGACGTGGCCGGCAACGACTCCGGCTTCGGCCCGCCGGTGAGCTTCAAGTACGACGTCAACAAGCCCTCGACGACGGTCGATGTTCCCAACCAGCCGTTCTACCCGAAGAGCTGGCAGGGCACTCCCTTGGCGGGAACGGCGCTCGACTGGGTCTTCACGCCGGCGTCGGAGGCCAAGTCGGGCCTGACGAAGGTCGAGATCGCGATCCGCAACGGCACCGGCGACTACTGGGACGGCGGAGCCTTCCTCTCGGCGCCGGCCTTCCGCACCGTGTCGACGACGACGCTCGACCCCGCCTCCTGGACCTACCCGCCGTCAAATCCCGCGGGCGACGCCTTGCCCGTCTGGAACGACGGCGAGCAATACACGGTCGACCTGAGAGCGACGGACAAGACCGGCAACGTCGAGAACCTGATCACCTCCGTGTTCAAGTTCGACGCGCAGGCCCCGACGACCACGATCAAGACCCCGGCCGATCAGTCCTACGCCGGCGCGTTCACGTTGTCCTCCGGCACCTACGCCGAGGCGACCTCGGCGGCGGGCCTGCAGATCCTGCTGGCGGTGCGCGATCCGCTGGGCGCGTTCTGGAACGGGACGGCCTTCGTCTCCTATTCCGCGGCCACCTGCTGGCGCCCGGTGACGATCCACGTTTCCTCATGGACTTATACGGACGCGGCCCTGGCCGCCGCCCTCACTTTGAACGTGGTGCCGCGCACCTTTGAGTTCTTCGCGCGCGGCATCGACGGCGCGGGCAACGATAACCGCGGCGTGGTCCAGCCTCTATCGGGCACGGGCAGCGCTCTGCGCGTGGACTATTTCGCCCCGATCGCGGGCTTCGACTTCCCTGCCAACAACACCGCGCTGCCCGGCGGCGTCGCGCCGATCATCGGCACGGCCAGCGACCAGGCGGCAAGCAGCCCCAAGGGCGTGGGCCTGCGGGAAGTGAAGATGAAGGCCGCGCAGATCGACTCGGTCGGCACCCGCCGCTACTGGAACGGCGGGCCTGGGTGGCAACTCATCGACCCCGGCTTCAACCTGCCGACGTCCCTCAGCGGCGCCCCGCAGACGGTGCAGGGCTTCCAAAGCCAGCCCGCCGCCATCGACGACCAGAACTTCGACGACGGCTATCGCTACGAGATGATCGCCCGTGGAGAGGATCTGCTCGGCTTCCAGGACACGGTCTACTCCACGACGAGCTTCGTCGTGGACCGCTCGACGCCGTCGATCACGCTCTTCACGCCGCTGCATGGGACCTACCTCAGCACGGGAACCTTCACGCTGTCCTCGGGGACCTTCACCGAGCCGCTGGTCAACGGCCTCGTCGCCTCGGGCCTGTCCTTTGTGAAGGTGCAGATCGAGGACATCTCCGACCAGGCGGTCCCCGCGCACGCGGTCCCCGGCGGGCTGCGCTACTGGAGCGGCCTGGCCTGGGAGTCGACGGCGACGAGCACGAACGCGCTCGTGCACGTGAGCTCCTGGACCTTGTTCAACGTGCCGACCGACTGGGTGCGCGGCGACGCGTCTCCGAACGGCCGCCAGTACGCGCTCCGCGTCCTCGGCACCGACCTGGCGGGCAACACGGGCATCTTCCCGAGCTATGCCGTGGCGCTCGCGACGTTCTCCTTCGACGGCACGCCGCCGAGATCGAGCATCACGACCCCTCCGGACGGATTCGACACGACGACCATGGCCTCGATCACCGGCACGGCCGTCGACGTGCTCGTCAACGCGTCCTCGGCGGGCGTGCGCACCGTCTATCTCAGCATCTTCACCGAGATCTCGGGCAACGCCGATCCGAACGGCGGCAACTACTGGAATCAGGCGACCAATTCCTGGGTTCCGAGCGTGGTCATGAACCCGGCGACCTTCGTCCCGGCGAGCGGCGAGTGGCAGTTCAACTCCGCCACGCTCAACACGAACCTGTTCGTCGGCTCCTATTACATCCTCAAATCGAGCGCCACCGACCGCGCGGGCAACTCCATCCCCGCGTCGCCGGCGCCCGGCGCCCCGGACTACGCCCGCGTGCGCTTCCTGCCGCCGCCGTCGGTCACGGCGATCACGGCCCCGGTCAGCCTCAAGTACTACAACCAGATCAACGCCATCGCCGGCACGGCCAACGTCGAGACCGCCTACATCGAGCTCAAGCTCAAGCGCGCCGACACCGGCCAATGCTGGGGCGGCACGACGGCCTTGGGGTGGGGGGCTTGCGTGCCCGATACCGGCACGAACACGCGCCGGGCCTACCCGATCACGGGCAACTGGGTCTACCCGGTCTCCGGCGAGGTCCTGCCCGATTGGGGCGCGGTCAACAACACGACCTTCACCGTGCAGGTGGCCGGCATCAACTTCGCGGCCGTGCGTGAGAATCCGGCCAATCTGACTCAGTTCTCCATCGACCGAACCTCACCGACTTCGTCGGTGAGTTTTCCTGCTAGCGGCGGATTCGTCGCGGTCGCGCCGACCTTGACCGGGCCGGTCGTGGACCCGCTCGGCGTGCTCGGCGTGGGCATCAAGAACGTCAAGATCCAGCTCCAGCGCATCCCCCCCAGCGACAACTTCTACTGGAACCAGCTGGCCAGCACCTGGACCGTGGGCGTGGCCCAGAGCACGGCGGCCTACTTCTCGGGGACCAATTCCTGGACCTTCGACTCGATCGTCTCGACCTTGACCTGGCAGGACGGCCATACCTACTCCCTGCTGGTGTTCGGCGAGGACAAGGCCGAGGGCGTGGTCAGCAACATCGAGGTCCCGGCCGCACCCATCACCTTCACCTTCGACTCGAGCCTCCCGCTCATCGCGGTCGTGGCCCCGGCCGGCGCGCCGCAGCGCCAGAAGCTGGCCGTCCCGAATGCCGCGCTCTCGGGTACCGCGTCCGCCACCGCGCCCAACACCGTGCGCAAGGTCCAGATCCGGGTCATGAACGACAGCAACGTGTTCGCCAACCCCGCTTCGTATCCTCCGCCCTTCAACCAGATCGACGGCGACCTGGCCTGGTTCGACGCGAACTATACGGTGGATTGGACGAACTGGTCGGTGTCGAGCAACATCCCCTTCCTTAACGGCAGCACGTACACGATCGTGGCGCGCTCCCAGAACCAGGCCTTCACCTACTCCGTGCCTTACTCGAGCCGGACCATCGTCTACGACGCCTTGGCTCCGCAGTCCGGCGTCACGGTCCCGGCCAACGGCTCGGTGGTCAAGACCTTGACCGCGATCACCGGCACGGCCGCCGACTTCCCCGCGGGCAACCCCGGCGTGGTCGCGTCGATGACCGCGCGCCTCAAGCGCCTCAGCGACGGCAAGTACTGGGACGGCTTCTCCGTGGGCAACTGGAGCGCGGGCGTCGTCGATCTCGGCATCGGTCAGGGCGTGACGGTGCATCCGTCATCCTGGAACTTCATCTCCGGCAATATCCCGCCCGTGGGCCCCGCCGACCTGATCTCGGGAGTGTCCTACTACCTGACCGTCGCCGGCAAGGATAACGCGGGTGGCGGGGGGAACACCGAGCCCTGGGACTCGCCGCGCGGCTCGACCTTCACCTTCGACAACACCGCGCCTCTGGCGAGCATCATCGGCCCGACCGACGGCTCGTTCTCGAGATCGATGCCGTCGTTCTCCGGCACCTCGGCCGACGACGTCGTGGTGTCGACGATCCAGCTCTCCGTGCTCGACGTCGCCGGCACCAACTGCTACAACCCGGCGGCCAACGCCTTCAACCTCCCCTGCCCCGCCTGGTTCGGCGCGCAGGGCACGGTCTCGGCGTGGTCCTTCGCCTTCCCCGCCCAGCCCTGGGTCCACAACTCGCAGTATGTCCTGCGCTCGTCGGCGACCGACACCGCGACCAACGTCCAGACCGCGGTCTCCTCGGCGGCGTTCATCTTCGACATCAACGCGGCCACGGTCGCGATCACGGTCCCGGCGGCGGCGGCCCTGGGCCCGGCGCTCGGCAGCATCGCCGGCACCGCGACCGACGCTCCGGCGGGCATCTCGTATCTGAAGCTGGCGATCTCCTCCGGGGCGGGCCTCGGCAATTGGTACGACGGCTCGGTGTTCACGGGCGGCGCGCCCACCTTCTTTACGACCAGCACCTATGTCCTCGGCGCTTCCGACCTCTGGACCTGGGCTTACCCGTCTCTCGTCGACGGCCAGGCCTACACTTTGCGCGCGCGCACCCTCGACAAGGCCGGCAACCAGCGCGACCAGGATTTCAACTTCCGCTTCGACACCTCGAGCCCGACGGCGACGGTCGCCGTCCCGGTCGATGGGGGCTTCCGGACCGGCGGCTTCGCGATCACGGGCGCCTCGAGCGACCCCGACCCCGACGGCGCGGGGCCGCGCGCGGCGACCTTGGTTTCGACCGTCGCGGTGTCCATCGAGCGCCTCGATACGCAGCTCTGCTACGTGTTCGGCGGGGCCTTCACCGCGCCTTGCCCGAACTTCATCCCGGCCGCGGGCGCGCCGGCCGCCTGGACCTTCACGCCCACCCCGAACCCGTATACGACGAGCGTGAGCTATAACGTGATCGCGCGCGGCCAGGACAACGCGGGCAACACCCAGGACGTGTTCGCCAACGGCACGAGCTCCAACACCTTCACCTATGACACGGCCGTGCCCGCCGTCGTCGTCACCGCGCCGGTCGGGGCGCGCATGAGGGCGACCATTCCGAGCCTGCTGGGCGCGGGGACGGCGAGCAACGGCGTCCCGACAGGATTGGAAGTCGTCTCCGTCCGCGTGCGGCGCGAGGGCACCAACATCTACGCCGACCCCGCGGCGGGCCTCAACTTCAGCCTGGTCAACGGCGACCTGGCCTGGTTCAACGCCAACACGGTCTCGGTCCCGGCGTGGACGGCCTGGTCGGTCTCGAGCGCGGTGCCGTTCGCCGGGCTCGAGGGCAGCACCTTCTCGTTCATCGCTCGCGCCCTCAACAAGGCCGGCACGTACTCGACGACCTACGCCACCAGCACCTTCGTCTACGACCCGGCGCCCCCCGAGACCGGCGTCACTTTGCCGGCCAACGGCGCCTATGTCAACTCCCTGCCTTCCCTGACCGGCACCGCGGCCGATCTCCCCGCGGTCAACCCGGGCGCGGTGGCCGCGGTTGGCGTCCGCATCAAGCGCCTGTCGGACGATAATTTCTGGACCGGCTTCGGCGCCTGGAGCGGCACGCTCGCCACCATGGGCGCGGCGCAGGGCGTGCAGGTCTACGTCTCCTCCTGGAGCGTGTCGGGCGCCAATCTGCCGACGGCGGGCTTCCTGACCTCGGGCGCATCGTACTATGTCACGACCTCGGGCACGGACGACGCCGTGGTCGGGGGGAACGTCGAGCTCTTCGACTCGCCGCGCGGCTCGACCTTCACCTATGACAACACGGCGCCCGTGACGGGCATCATCAGCCCGTTCGACGCGTCGTTCCGCAGATCCGTGGCCGCGGTCAACGGCACGGGCTTCGACGCGGTGTCGATCTCGACGGTGCAGCTTTCCCTGCAGAACACGTCGATCGTGGCACCCAACTGCTACAACCCGGCGGTCAACGGCTTCAACCTCGCCTGCCCGGCCTGGTTCGCCGCGCAGGGCTCGACGACGAGCTGGTCCTTCGCCTTCCCGGTCCAGCCCTGGGTCAACGCCTCGCAGTACGTTCTTCGCTCCTCGGCGACCGACCTCGCGGCCAACGTCCAGACCGCGGTCTCCTCGGCGGCGTTCACCTTCGACACCGACGCGGCCACGGCCGCGGTGACGGTCCCGCCGGCGGGCGCGCTCGGGCCGGCGCTGGGCAGCATCGCCGGCACCGCGGCCGACATCACGGCGGGCGTGTCGAGCCTTCAGCTCGCGATCTCCTCGGGCGCGGGCCTCGGCAACTGGTACGACGGCTTTGTCTGGACGCCCGGCGCGTTGCCCACCTTCTTCACGACCAGCACCTATGTCCTCGGCGCTACCGACCTCTG
Organism: uncultured Elusimicrobia bacterium; assembly: GCA_964537395.1. Lineage (GTDB taxonomy): Bacteria > Elusimicrobiota > Elusimicrobia > UBA1565 > UBA9628 > GWA2-66-18. The sequence continues at coordinate 23,888 of CAZIBN010000011.1, forward strand.
GACCTGGGCTTACCCGTCTCTCGTCGACGGCCAGCTCTACGCGTTGCGCGCCCGCACCCTCGACAAGGCCGGCAACCAGCGCGACCAGGACTTCAACTTCCGCTTCGACTCCTCGAGCCCGACGGCGACGCTCGCCATCCCGGTCGATGGCGGCTTCCGGACCGGCGACTTCTCGATCTCGGGCGTCGCGAGCGACCCCGATCCCGACGGCGCGGGCCCGCGTGCGGCCACCTTGGTCTCGACCGTCGCGGTGTCCATCGAGCGCCTCGACACGAATCAGTGCTACGTGTACGGCGGAGGCTTCTCCTCGCCTTGCCCGAACTTCATCCCGGCCGCCGGCTTGCCGGCCGTCTGGACCTTCACGCCCACCCCGAACCCGTATGCGACCGGCGTGAGTTACAACGTGATCGCGCGCGCCAAAGACAACGCGGGCAACACCCAGGACGTGTTCGCCAACGGCGCGAGCTCCAATACCTTCACCTACAACACCGCGATCCCGTCGGTCGGGATCACGGCGCCCTCCACGGCTCGCAACAGCAGCCTGGCCACGCTCGCGGGAACGGCCAACGACGCGATCCCGACCTCGCTTGCCAAGGTCCAGGTCCGCGTCCTGCGGCAGACCGGCATCAACCTCTTCGCCGACCCCGCGCCGGGCGTTCATCCTTTCTCGCTCGACCCCGCGACGCAGGCGGAGTTGGCCTGGTTCGACGCGGCGTCGGTCTCCGCCCCGCTGTGGACGAGCTGGACCTTGTCGAGCGGCCTTCCTCACGTGAGCGGCGAGACCTACCGCGTCGAAGCGCGCGCCCTCAATCAGGCGGGCAGCTACTCGACGACCTACTCCACCCAGACGACCACCTACGACACGGAGTCGCCGTACACGGACGTGCTCCTGCCGGTGTCATTCTCCACGGTCTCGGCGCTGCCCCAGATCACGGGCACCTCATATGACCTGCCTATCGGCAATGGCGGCCTCGTCTCGAACATCCGGATGCGGCTGACGCGCCTGACCGACGGCCAGTACTGGGCGGGCGCGGGCTGGTCGCCGATCGTGACCCAGCTGACGACGTCCGAGGGCCTCAAGGTCCACGTGAGCAGCTGGACCATGACGGCGAACCTCCCGCCGCCGAGCAATCTCACGACCGGCCTGCAAAGCGGCGTCTCCTACTTCATGAGCGTCTCGGGCGTGGACGATGCGTCCCCGGCGGGCACCGCCGAGGCCTTCAACGCTTCATTGAAGTCGTCGACCTTCACGGTGGACCTGATCGGCGCGGTCGCGGGCTTCACGGCTCCGAGCGACCTCTCGGTGATTTCGACGCTGGCGAAGATCCGCGGCACGGCGACCGACGCCCTGGCGGGCGTGACCTCGGCCGGCCAGATCGAGATCGCTATAGCGGAGACATCCCCCGTAGGGGGATGCTGGAACGGCACGATCGCGGGCGGCACCTTCACGCTCGCCGGCTGCCCGATCTACTACCCGATCACGGGCGGCGACCGCGCCGGCGCCTACAACCCGGTCTCGACGTTCTGGGACGTCAACGCGCCGCCGCTGACGACCCAGTTCGGCTACAAGGTCTGGGTGCGCGCCAGGGACAACGCGACACCCAGCGGCAACTATACCGCGCCCGCGACGATCTCTTCGATCACCTTCACTTATAACACGAGCCTGCCGGCCTCGGCGATCCTTCTGCCGCCGCCGTTGCCCGCCGCCGGAGGCAACCTGGCGGCGGCGTTCACGGTCTCGGGCACGGCGACGGACACCTTCGGCATCACCGGGACCTCGGTCGCCTATCAGGAAGCCGACTCTCTCATGTACTGGGACCCGGGCTCTTCGACTTTTTCGACTCTGACGCCGCAGTGGACGGCGACGACGCTCCTGGGCACGCCCCCAAGCTTCACCTTCTCCACGCCGGCCCCGGTGCCGGCCGCCTCGTCGGGTCGCAACTATAACCTCTACGTGAAGGCGATCAACAACGCCGGCCTCGAGCTGGTCGCGCCCGCGAGCACGGTCAAGTGGGATACGAGCAAGCCCGCCGCGACCGTCTCCGTTCCGGCTAATAACTCCTACGCGCGTACCTTGCCGAGCGTGACCGGCGTCGCCTCCGATCCGGGCGCCGCGCCCTCAGGCGTGGCAGGGACCCAGATCCAGATCAAGCGCGTTGTCGCCACCGACTGCTGGGGCGGCGGCGCGTGGGGTGTGAACTGCACCACCGAGTCATCGTGGCTGGCCCCGCTCGTGGGCACGCCCTGGACCAAGAACACCCAGCTTCCTCCGTCGAGCAATCTCCCCGGCGGCCTTGAAGACGGCAAGGCGTACGAGATCTCGGCGCGCGCCTTCGACCTGGCGGCCAACACGCAGACCGCGACGACGGCCAACACCTTCATCTTCGACGTGTCCTCGCCGGCCGTCGCCAACGTCCTGCCGCTCAACGGCGCGCGCTACAAGACCTTGCCGATGCTCAGCGGCACGGCGGCGGACCAGGCGCCGGGCGCGTTCAACGTGACCTTCCCGCTCGTGCGCATCTACGACATCCCGCTCAACCAGTATTGGGTGGGCGGCACGGGCTGGGTGACCTCGGCGTTCCCCGGCTTCCCCGACCTGTGGAACACGGCGGTCGACTCCACCTCCGTCTCCGGAGTCTTCAGCTGGCGCTACGATGCCTCGGCCGTGACCTGGCCCGACCGCAATAATCAGCTGCGCGTCGAGACCCAGGCGCTCGACGCCGCCGGCAACTACACTGTGGCCTCGTCTACCTTCAGCTTTGACGTGACCCGGCCCGGCTCGGTCGTCATGTACCCGCCCGTGGACGGCGTGACGTATTCGTCGATGGCCGTCATCGGCGGCACCTCTCTCGACAACACCTCGCCGATCACGGACGTCGGCATCAAGATGTGGTACGTCAGCGGCCCGACGACCTACTACTGGAGCCCGGCGACCCCGCACTGGGCGCCCGGCGATCCCGGCTACGCCTCCATCGGCGGCTCGGCCGGGCCGGCGGCCACGGTCAACACGTGGGGCTACAATTCCACGCAGAACCCGGACTTCAATAACCCGGGCACCTTGAACTTCGCCTGGAGGGAAGGCACCCACGACGTCGGCAACGGCAAGCTCTTCCACATCGTCACCGCGGCGCTCGACGGCGCGGGCAACGCCCAGGTCGTCCTCACGACCCGGACCTTCCGCTTCGACAACGTGCCGGCCATCTCGGCGCCGGTCGCGCCTGTCGCCGAATCGGCGTACAAGACTTTGACGACCTTGTCGGGCACGTCGAGCGATGACGTCGGCACGGTCGCGGCGGTGGCGGTGTCGATCTACGACGTGGAGGCGCTCAAGTACTTCGACGGCACGGGCTTCGCCTCGAATACCGAGGTGTGGCTGCCCGTCCAGCCGGCCAACCTGTTCGCGAGCTCGTGGACGTTCACGAGCGGTTCGCTGGAGCCCTCGTACGTGTCCGCGCACCATTATGTGGTGAAGTCCTCGGCGACCGACAACATCGGCAATAACCAGACCATCGTCGGGTCCGCGCGCTTCCTGTGGGACGTGGCCCCGCCGAACTCGGCCGTCGTCAACCCCGCGAACCTGACGACCTACACCGACACGAAGATCCTGATCGGCAACGCCAGCGACACGGGCTTCACGACGGGCATCAACGGCACCGGCTCGGGCGTGGTGCCTACGCTTGGCTGGCATCAGGGCGGCATCGAGGTGGCGGTCTTCCGGGACACCGTGCCGCTGATCCTGAGCGGCCCCGTGTCGTACGGCAACTGGGACGCGACGGGTTTCTTCTGGAACGGCTCGACGTGGGTGGCGAGCAGCGGCGGCCCGCTGTTCGTCCCCGCGGCTTTCGTGGACGGGTTCGGCAACTGGCAGTACGCCGGCCTCACCTGCCCGCGGCCGATATCAACGGACCCATGTTGGGTCCGCGGCGACCCGTACGTGTCCTGGGTGCGCGCGACCGATAACGCCGGCAACGTCCAGAGCGTGATCCAGAACGGCCCGCGCTTCTTCATCTCGGGCGTCGCGCAGAGCTTCTCGATCGCGATCTCATCGGACCCGAGCACCGTGGGCAATCCCATCACGGTCACCGTGACCGCCCGCGACGGCGTGGGCGGCACGGGCGGCGTCGCCTCGAGCTACAGCGGCACGGTGAAGTTCGTGATGGCGGACGGCGCGGGCGGCCCGGAGAGGGCGGTCACGGGGGCCGAGATCCTGGACGGCACGAACGGCCTGCCCAAGGACTACGCCTTCACCACCGGCACGGGCGGCGACAACGGCACGAAGGTCTTCACCATCCAGCTGCGCAAGGCCGGCTCCCGCCTCCTGCGCGTCGAGCAGACCGACAACGCGGCCCTGTTCGGCCTCCTGTCTCTGACCACGCACCGCAAGACCGGAACCCAGGTTCAGCTCATCGCCGACTGCGACGCTCTGGGTCAGCAGGCGGCGCCGGGCGTGGTCACCTTCGGTTCCCAGGGCCGTTCCGGCGCCCCGCGTCCCAGCACCGCCGGACAGAGCGTCGTCTACTGCGCGAAGGTGACCGACGAGTTCTATAACGTGGACATCGACTCGACGACCACGGTTTACATCACCGACACGGACGTCAACAACGCCTCCGTCAGCCCCGACCAGTATCTCGCCATCGCCGCCGGCCAGTCCACCTTCAACCGCACGTTCGTGACGGCCAGCGCCACGGGCCAGATCGTCACGTCCACGGGCTCAGGCATCACGCCCAACGCCTCCAACCCGGCCACGCCCGTCGTCGTCAACGGCCAGCCCGCCGACCGCCTGGTGGCCCTGCTGCCCAATGAGATCCGCGTCCAGGGCAAGTTCGCCACCGCGCCTTTCGGCAAGGACTACGGCGCGCTCGACGAGGTGCAGGCCGGCTCGACGATCTCCCTGCGCGTGTTCGCGGTGGACCCCTTCTACAACGATGACGTCACGGTCGCCGCTCCCGTGACCGCGCGGCTCTGGTCGGATTCGTTCACGGGCTCGCTCTCGCAGACCTTGCAGGCCGGTACGACGAAGTTCACCTTCACGCCGGTCGTCGCCGGCACGCAGAACTTCCAGGCCCAGTCGGCGTCCTTGCCGGGGGCGACCTCGAACTACTACACGCCGGCGCCGGCCAAGGTCTGGTGGGGCCCGCCTCTGAAGCTGCAGGTGCTCGCCGCGGGACAGGCGGCCGACCCCGGTAAGCAGCCCTACGATGCGAACCCGACCACGGGCGGACGCGCCGTCTCCGCTTCGAACCTGCTCACCGCGGGCGTGACTACGACGATCACGGTCAACCTCGTCGACAACTGGTTCAACGTCGTTCGGGCGACCACGCCCTTCATTCCGCTCACTACGAGCGTCGAGATGCCTCTGGCCCAACTCGACTTCCTTAATGACCCGAACATCCAGCTGCGCGGCCTCGCCCCGCCCTCCATCCAGCGCACCTTGAACGCGGGCACGACGACCTTCTCGTTCATCCCGGTCACGCGCAACCTCACGGGCATCTCTCTGCGGGTCACCGATACGAACGCGACCGGCACCTACTACAGCACCGACACGGTCTCCAATGCCCTCGTTCAGGCGAATACCCCGCTGTCCCTGCTGGTCCAGATGCCGGGCGAGACCTACGCCGAAGGCACGGTGTTCGGCAAGACCGGCTCGGCCTCCACGCTCGTCGCGGGCACCGCCTACAACGTGACCTTGCGCGCGGTGGACCTTTACAACAACCGCGCCAGCGATGGCAGCCTGGTGGTGCTGTCAGCCAACGACATCTATGCGACCATCCCCGCGCCGCAGTCCCTGGCCATCGGTCAGACCGTGTTCGCCGGCTTCGTGCCGAGCGCTTCGACCGGCAACCTCGTGGTCTCCGGCGTGGACAGCGGTTTGGTTCTGACCGGCCAGACGGTGTCGACGATCACCGTCATCCCCGGGACCCCCGACCGCACGATCGTGCTTCTGAGCGGCGAGACCTTGGTCCCGGGCAAGACCGTGGCACCCTTCGGCGTGACCGGGGTCCCGGTCGAGTCCACGGTCACCGTCTCCTTCAACGCGACGGTGTACGCCGCCGACTCGCGCTACAACGCGACCACCAACCCGGCCACCAACGGCTCCGTGCTCAATATCCTGTCGAACGATCCGTTCATGCCGGTGATCAACTCGCCCGTGACCTTGGCCGGCGGCGTGGTGAACGTGCCGCTGATCCAGCTCCGCACCGGCGGCGCGCGGACCATCACCGCGGTCCACACCGGCGGCGGAGGGCCCGCGCTGTCGAACGGAGTCTCCAACAGCTTCAACCTGCTCCCGTTCACTCCGACGCGCCTGCGTACGCTGACGCCGACCGAGACGCGCGTGCCCGGCTCTCCCACGAACGGGCGCTCGGCCGCGCCGTTCACCGCCCAGGCCGGCTTCGTGTTCAACGTGACGGTCGACATCACCGACGCGTTCTGGAACCTGACGCCCGGCGTCACCCAGGAGATCCGCCTCGTCGCCGACGATCCGTTCGCGGTGATCGTCCCGACGACGCAGGTCATCACCACCTCGGCGACCTATACGGTCACGCTCAAGCGCGCGGGCACGACCATCCTGCGCTCGGAGCGTGTCAACATCCTATCGTCGCCGCCGCTCACCGCGGATAACTCCACGCCGATCACGGTCCAGGCCGGCACCCCCTCGCGCCTGGTCGCCATCCTGCCCGGCGAGACGTTCAGCCAGGGCTCGCCGACGGGCAAGGGCGGCGCGCCGGTCACGCAGACGGCGGGCACGGACTTCGACGTCCAGGTCGGCGTGGTGGACGGCTTCTTCAACCTCGTCCCCGGCCGGGCGGCCGACGCGTTCATCTCTCCGCCCACCGACCCGTACGCGCCCTTGGTCTCCACCGCCGCCATCAACGTCGGCGCGGGCTTCACGGCGCCGATGACGATGAGCCTGCGCCTCGCGGCGACGGGCCACTATCTCGTCGCCACGGACTTCGGCTCCTCGGGCCTCGCCAACGACCCGCAGACCTCGACCTTCACCGTGCTCCCGGCGCCGGCGAAGGGCATCCAGCTCCTGCTCCCCGGTCAGACCGCGGTGCCCGGCTCGGGAAACTACCCGGCCGGCGGCGTGACGGGCTCGGTGTCCACGCCGACCGCCGGCGCGCTGTTCGACGCCAGGATCAACCTCGTGGACCAGTACATGAACGTCTCGCCGCATCCGACGAACCCGCTCGAGGTTTACCTTAATACGAGCGATATCTACGACGTCGAGACGGCCTCCGGCCCCTCGGGCAGCGGCAAACTGCTCCCCGCAGGGCTGGGGACGGAGACGGTCGGCGTCACGCTCCTGACGAAATCGACCTTGACCGTGATCAGCGTGAGCGCGGAGGCGGCGACCACCTTGTGCGGCATCTCTGGAACCATCGCCTGCCAGGCGCTGGCGCCCGCGGCGGTGTCGGTGCCCTTCCGCGTGTTCGCGTCCACCGCTTATACGCTCCAGGTGATCTTGCCCGGCGAGACCCAGAGGCCCGGCAAGCCCTCGGGCAAGGACGGCACGCCGAACTCGTACGTCGTGACCACTCCGGCGATGGGCGCCAGCGTCTGGCTCGTCGACCAGTTCAACAACCCGGTCAGCGACATCGCCGTCGGCCCTAACCAGGACACGAACCCGCCGGCGGTGATGCCGGTCGTGCGCCTCTCGTTCCCGTCCGACCCGGTGGCGGCCGTGCCGGCCGCGGCGGCGCTGATCCTGGGCAACCGCTCGTTCAACTTCTCGCCGTTGACGGCGGCGACGGCCTATACCGTCGTCGCGACGACGACGGCGGCCTCGGCGGTGACCGTCTCCTCCGCGGGCTCGTCGGCGTTCCCGGCCTACCCCGGGCCGTCGCACCATCTGGTCTGGTCGGGCCTGCCGGCGTCGGTGGTCGCCGGCGTGACCTTCAGCGGCGTGCTGTCCGCCCACGACCAGTGGCACAACATCCTCTCGACCGGTCCCAATGCCTACAAGGCCAGCGTCAGCTTCTCGGCCCAGACCTTCGGCGGCAACCAGGATCCGACCTTCTCGCCGGCGAGCGTGATCTTCTCCTCGGCGGTCGATCAAGGCATCAAGGCCCTGCCCGGCTTCCTCGCGCTGAAGAAGGCGGGCACCCCTCGATGGGTCAAGGCCTCCGAGACCCTGAACGCGGTGGTCCACAGCGAGGTGGGCGGCGACGCGATCCAGCCGGTCATCACGGTCGTGCCGGCCGCTCCGGACTCGGTCAAGGTCACGCCGACGGCCGACGTGACGCAGGACGCCGGGACCTTGGTGCCGAGCGCCCCCGGCTCGCTGGCGATCACCGCTCAGCTCACGGACGCGTTCGACAACCCGATCACCTCGACGCAGACCCTGTACGTTCAGGTCGTCTCGACGACCGGCACGGCGGGGCGCCTCTCGGTCGGCGGCGTGAACGTGGACTACTCGACGACGGTCGTCAGCGACGCCTTGGGCCAGGTCGGCGTCAGCACGTCGATCCGCTACTTCGTCTCCTCGAACGCGGGCGACTCGGCGCGCATCTGGATCGGCACCATGCCGGCACCGGGCGATTTGACCGCCTACATCTCGGCCGCCAAGGACATCACGGGGGCCATCGTGACCGTGGGCGGCCCGGCCAGCCAGATCGTCTTCGTCACCACGCCGACCGCGGCGACGGTGGGCATCGATGACGTCTCCGGAGCCGGCGGCCAGTACGTGCTCGAGCGCCGCGACGACTTCAACAACATCACGCGCTTCGGCACGACGCCGATCACGCTCACGGTCGCCGAGATCGCGCCGCACACCGCGCGCGGCCTGGCCTTGGGCTCGTTCGGCAACGGCGGTGATTTCGGCTTCCGGAACGTGGACGTCAACAACGCCGCCAACACCAACACGTTCTTCATCACGGGCTTCATCATCGATCCCGGCTTCACCGGCGCGGAGACGCCGTTCCGCTATCACGACCGGATGAGCTCGTACTCGGGCCCCTCGCCGTCGTCGAACACGGCGGAGGGATCGCGCCCCGGCCTGTGGACGGTCCAGGTCAAGGTCGGTATCGCCCTGAAGGCCACGCATTCCCTGCGCATGGACCCCGACGTGATCAAGAAGATCGAGTTCGGCAACTCGGTGCGCACCTTGGTCGCGGGCCGCCCCACCGATGCTTTCAACGTCCCCGGCGCCTTCCGTCCTCAGCTTCAGGATCTCTTCTCCAACCCCGCCGTCGCGACCGCGGCCGTGGTCGTGAATCTGTCGACCACGTCGCGCCGCGGCTCGTACGTCAACGACTATATGGCCTTCTCCCGCTCGACCGCCTCGGCCGCGGGCTCGCGCGTCTCACCGCCCTCGTTCAACGCGTCCACGAAAACCGTCGACATCCCGGTCGGCGCCTATCAGGCCACCTTCTACTTCATGGACACGACCGCGTCCAACGGCTACGCGTCGCCGGGCTCGCCGACGCTGGCCCTCGCCTCTCCCGGGCTGCTCGGCTCGGTCCAGTCGGTGCTCGTCACGCCCGACAACATCGACGGCCTCGCGGTCTCCACCGGCGCCGGCCAAGCCCTGCTGGCGGGCGCCACCTCGCAGGTCTTCGTGCTCGAGTCGCGGGACTACTACGGCAACCCCTCGCCGGTGAAGCTCGGCGGCGGCGACGCCCTGGTGCTCCTGGAGTCCGACTCCGCGGGGGATATCCAGTTCTCGACCCCGACGACCGGCCAGTTCTTCAGCACCTCGGCGGTGGCCTACCTGCTCGTCGGCGAGTCGGCCACGAGCTTCTATCTGATCGACACCTTGCTGAACACCGCCGGCTCGACGCACACGATCACGGCCACCGGCATCAGCTTCCCGACCTGGAACGTCGGGCGCGCCAGCTACACGGTCCTGGCGGGCGAGCCCGCGCAGATCGGCTGGTACAACCCCGCCCGCCGCCTGGTCGCCGGCACGACCGTCCAGTACGCGCTCGGCGTGCCGACGAACACCGTCGTCGCGGCCGAGTTGCGCGACCGCTTCGGCAACGCCACGATCTCCACGGCGACCTTCACCATCCGCTACACGAGCCCGGGCCTCTCGACCTACGGAGGCGTGGACCCGACGGCGGTCATCGTCGCGACGGCGCCGATCGGCTGGCGCAACCTCAGCGCGCTGGCTCTGGACGTGCCCATCCCCGGCGGCGCGGGCCTCACGCGCGCGCCGATGTACTTATGGGACACGCTCGTCGGAGGTACGACCGTCCAGGCCCAGGCCATCCTCGGCGGGTTCAACGTCTTCACGCCGATCTCCCAGGTCCACGTGATCACGCCCGGCGTCGCGAGCTACATGACCCTCCATCATCCGTACGTCCCATTGAGCCCGCTGCCGGTCACGAACTCCGGCACGATCGTCCTCAAGGTGCGCGACCAGTTCGGCAACGTCGCGGCCGGCGACGTCGTCAACGGCAACTACTACTCGGGGGTCATCAGCTTCAACAGCTCCGGCTCCTCGACGACGGTCACCCTGCGTGACCCGATCGCGAGCGCCACCTATCACATCTTCACGCCCGCCGAGCAGGGCGTCTTCACCAACCTCAGCGTCAGCAACATCTATCAGGAGGTTCTCAAGGTCGGCGCGAGCGACTACCACAACCAATCGCTTTTCGGCTACACCAACGACGGCGCGCGCCCCGGCCTGCCCGCGGGCGCCGCGTTCCACTCCGACGGGGACGTCGAGCTCGCCGGCGTCGTCATCACGCCGAGGGACATCGCCCCGGAGTCCAACCCGCCCCCGGCCGGGCCGATCCCATCCGACAAGGTCGCGGCGGGCGTCACCAAGAAGACCCTGAACCAGGGCGACGGGAGCGATCCGGTCGAGTCGCCGGATCCGATCGCGATGCTGCGCCTGTCGATGCAGGTCGCCGCGACGCAGGCCTCCGCCCTGACCTCGAGCCTGAGCTCGATCCGGGTGAGGAGCCGCGCGGTCGGCACCAAGGTGTTCGACGATAACAAGGTGAACGAGCTCGGGCTGTGGTTCGACCTGAACGCCAACGGCCGCTTCGACCCTCCGCCGAGCGGCGACGTTCTGCTCGCGACCGGCGCCTACGACGGCTCCGGCCGGTGGTTCTTCGGAAGCTCCGCCTACGGCCAGATTGCGCTCGACGTCATCGATCCGATCAACACGCAGATCAACAACACGAACAGGAGCTTCTTCCTGGCAGTGCGTCTCTCGACGTCCGGCTATGCGCCCAACGAGCTCCCCGCGAGCTTCGGCCTCCAGATCCAGGACCCGTCGAACGTCACGTTGACCTTGGGCTCCCAGCTCGCCGTCGCGGCCAATAATTTCGCCCTCTTCACGGCGACCTCCTCGGTCGAGCGCCAGCCGGCGCGCATCAACGTCGTGGCGAGCGACATCAACGCCTGGTGGCAGCCGTTCTCCCTGCCGCTGTCGTCCTACAGCTACATCAACCAGGGCGAGACCAAGGTCGGCGTCGCGCGCCTCGACATGTGGACCGACGCGTTCTCGGGCGTGCTCTCCAAGATCACGCTGTCGCATCAGGGCGGCGGCCTCGACGTCCACGTCACCAAGGTCCGCCTGTTCCTCGACACGCCGCCCAGCCAGACCACGACCCCGGGCGACGGCATCTTCAACTTCTCGTTCGATAAGCAGGTCGCCGAGGGGACCTTCCCGCCCGGTGAGACCGGGAAGGTCGACCTCGTCCTGGTCGATCCGACCGGGCTGAACGGGACCATCACGTCCTCGACGAAGACCTATTACGTGGCGTACGACTTCGAGCCGTCGGCCGAGCCGGGCCAGCGGCACGGCGTCAGGATCACGAACGCCAACATCGTCCCGCTGACGGGCAACGGCGTGATCAACACGAGCTTCGCGCAGTTCACCTCGACCGACGTCGCCATCGTGGCGACCCCGGACCAGGTCGTGCTGACCGACTGGAACCGCCAGGGCGTCGTGGGCAGCACCCAGACCGACGCGATCCCCGCGCGCATCGGCCAGAACGAGAACAACCAGGTGGTCGCCAAGATGACCTTGCGCGTCAACTCGGGCGCGGCCGAGTGGACGGGCCTGAAGCTCGACCGCTGGCTCCCCGCGGCGGTCAACAGCGGCTCGGTCTCGGTGAACAAGGCCAAGGACGTGAGCAATATCCGCGTTTGGATCGACCGCAACGGCGACGGCCTCCTGCAGACCTCCTCCGACACCCAGGTCAGCCCGTTGAACGCGATCACGCACAACTTCCCGACCGTCGCGATCACGACCCCGGTCGCTCCCGGCGACACGAACATCTACGTCTCCCTGATCGGGAACATGTTCCCGGGAGACAATCCTTTCCCGGCCGACCCGATCAGCCGCCTCGTGCTCAACGACGACCAGACCATCGAATCCCTCAAGGAGGTCGTCCTCTGCCGCGGCCTCGACCAGACGAACAGCATCTTCACGGACTGCCTGCGCGGCCAGGAGGGCACGACCGCGCAAGCCTTCTCGTCGGGCACCTTGCTGTCGGGCCCGGCGCGCATCCCCATACTCGCGCTGTTCGGCGGCGGCGGCCAGGTGGTCGAGACCGTCAAGCTCGACTACTTCGTGACCTACGACCTGAGCCCGCTGGCGACCGTGTCGACGGAAGCCAACCTCGGCCTCGCGATCCCGAACACCACCTACTTCCAGATACGCACGCCCAAGACCATCTCGCCGCTCAACGTGGCCCTGCCGACCTCGGGCGGCCGGTCGGCGTCGTTCGTCTCGCGCGTGACGGAGTACGCCGACTTCGTGCGCGTGACCTCGTCGGACACGGTGGACGCGGCGATCGGGCCGTACGCGCAGCAGACGAGCACGGTCGCGGTCGCGACGGTGCTCGTGCAGGCGAATGTCGCCGACGCCCTGTGGCGCTGGCTGATCGTCTACGCGACCGGGAGCGCGACGTCCAACGGCTCGGTCGCCAGCGACGTCGATGCGACCGGGCTGTGGTTCGACACCAACAACGACGGGCTGTTCAACCCGCAAAGCGGCGACGTGCTCGTCGGGTCCGGCACGTTCGGCAACTATCAGGGCCTGCCGCTGCTCTCCCAGATCAATATGAACCCGCCGCGCAACATCGTGACCGCCGGCCTCGCCGCTCAGCCTCAGCGCTATTTCGTGATCTATCACATCGCGGAGACGGCCCTGCCGACGGATCCTCTCACGCAGGCGCCGCGCTCGCTGGGCGTGGGCATCCTCGCGGCCTCGCTGCCGACGAACGATCCCCTCAACGACAACGTGTTCCAGAACGCCGTTTCGCTGCCCAACCTCTACGACGTGTCCTCGCCGCTGCCGTTCTATTCGAAGAAGCGCGAGATCGTCTCGGCGCCGCAGACGATGAACGTCCGGGCGACGCCCTACTTCAGCAACAGCAGCGGCACCTTCCCCGCGCCGCTGATCGTGGGCCCGAGCCCCATCCCGGTCCAGCCTGCCGGACCGATCGTCCCGGCGCTGTGGGTGCTGACCTCGACGACCGGCATGGTCTCGCCGTTGCCCGGAGCCACGGCCTACGCCCTGCTCGACGGCGAGATCGTCGGCTACAGCGGCTTCGATCCGTTTGTGCCCGGCGGCATCAACATCATCGAGCGCGGCGCCCTGAACACCTTGCCGGCCGCGCACTCGAGCGGCACGGTGCTGGCGCCGACGATCACCCAGGGCGATAACAACCTCGCGGCCATGCGCCTGGAGCTGTGGACCGACGCCTTCCAGGTCCAGCTGTCGGAGATCCGCTTCAACCGCACCTTGCCCACCGGCTTGAACGGCGATGACCCGGACACGGGCGCCATCCACGTCTACAAGTCCATCGACGGGATCTTCAAGCGAGATCCGCTCACCGGCATCAACGCCGGCGACATCCCGCTCGGCCAGGGGCGCTTCGGCGCGCCGCCCGACACGTCCGGACGCGCGACGGTCCCGATCAACGACCCGAACCTCGGCTCGCCCGGCTACATGATCATCACCTCGACGCCGACCATCCTCTATGTCGCGCTCGACGTCTCTCCCGCGGCGAAGTTCTCGCACCCGACGCTGACGCCGCCCAACGAGATCGTCGGCATCTCGGTCGCCGACCCGTCGCGCTTCAAGCTGACGCCCGCGCTCGCCGGCCACAACACGGTGTTCGTCGGCACCGCCGCGATCATCAGCCCGACCTTCGTGCTCGGGCCGACCCTCAACACGGTCACGGCCGTCTTCGACCAGATCTCGGGCAACACCGCGAAGCAGAACGACAAGAACACCCCGATGCTGCGCATAAACCTGAAGACCGACCGCAACACCGCGCTCGTCCAGAAGCTCCGCTTCGACCGGACCGGCTCGGCGGCCGCGCTCGACAGCGACGTGACGATCATCAAGGTGTGGGCCGATTCGAACCTCAACGGCGTCTTTGACGCGGTCGATTCGACCGCCACCGGCTTCGGCACGTACCCCAATCTCCTGTCGTTCGGCAACGAGACGTTCAGCTCAGGGACGGTCACGATCAACCTGAAAACGCCGATCGTCGTCAGCACGACGGCGGCCGATATCTTCGTGACCTACGACATCTCGCAGTTCGCCGCCGAGGGCAACCGGCTCGGCCTCGCGTTGGCCGATCCCAGCTACATCACGCCCCAGGTGCCCAACGTCGTGACGTTCCCGCAGACGAGCTTCACGTCCAATCCCCTTCTGCAGGTGGTCAAGGTCCTCTCGCTGACGACGCTCGGCGTCAAAGACATGGCGTCGAGCATACGCGGCGTCACGCAGGCTCAGACCAACGTGGCGATGCTGCGCTTCAGCCTGGCGACCGATATCGCGCTCGCGCCCTGGCGCTCGCTGCGCGTGGAGCGCGGCGGCGGTTCGCAGGATACCGACAAGCCGCTCGGCCGCAACACGGACGTCAAGTTCATCCGCATCTTCAAGGATATCAACCAGGATGACGGCCTGGACGCCAACGACGTCAACATCTCCGAGGTCAACACGACGTTCAACGGCACGTTCGCGTTCGCGGTCTCGAGCACGACCTTGCCGCCGTTTGACCTGGTCCTGGTCTCGACGAAGGGCTTCCCGCTCGACAGCTCCAACGTGATGCTCGGCGGCCGCCTCTGGGTCAAGAACGCCGAGCTGATGACCTACTCCGGCCCGTGCGTTGGCGCCAACAGCAACAAGCCGTGCGTGATCGTGATCTCCCGCGGAGACGCCCTCGGCCAGGCGCAGACGCCGCGTCTCGCCCTGTCGGTCGGATCGACGGTGAAGAAGGTCGACCTCTTCGACCAGATCGCCGACGCGAACGTGCAGTCCGTCGTCACGCTCAACGCCGACCAGTTCATCGGGCCGACCGCGCAGTCGTTCTTCGCGGTTTACGACATCGGCGACTCCGCCATCCAGAACGACCTGGTCAACGTGACGATCCGCGACTCCTCGTGGGTCGGCATGCCGCGCGGCGACTCCGTGTCGCCGGTGATGCTGCTCAATGTCTCGCGGAGCAATCCTCTCGGCGAGAGCTCGACGTCCTACCCGTACGTCGGCAGCAACATCCCGATCAGCCCGATCACCATGTCCGTCGACGGCTTCTCGTTGGCGCCTTCCGGCGCGGGCCAGGGCGACGCGAACGTGCCGATCGCGCAGATCAACATGAAGACGAGCTCGGACTTCGTCAACGTCGCCGCGATCCGCGTCAAGCAGATCGGCACGATCGTGACCACGTCGACGCCGATGGCCGGCGACGGCGACCTGTCCCGCATCAAGTTCTGGCTCGATAACGGCGACCGGGTCTTCACGCCGGCCACAGACGCGCTGATCGGTGACGTGCCGGTCTCGACCGCCGGCGCGTTCTCCAACGGCGTCGCCCTCGTCCCGTTCACCGTCAACTCGATCCCCTACCTGCGAGTGTCGACCGGGACCACTATCGTGTTCGTCAGCGGCGACGTGGGCTACCTCGATCGTGCCCTCGGCACGACCTTGAACCATACGGTCGGCCTCGAGCTCTCGAATTTCAACGACCTGATCGACCCGAGCGGCGCGCCGTTGACGGCGGCTCCTGACCCGATCCACCGCCCGCCGCTTACATCGAAGGAGTTCCTGGTCGCGATGCTGACGGTGCCGGGCGTATCGGTCAGCTCCTCCGTGCCTCCGATCATCGTCACGCGCGTCGGTCCCGGCGGGTCCGTCGGCTACCCCGCGTACGCGCTGCTGGGCTGCCCCAACGGCAAGGACCCGGTCAACCCGCGCAACAACATCTGCTACGACAGCAACGCCAACCCCCTGCCCGATGCGACCAAGTGGATGTGCCAGAACGGGCTCCCGTGGCCGGCGAACTGCAACGGCCAGCCGCCGCTCATCGACATCAACGGTGACGGCGCGCCCGACAACTTCAAGATCGGCGAGAGCACCCGCCCCAACCAGGTCTCGCTGCTCGGCGACGGCAATCCCACGACCGACCTGACGGGAACCGGCATCCTCGATGTGGACATCAACAAGGACGGCATCGTCGACCTCGTGATCTTCTCGGCCGGGTCGAACAAGCCCTCGTTCCGCATCGGTCTCGATATCGCCGATCAGGGCAATCTGGCCAAGACGGCGCCCGACCCCGGCCAGGGCCTGGCCCCCTCGGCCTGGGCCAAGAGCGCCGGCTCGCTGTCCTTCAATCTGCCGATCACCGGCACGTCGGGCTATTACCAGGTGGGTGTGGGCAGCTTCTACGACGATCCGATCGGCATCTCGCACAAGTGGTCGTCGGTCACGGCGACGAACGTCGCTGGCCTCTCTGCCGCCTCCTTCGGTGCGTTGGCCACCGATATTCCGATTACGGGCGCTACGATGGGGAATCTTGTGCTTGAAATTCCCAATGTCACGCGCTTGACTCAGACGCTGACTCAGGACACGACCTTCTTCACCGTCACGAGCAATACCGCGCTCCTGGTCAAGACCGACGGGGCGGGCCTGGTCTACATCGGCTCGGAGATCATGCGCGTCAAGCGCGGCCCGACCTCCAACACCTTCGAGGTCATCAGCCAGGAGGAGGACCCGTCCCCGTTCACGGGCCGCGGACTGCGCGGCTCGGCTCCCATCATCCATACGGCCGGCGAGCTCGTGTCCGACGCCGGCGCCATCCTCTTCGCCCAGTTCGTCTCCGCCGGGGGCGCCACGTCGCCGCCCCAGCCGATGTGGGTGTACCGCGTGGACCCGACGGCTCCGACCACGCCCGGAGGGGCCGTGCCGCTCGAGCAGGGCAAGACGACCTATGCGGTCAAGTGGACGCCGTCGACGCAGTTCGTCTCGGGCGTCTCCTCTTACGAGGTCCAGGAGCGCGGCGGCGACCCGAAGAATCTGGCCGACACGGTGATCTGGCGCACGATCAACGTCGTCCCGGCGCGGCTGACCACTTATAATGTGGGTGACCCCGGCTTCCCGGGCGAGGCGCCGCGCGCGACCTCCCAGTTCTTCAGCTACCGAGTGCGCGCCATCAGCGGCGCCGGCGTGGCCTCGACCTGGTCGCCGCAGGCGGCGAACGCGGGCACGGGCGTCAATTCCTCGATCCTGTCGGGCGTCAGCAACTACCCCAATCCGTTCGACTCCCGCAAAGGCGGCGAGCTGGGCCAGACGAAGATCACCTATACCCTGAACTCGGACGCGGACACGACGATCACGATCTACGACGCGCTCGGCTACCTGGTCAAGACGATATCCTGCGCCGCCGGCAGCGAAGGCGGCAAGACCGGCATGAACTTCGTCCCGTGGACCGGCCGCAACGACGCCGGGGTGTTAGTCTCCAAGGGCGGCTACACGGCCCGTATCCGGGCGAAGGGCTCCGGCGGCACCGCCACCGCCATCCGCAAGATCGGCGTTATCCACTAACAATAGGGCTTGATGGCGGGGGGGGGGACTCGCTAGAATCCTCCCGTGAGCTCCCGCCCGCTTATTGCTGCCGCCTTCCTCTTAATAGCAACCGCCTCGGTCTGCCTTGCGCAGGCTCCGGATCCGTTCAAGGCTGCGATCGCGGCGGCCAAGGCCGCCGATCCCATGGCGCGGCGTCAGGCGGCGGAAAGCCTCGGGCGCTTTCGCGATCCCGCGGCCGTGCCGGCCCTCGAGGCTCTGCTCGGCGACGCGCACCCCCTCGTGCGCGAGGCGGCCTGCGAGGCCCTCGGCATTCAGCGCTCGCGAGCCTCGGTGCCCAGGCTCGCGGCGGTGCTGTCCGGCGATGCTGATCCGCGCGTGCGTCAGGCCGCGGCGATCTCGTTCGTCTACATCGGAGACGGAGCCGCGGTGGGGCCCTTGATAGGCGCTTTGAAGGATGGCGCCGCACCCGTGCGTTACGCCGCGATGCGCGCGCTCGGCAAGCTCCGCGCCGCCGGGGCCGCCGGGGCTTTGTCGGCCGCGTTGTCTGATCCCGACGCCGCCGTGCGCAAGGTCGTTGCCGCTTCCCTCGGGGAGATCGGCTCCAGGGAAGGCGTCCCTGCCCTTTCCTCCGCTTTGTCCGACGCCGATGCCGGCGTCCGCGGCGAGGCCGCCAAGGCGCTCGGCCTCATCGCCGATCCCAGCGCCGGCCCGGCCCTGACCTCTGCCCTGAAGGACGCCGACGCGGGCGTGCGTGTTCAGGCCGTGACGTCTCTTGCCAAGACCGGCGACCTGTCGGGGCTTCCCGTCGCCAGCGCAGTCCTTAAGAACCCTGACGCGGCGTTGCGTCAGCAGGCGGCCGCGGCCATCGGCGTCGTCGGCGACGCGAAGGGGCTGGCGGCCCTCGATGCCGCGCGCACGCTTGAGAAGGACGCCAATACGCAGGCCTTGATGGATTTCGCGCGCACCCAGCTCCGTGCCCGGCTCAAGATGCCGGAAAAAGAGCCGGCCAAAACGCAGACTAAGAAGATCCCAGCTAAAAAGAGGACGACACCTTGAAGATTTCCGGCAAATCATTCCCGAAGTACTTCAGCGTCGTATTCAGCCTGCTCGCCTGCACCGCCTATTTGGCGAGCCTGTTCGCGCCTGTGGAGAGGCTCTGGCACGACCGCGCGTTCCTGCGGGGCGTCGAATCGCTTAAGACCGGAGATCCCCGTCTGCTGCTGATCGCGATCGACGATGACACGGTCCGCACGCACGGTTTTCCTCTGCCGCGCACGGTCCAGGCCCAGGCTCTCGAAAAGCTCCGGAAATATGGGGTCAAGACCGTGGTCTTCGACGTCCTCTTCATGGAGAAGCGCGAAGGCGACGCGGAGCTGGCGGCCGCCACCAAGCGGCATGGAGGCGTCGTCCACCTTTTCACGACCGAGCAGGAGGAAAACGCGAGCGGCGTCATGTCCACGGTGCGCAAGCCCGTTCCGGGGCTTGCCTCGGCGGCGCGTCTCCTGGGCACCCCGATCATCTCGCGCCATATCGAGAGCGACGGGCATATCCGCAACTTCTCTCTGTTCCACCCCGGGGTCAAGGATCCCATCCTCCCGAGCCTGCAGGAGACGTCGCTCGCGGCGGCCGCTCTGGCGGCCTTCCTCGACAAAAAGCTCGAGGAGCTCCACACCGAGTTCGGCGGCCCCGACGCCCCGACCTACGTGCTGAACTATCGCCGTACCCAGGATTGGCTGCAGCACGAGAAGAGGGATGAGTCCTGGCTGAAGAATACGCCGGAGGAGAAGGCGAAGCGGATGGGCGTGACGGTTCTTGACTCTCCCTACCGTACGATCTCGATGATGGATATCATCTCCGGCAGCCTGAGCGACGCCCAGCTCAAGGCGTTGAAGGGCTCGCTGGCGATGGTCGCCTCCACGACGGTCGGCTACTACGACCACTACCCGACCCCCTTCACGAGCCACGCCCCGGGCGCCGAGTACCACCTCAACGTGATCGACAACATCATGGCCGCCGACTATCTGCGTATATCCGATATCGGGCTGAACGTTCTTCTCGTCCTTATCGCCGCGTGGCTGCCTTATTTCTTCGTGACCTTCCTGCCGACCGCCTTCGCCGCGGCCGCGGCCGTGGTGACGTTGATCCTCGCGAGCTTCGCTTCCTCGCTGATCATGGGGCAGGGGACCATGCTTTACCCCGTGGCGCCCGGCCTCAGCATGCTGGTGAGCTTCCTCGTCCTGACCGTGCACCGCGTCCTCACCGAGGGCGCCGAAAAGCAGATGATCAAGGCCAAGTTCGGCCAGTTCGTCTCGCCCGAGATCGTCGAGGAGCTGGCGAACAACCCCGAGATGGCCAAGCTCGGCGCCCAGCGGCGCGAGATGACGGCGTTCTTCCTCGACATCGCGCATTTCACCACGATCTCGGAGAAGATGACCGCCGAGCAGCTGATCGTCTTCCTCAACAGCTATCTGTCGTCTTTCAGCGAGGTCATCCTCGATCACCGCGGCACGATCGACAAGTTCATCGGCGACTGCATCATGGCGTTCTGGAACGCGCCTCTCGAGAACAAGGACCACGCGCGCGACGCGGTGCTCTCCGCCCTGCGCTGCCAGGTCGCGATCGCCGAGCTCAACAAGAACCTCGCGCCGGGACTGGCCGAGGCTCCCGCGATCCGCATCGGTATTAATACGGGCCAGATGAACGTCGGCTTCACCGGCACCGAGCGCAAGCTCGCCTACACCGTGCTGGGCGACGAGGTCAACCTCGCGTCGCGCCTCGAGGGCGCGAACAAGTTCTTCGGCTCGCAGATCATGATCAGCGGCGCCACCTACGAAGGCGCCAAGAGCGCCGTCGAGGTTCGGTATCTCGGGCGCGCGCGCGTCGTCGGCAAGGCGGCGTCGGTCCCCGTATACGAGCCTCTCGCCGAAAAGGGGAAGCTCCCCGCCGCGTGGACGAAGGCCCTGCCCGTCTGGGAAAAGGGCATCAAGGCCTTCTACGAGAAGAAATACGAGGAGTCTCTGGCTGTCTTCACGGAATACGCGAAGCTGATGCCCGGGGACGGGGCCGGCGAGCTGTATCTGAACCTCTCTCGCGATTACTCGGCCCTGCCGCCCGACGATTGGGACCAGGTCTTCAATCTTACGGCGAAATAAAGAATGAATATATTCTGGCGGCTGATGTTCGGCCACCTGCTCTGCGACTTCACGCTTCAGACCAACTTCATCAACCGTTGGAAGCGCACGAGCATGTGGGGTCTGCTGGCACATTGTGCCATGCACCCGGTCGCCTACCTGATCATCGCCTGGCCCTTCCTCGGCGAGTATTGGATCGAGAACTCGTTCTTCCACCTCAACGGCTGGACCTGCGTGGCGATCATCTTCGTCACCCACTTCTTCGAGGACTGGTGGCGCGTGTACACCATCTTCAAGTACGGGATGCCCGACAACACCCTCTTCTTCGCCTGGGACCAGGTCATCCACTATGCGGTGATCTTCTCGGTGGCGCCCCTGGCCGTCACCTCGACGCCGGTGGCGGGCTTCTTCCCGGAGAAATGGCCGGTGCTCGGCTGCCTGTTCGTGCTGATCACGCATGCCTGCACGGTGCTCATCTACTTCCTGGAGAAGGACCTTCACGGCGCGGATTATCCCGGGGACGACGAGAAGCACCTTGCGATGGCCGAGCGCCTCGTGCTGGCGCTGTGCTTCCTCTTCCCGACCGCGCTCGGAGCCGCCCTGCTTGCGGCAGGCTGGCTCGGGGTGATGTTCTTCCTGCGCCGCCGCCGTCTGTTCGACCTGACCGCTTTCACCTTCTACATGGGCGCCGTCATCGCGGTGCTCTGCGGCCTCGCCGCCCGACTCGTCTACTACTCGTAAGGAAACCGCCATGAACGACATCCTCGTCCTCTCCGCCTCCCGCACCCCCATCGGCTCCATCAACGGCGTCTTCGCCAACCACACCGCGCCGCAATTGGCCGCCAAGGCCATCGCCGACGCGCTGGCCAAGTCAGGAGTCAAGGCCGAGGAACTGGGTGAAGTCGTGCTCGGCTGCGTGATCCCCGCCGGCATCGGCCAGGCGCCCGCGCGTCAGGCCGCGATCGCCGCCGGCATCCCGGTCTCCGTGGGTGCGACCACGGTCAACAAGGTCTGCGGCTCGGGTATGAAGGCCGTCATGATGGTCTCTCAGGGAATCGCGCTTGGCGAGCAGGATTTCGGTCTTGCCGGCGGCATGGAGTCCATGTCGAAGGCTCCCTATCTTCTCGACAAGGCCCGCTCCGGCTACCGCTACGGCGACGCGAAGCTCCTCGATGCGGTGCTCCGTGACGGCCTGATGGATCCCTATGACGGCGTGCACATGGGCGACTGCGGCGAGCTGTGCGCCAAGGAGCACGGGCTCACCCGCGAGATGCAGGACGCCTGGGCGCTGCGTTCTTACGAGCGCGCCCAGGAGGCCGTCGCCAAGGGCTGGTTCAAGAATGAGATCGTCGGCGTCGACGGCATCGAGCTCGATGAGGAGCCGGGCCGCGCCAAGCTGGATAAAATCGGCAAATTGAGACCCGCCTTCCAAAAGGACGGGACCATCACCGCCGCCAACGCCTCCAAGCTCAACGACGGCGCGGCGGCCCTTGTTCTATGCTCCGCGAAAGGCGCTGCCGGCAAGAAGCCGCTGGCGCGCATCGTCGGCTGGTCCACCTTCAGCCATGAGCCCAAATGGTTCACCACCGCTCCCGCGGGCGCCGTCGATAAGCTTCTGAAGAAGATCGGCTGGACCGTGGATTCCGTGGATCTTTTCGAGGTCAACGAGGCGTTCGCCGTGGTGACCCTCGCCGTGGCCAAGCTCGCGAATCTGCCTCACGAAAAAATCAATGTGCATGGCGGCGCGGTCGCGCTCGGGCATCCGCTCGGCGCCTCGGGCGCGCGCATCCTTGCGACCTTGATCAATGCCCTGAAGATCCGCGGCGGCAAGCGCGGCGTCGCCGGCATCTGCCTCGGCGGCGGGGAGGCCGTGGCCGTTGCCCTCGAACTCGTTTAAGCTGGGCTCGAGCCTCACCCTCGAACAGCTGTCCTCCGTCGCCGTGGATGGACGCAAGGCGGTCCTTCCGTCGTCGGCCCTGCGCCGCGTCGCGGCCTCGCGGCGCGTGCTCGAGACGGCGATGGCGTCGGGCGGGACGATCTACGGCGTCAATACCGGCTTCGGAGAGCTTGCTTCGACCCGCATCTCGACGGAGCGCCTCGCTCAGGTCCAGCGCAACCTCGTCCTGTCCCATGCCTGCGGCGTGGGCGCGCCCTTGGATCCGCTCGAGACGCGTGCGATCCTGTTCCTTCGTGTCAACGAGTTGTCGAGAGGATTTTCCGGAGTCCGCCCCGCGCTGGTGAGGCATCTGGCGCGGATGCTTGACGCAAACATTATTCCGTTGATCCCTAGCCGCGGCTCCGTCGGCGCCAGCGGCGACCTCGCTCCGCAAGCCCATATGGCGCTGGCCGTCATCGGCGAGGGGAATGTTCTCTATCGCGGTCGTGTCGTTCCCGCCGCGAAGGCGTTGAAGGCCGCCGGGCTGAAGCCGTTTGTTTTGTCCGCCAAGGAAGGCCTGGCCCTCCTCAACGGCACCCAGGCGATGCAGTCCGTCGGCGGCCTGGCTTTGCTCGTCGCGGAGCGCGTGTATCGCGCCTCCAACCTCGCCTGCGCGGCCTCTCTCGACGCGCTCACGGGCACGCCCTCGCCGTACGACGAAGCGATCCAGCGGCTAAAGCCCCATCCCGGCCAAATAGCAGCCGCGCGTTCTTTGCGCCGGCTTTTGGCCGGGTCCGAGATCCGGAAGTCTCATGTCGTCGATGATCCTCGCGTTCAGGATTCTTATTCGCTGCGCTGCGCGCCCCAGGTCCACGGCGCGGTGCTGGACCGTCTTATCGAGGCCCGGCGGATCGTCCAGATCGAGCTCGGCTCGGTCACCGACAATCCTCTTGTGGCAGGCGGTCGCGTGATCTCCGGCGGGAACTTCCACGGCCAGGCCCTCTCGTTCGCCTTCGACTCAGCGGCCGGAGCGCTCACGGCGCTGGCCAACATCTCTGAGCGCCGCACCTTCCAGGTCACCGCCGGCGCCGCCCCGCGCCTGAAGCCGTTCCTTTCACGCGATCCCGGCGTGGAATCGGGCTACATGATCGCCCAGTACGCCGCGGCGGCGCTCGCCTCCGAGAACAAGACGCTCGCGCACCCGGCCTCGGCGGACTCCGTGCCCACCTCCGCGAACAAGGAAGATTTCGTCTCGATGGGCATGTGGTCCGCCCTGAAATTCAAAAAGGTCGTCTGGAACGCCGCGCAGGTCGTCGCCATCGAGCTCGTCTGCGCCGCGCAGGCCATCGAGTTCCACCGCCCTCTTAAGTCTGGCCGAGGCGTGGAGGCCGGCCTCGCCGTCCTGCGCTCGAAAGTCAAAGCGTCCCGCGGCGACGAGATTCTGTCCGGAAAATTGGAAATGGCCCGGGAATTGGTCCTGTCCGGCGCCTTCGATTAGACGCCTCCCAATAGGTGTCAGGCCTACCGGTACTTACAGTATTCCGGAAGGTCGGCGTTGTAAAATACTGTAAGTACCGGTAGGCCTGACACCATGAGACCATGAGAATCATACGAGCGGCGCACGGGCGGAAGTTATCTTGCAGAGGGTGGGAGCAGGAAGCGGCTCTGCGCATGCTCATGAACAACCTCGATCCAGAGGTGGCGGAGCGGCCGCAGGATCTCGTCGTGTACGGCGGCCGGGGCAAGGCCGCGCGGAACTGGAAGTGCTACGACCAGATCGTCGCCTCGCTCAAGGTCCTCGAGAACGACGAGACGCTTCTCGTGCAGTCCGGCAAGCCCGTCGCGGTGTTCAAGACCCACGACCAGGCGCCGCGCGTGCTCATCGCCAACTCGAACCTCGTCGGCAAGTGGGCGAACTGGGACCATTTCGACGAGCTCGACAAGAAAGGCCTCATGATGTACGGCCAGATGACGGCCGGCTCCTGGATATACATCGGCACGCAGGGGATACTTCAGGGTACCTACGAAACCTTCGCCGAGGCGGGGCGCAAGCACTTCGGCGGCAGCCTCGCCGGACGCCTTGTCGTCACGGCGGGCCTGGGCGGCATGGGCGGGGCGCAGCCGCTCGCGGCGACGATGAACGGGGGGGTATTCCTCGGCGTCGAAGTGGATCCTACGCGATTGCGTTTTCGGCTCAAGACCCGCTACATCGACGTCATCGAGGAAAACCTCGACAAGGCTCTTGAGCGGGTGAGCCGGGCCAAGGAGAGGGGGGAAGCCCTCTCTGTTGGGCTGTTGGGCAATGCGGCAGACATCATTCCAGAGTTGGCCCGGCGCCGATTCCCCGTCGATATTCTGACGGACCAAACATCCGCCCATGATCCTTTGTACGGATATATACCGCGGGGCTATGACGTCAGCACGGCCGCTCAGCTCAGGAAGAAGAACCCCGCGGAGTACGTCAAAAAGTCCATTTCATCGATGGGCCGCCACGTCGAAGCCATGCTCGCCCTCCAGAAGCAGGGCGCCGTCACCTTCGACTACGGGAACAATATCCGCGCCCGCGCCGTCGAGGCGGGGGTGAAGAATGCTTTCGATATTCCCGGCTTCGTGCCCGAGTACATCCGCCCGCTTTTCTGCGAGGGCAAGGGGCCGTTTCGATGGGCCGCTCTTTCGGGAGATCCCGAAGATATCCGGACCACCGACCGCGAGGTCCTCGCCGCCTTCCCCAAGAACGAGGCGCTCAAGCGCTGGATCGAGCTCGCCGGTCAGAAGGTCGCTTTCCAGGGCTTGCCGGCCCGCATCTGCTGGCTCGGCTACGGCGAGCGCGCCGAGATGGGCTCGCGCCTCAACTGGCTCGTCAAAAAGAAGAAGGTCGGAGCGCCGATCGTGATCGGCCGCGACCACCTCGACTGCGGCTCGGTGGCGTCGCCTAACCGCGAGACGGAGGCCATGCGCGACGGCTCCGACGCCGTCGCCGACTGGCCGATCTTAAACGCCCTGCTCAACACCGCCTCCGGCGCCTCGTGGGTCAGCTTCCATCATGGCGGCGGCGTCGGCATGGGCTATTCGCTTCATGCCGGCCAGGTGACCGTCGCCGACGGCACGAAGGCGATGGAAGCGCGCCTTCAGCGGGTATTGACCAACGACCCCGGTCTCGGGGTCGTACGGCATTTCGACGCCGGCTACCCTCAGGCGAAGGCTTTTGCACGTAAACATAAATCTCTCAAAATCCCGATGGCGAGGTAATCATGGCCAGCGACTATTCCTTCGACTGCGTTTCCGACGTGGACTTGAATCTGGTCTCCGAGGTGATCGCTGTCGCGATCAAGGAGATACAGAACCGCTTCGACCTGAAGGCCGCCAACGCGGAGATAGAGCTCGTCGTGAAGGACAAGAAGATGATCATCCGCGCGATCGACGAGTACAAGGCCGAGCAGGTCTACGACGTGCTCCTGACGCGGATGGCCAAGCGCGGCCTTCCCATCAAGAACCTGACGAAGGGGAAGGTCGAGGCGGCGCTCGGCCAGACCGGGCGCATCGATGTGACGATCCAGTCCGGCATCCCGACCGACAAGGCCAAGCTCATGCAGGCGGCCATCAAGGAAGCCAAGCTCAAGGTCAACGCCCAGATCCAGGATGGCCAGCTCCGCGTCTCGAGCAAGTCGAAGGACGATTTACAGCAGACGATGAACGTTCTGAAGGCCGGCAAGTTCGACCTCGACCTTCAGTTCAAGAACTTCCGCTAATCCAAGAAAGTGTCAGGCTTATAGTTTCCTCAATTACTGTGCAAAGTTATTGGCGAAACTATAAGCCTGACACTAAGATTATCGCCAGTGCTTGTTGGTGCGGGTCGCGTCGGCGGCCACGTCGTCCTGGTACATCTTGGACAGCTCGGTCCAGGTGATCTGATTGGCAGGGCGGGGCGGGGCGGGACGGGACGGAGCGGGCAGGGTTGCGTTCGTCATGTAAGCGAGGGCCTTGCCCAGGCGCGCGGTGTCGGCGCTGAGTCGTTCGAAGAAAGGGTGCGCGGCGGCCTGGCTCAGGTAGATCTCCGACGCATGATCGGGCTCGGCGGCGATCCGCTCCTTCAACCCCGTCACCTCACGGATGATGGACTCGGCGTTGACGACCTCGCTCTGGTAATGGGACTCGAGGTCGGTCAGCTCCTTGCGCAGGAGCTCAAAGCGCTTGGGATCGATCCCGTGGCCCGAGGAGAAGTGATCCAGCACCGGGAGCCAGGTCTTCTGCGAAGCCAGGTTGCGGTTCGCGCGTTCGACCTCTTTCTCGGCGGCGGCCAGGCGTGAGTTCAAGGTCGCCGTCGGATTCGCCATCTCGCTTTGGCTGAAGGTCACCGCGTAGTAGGGCAGGCGCATCTTGAGATTTGACAGGTAGCTGCCCGGGTCGGAAAGGTAGGTCCAGGCGCCAGCCTCTTCAAAGCGTCCGTCGAGCTCGTGGTCGATCGCCCAGCCGACGAGGCGGGCCAAGGTCTCATTGAGCTCGTGATAGTGGAAGGCGAGGTAGAGATTCTCCTTCGCCGCGCGGCCGTACCAGAGACCGTGTCCGAGAAGCTCGTGGCCGAGGACGGAGGGCAGGGATTCGCGCATGAAGCCCGGGTCGCCATCGATATAATGACGGTTGAGACGGATCTCCGCGTAGCCCTCCTGGCGCCAGTCGGTGTAGGCCTGGGCGGCATAGAACTTCTTGCGGCCTTCGACGAGATAGAGCTGGGAGTCGGGGAAGTCGTCGAAATGGACATGGGCGGTCAGGCCCTCGGCGAGGAACTCCTTGGCGTAGCGGGCGCCGGTAGGCGTATCGAGCATACGCTTGAATGAGTTCTCCAGCGCTTTCTTCTCGTCGGGGCGGCCGCGGTCGTCGAGGCGCACGCGCTCGAGCATGCGCTCGAGCAGCGGGCGCGAATCCTCGGCCGGGACCAGCGGGCTCTCGTCGCCGCCGGGCGGCGCGACGATGCCGTCGCCGAGCGAGGCCGCGGACATGAAATTCTTCTCGAGCGCGCCGGCGCCGGCCTCGCCCTTCAGGTCCGCGAGGTTTTCGGCCTTGGCGCCGTGCTCGCGCAGGCTGTCGATGACCTTCTGGTTTTGCTGATGGATGACCGGTTTCGCGGCCGCGAGCGCAGTTGGAAAGAGAGCGGCCGGAAGGGCTTGTATCGCGGCGGCCGCCTTGACCGGCGCCAGCGGAATTGGCACGGCGTTGAGCGGGATGGGGGTTGCCGCCGCCGTCAGGCTCGGGCTCCAGGGGCTCAGCGCGAGGGGGAACGTCTGGGCCAGAGGAGAAACCCTCGCCGCGGTGGCGGAGAGGCTTGGGCTGGGGGAAAGGGGGATCTCGAGCGAAATGCGCTGGGCCCCCGCGTTGAACGCGGCGGCCGCAAGGAAAATTGCTGCGAGGAGCAGGCGTTTCATCCTTATCCATGTATTGTATGGGGAATCGCGTATTTCGCCTAGGGTCCTCGGACCCCCCGGAATAGGCCTTCTGGCCGGGCGATTTCGTAGAATACAGCCGTGGCGACACTTATCCTGAATGCCTCGGAAATCCTGACCATGGCGGGCCCCGATGGACCCCGCTCGGGCCCGGATAGGGGGACGCTCGGCCTGCTGCGCGATGGCGCGATCCTGATCGAAAAGGGAAAGATCGTCGCGGCGGGCCCCAAGGCCGTCGTTTTGACTGATCCGTTGGCCAAGGGAGCCAAGATCCTCAGCGCGGAAGGCCGTGTTCTGATGCCGGGATTCGTCGACGCGCACACGCACCCGGTATTCGTGGCGCCCCGCCTTGAGGACTTCGAATCGCGCATCGCCGGGAAGAGCTATGCCGAGATCGCCCAGCGCGGCGGCGGCATCCTCTCCACGGTCAACGGCGTACGCGGCGCCAAGGAGGCGGATCTGGCCGCGGGGTTGCGGATGCGAGCCCTCGATTTCGTCGCCTCCGGCACGACGACGATCGAGGCCAAGTCCGGCTACGGCCTCGACCTCGACAACGAGCTGAAGATATTACGCGTGATGCGCACCGTCTCCTCGCGCGGGCCGCTCGAGATCGTGCCCACCTTCCTCGGCGCGCACGCCGTCCCGCCCGAGTACAAGGGCCGCAAGGACGAGTTCATCGAGCGCATCTGCGAGACGATGATCCCGCGCGTGGCCGAAGAGAAGCTCGCGGTGTTCGTGGACCTGTTCTGCGAGAAGGGCTACTTCGACCTGAACGACCTCCGGCTCATCGCCGCCGCGGGCGCCAAGGCGGGGCTCAAGCTCAAGGTCCACGCCGAGCAGCTGTCTCGGATGGAGTCGCTCGGCGCCGCGCTCAAGCTCGGCGCGGTCACCGCCGACCATCTCGACTGCGTCGAGGAAGACGATCTTCACGCGCTCTCGACCTCCAAGACGGTGGCCTGCCTCGTGCCCGGCTCGAACTACTTCCTTGGCAAGCCCTATCCGCCCGCGCGCCGTCTGCTCGACAGCGGGGCGGCCGTCGCTCTCGCCACCGATTTCAACCCGGGCACCTGCCCGTGCTTCGACATGCGCATGATCGTCTCGATCGCGTGCACGCAGATGAAGATGAGCCCGGCCGAGGCGCTCGTCTCGGCGACGATCAACGGCGCGCACGCTCTTGGTCTCGGAGCCTCGCACGGGTCTTTGGAGCCTGGGAAGGTGGCCGACATCGCCTGCTTCGACGCCGAGGATCATCGCGAGCTCGCCTACTGGTTCGGCGCCCCGCGCACGCGCTGGGTCATGAAGCGCGGTGAGATCGCCTGGAAGGCAAGTTGAAAGTTCTGCTTTTCGATATCGACGGCACCTTGATTCGCGGCGGGGGGGCCGGTCGCAAGGCGCTGAATCGAGCGGCGTTGAAACTTTACGGAAAGAAGAATGCGTGCTCCGAGCTGTCGTTGGCGGGCCGCACCGATCTGTATAACTTCGCCGAGACGTACCGGAACGCGACGGGGAAGAAGCCGACCCCCGCGGCGGTGGAGAAGCTCCATCAGGAGTATCTGCGGTTCCTGCCGTATTATGTGAGGTCGGCGATCCGAAGCCGGACGTATCACATCCCGCCGGGCCTTCGGACCTTGCTCAAGCATCTGAGCCGGGATAAGCGCGTGCTTCTCGGCCTGGGCACGGGCAACATGGAAAAAGGCGCCCGCATCAAGCTCGCTCCGTCGGGCTTCAACGCCTACTTCCTGTTCGGCGGCTTCGGCTCCGACGCGTTCCATCGCCACGAATTGTTGAAAAAAGCCGTCATCCGAGCCAGAAAGCTGGCTCACGCCTCGTTCACATCCAAAGACGTCTATGTGATCGGCGACACCCCGTTCGACGTCTCCGCCGGGAAGAAGGCGGGATTCAAGACCATCGCGGTCGGGACCGGCTACGCGTCTTGGAAGGAGCTTAACGCGTCACGTCCCGATCATCTCGCGAAAGACTTCAGGAACATAAAAACATGGCTAAACTGGTTCGAGTTGAACTGACCGACGAGGCGTCCGCCGCCGCCGTCGCCGCCCGTTGCGCCGCCGCGACGGGCGCTGCGGCGATGCCTGCTCATGCCCGCGCGAGAATATTGCTCAAGGCCGCCGAAATGCTGGAAGCCCAGGCCGAGGACTTCGCCCGCTTGATCTGTACCGAGGTCGGCAAGCCGCTGAAGGAAGCCCGCCGTGAAGCCGCACGCGGAGCCTTCACTCTCCGCTGGGCCGGCGAGGAATCAAAACGTGTCATGGGCGAATTGCTGCCTCTCGACCTCGACGCCAACTCCGAGGGCCGCTACGCCTTGGTCAAGCGAGTGCCGCGCGGCCCGGCGCTGTTCATCACCCCGTTTAATTTCCCTCTGAATCTCGTCGCGCACAAGGTCGCCCCGGCCGTCGCCGTCGGCCTGCCCTTCGTGCTCAAGCCCGACCCGCGTTGCCCCAAGACGGCGGAAAAGCTGATCGGCCTGCTCGTGGACGCGGGCTGGCCCGCCGAGGCCGCGATCGTCGTGGGAGGTCCGCTTCCGGCCGCCGAGGCCCTCGTCCGCGACGAGCGCTTCCGCATCTTCTCCTTCACCGGTTCGACCTCGGTCGGCTGGAAGCTGAAAGCCCTCGCGGTGAAGGCCCACAGCTGCCTCGAGCTCGGCGGCAACGCCGCGGTCTTTGTCGGCAGCGACGCCGACCTGCCCTGGGCCGCCGCGCGCTGCGCCTGGGGAGCCTTCTACTACTCCGGCCAGGTGTGCATCTCGGTCCAGCGCATCTATGTCGAGCAATCGGTGCACGCCGAATTCCGCCGCCTGCTCGTCGAGAACATCAAGCTTCTCGTCATCGGCGACCCGATGGACGAGAAAACCGATATCGGCCCCTTGATCGATGAGAAGACCGCGATCCGCGTCGAGGAGTGGCTTAAGGAAGCCGTCGGGAAAGGCGCCAAGCTCTGGACGGGCGGACCTCGCAACGGACGGGTCATCCCGCCTTCTCTCCTGGAAGGCGTTCCTGCCGATTGCAAGCTGTCCTGCGAGGAAGCCTTCGGCCCCGTCGCGACCTTGGACGCCGTGACCAGCCGTGAGGACGCCCTCGATCGCATGGCGAACTCTCGCTACGGTCTGCAGGCCGGTCTTTTTACAAACGATCTCGCCTTCATCCACAAGGCATTCGACCGGTTGCCCGTCGGCGGCCTCATCGTCAACGACATCCCGACCTTTCGCTCCGACGCGATGCCCTACGGCGGCGTGAAGGACTCCGGCACCGGCCGCGAAGGCGTGAGATACGCCATGGAAGATTTCACCGAAGCCAAAACGTTGGTCCTCAAATCTTAGAGGGGTCAGGCTTTCCGATGTTGCAATTCTCGTATTGGCCGGACGAATTGCAACATCGGAAAGCCTGACCCCAAGGAGCTCATATGAAGCTTGTTGAATGCGTGCCGAATTTTTCGGAAGGGCGGGATAAGGTGAAGGTGCAGAAGGTCGTGGACGCGGCGAAGTCTGCCGGGGTCACGATCCTTGATGTGGAGATAGACTCAGACCATCACAGATGCGTTCTTTCGTTCGTGGGAGCGCCCGACGCGTGCGTGGAGGCGTGCTTTCGTGTGGCGAAAACGGCGATGGAGCTGATCGACCTCAACATTCATAAGGGCGAGCACCCGCGCATGGGGGCCGTCGATGTGATCCCGTTCATCCCGGTCGCGGGCGTGACGATCGAGGATTGCGTGAAGCTCGCCGAGAAGCTGGCGGCGCGCATCGGCAGCGAGCTGAAGATCCCGACCTATCTCTATGACCATGCCGCGCGCAAGCCGGAGCGCAAGGACCTTGCCGCCGTGCGTAAAGGGCAGTTCGAAGGCTTGAAGGACCTCATCGGTAAGGATGAGACCCGCACGCCTGATTTCGGACCGAACGCCATTCATCCCACCGCGGGCGCCGTGGCGGTCGGGGCGCGGCAGCAGATCGTGAATTTCAATTTGAATCTGGATACGCACGACATGGTCGCGGGCAAGGACATCGCCAAGCGCGTGCGCGCGTCCGGCGGGGGGCTGCCGGCGGTGCGGGGCAAGGAGATCGATCTCGCCGCGCGCGGCCAGGTGCAGATCTCGACCGTTCTGACGGATTATAAGAAGAGCTCGATGGCCAAGGTGCTGTCGACGACGATGGCGCTGGCCGATGAGCACAAGGCCAAGATCACGGGCACCGAGATCGTCGGTCTTCTGCCGCGTCAGGCGCTGGTGGATTTCGCGATCGAGACGCTGCAGCTTGAGAACTTCGACCCGGAGGTCCAGATACTGGAGAACCGTCTCGAGGCGGTCGGGGCGCTCGGCGGGGGGAACGATTGGATGGCAGCGGGGCGGCAGGTCGCCGAGGCTATGTCTAATACCGACGCCACTCCCGGCGGCGGATCGGCGGCGGCGATCGCCGGCGCGATGGGCTGCGGCCTGGGCGAGATGGCGCTCGGCATCAGCCTGAAGTCGAAGAAGCTCGACGAGGCCAAGCGGCCGGCTCTGACGGCCGCCCATAAGACTTTGGGGGAGATGCGCGCCACCTTCGACACGCTCGCGGCGGACGACGCCGCGGCCTTCGACCGCTTCATGGACGCGATGTCCTTGCCCAAGGACGACGCCTCCCGCCCGGCGCGGATCCAGGCCGAGCTCAAGCATGCCGCCGAGGTGCCTCTCAGGACGGCGCAGATCGCGGCGGGCGCGCTGGCGACGGCGAAGAACGCCGTGCCGTTGGCGAGCCCCGCGGTGGTCTCCGACATCAACTGCGCGATCCATCTGCTGAAGGCGGCGGCGCAGTGCGCGGCGGAGAACGTGCGTATTAATATCGGCGGCATCAAGGACGCGGAGGCGGCGAAGGATCTTGAGAGCCGCCTCGATAGGACCTTGGCGGCCTGCGCGTAGAGTGACGCCCCCGGAGATCCGCCGGGCGGGTCCGTCCGACTGGGCGGCCATCAAGGCCATCTGCGCGGAGACCGGCCGTCAGGGCGAGCCGGTCGATGCCGAGGAGCGTGACGCTTTCGGCGAGCATTGGATCGGACCGTACCGCGTGCTTCGGCCGGCATGGACCTTCGTCGCCGTCATCGATGACGCGGTCGTCGGCTATCTGACGGGCTGCCCTGACACCCTCCAGTTCGAAAAAGAAAGACGGCGGGTCTTGAGCCCGGCCCCCGACTCCCGCGAGCTTTTCTCGGAGGACGTACGGCTCAAGCTCTGGATCGAGCATCCCGCGCATCTGCACATGAATGTCTCGGACGGTTTTCGTCGCCTGGGGATCGGCGGAGGTCTGATCCGGGAATTCTTCGCCGCTCTGCGGCAGGCGGGCGTGCCCTCGACGCATGTGATCTGCGGCCCGACCGCGGCGCCGGCTTGGACGCGCATGGGGTTTCATCTCGAGGCGACGGTCGAGGCGGCGCCCGGCATCGTGGTCAGCGCGCTGACGCGCCCTGTGGCCGCTTAAGACAGCGACTTCTTCAGCAGGGGCGGCGCGAGGAAGGTGGTGACGATCACCATCGCGACGACGGCGGCGTACAGCGCAGGCTCCACGATGCCCGCCGCGAGGCCGATCTGCGCGAAGATGAGGCCGACCTCGCCGCGCGGGATCATGCCGAAGCCGATGGCCCAGCGGTTGAGCTTGCGGTCGCGTACGGCGAAGGCGCTGACGATCTTCCCCGCGACGGCCGCGAGGATGAGGAGCGCGGCGAGGCCCAGCACGGTGCGGCTCTCAGCCGTGGCGGGGTTGAACACGGACAGGTCCACCTTGGCGCCGACCATGACGAAGAACACGGGCGCGAAGATGTCCACGACCGGCCGGACGGTCTCGTCGATGTCCTCCTTCTTGTCGGTGCGCGCGAGCAGTATGCCCGCGGTGAAGGCTCCGACGATCATGGCCGTGCCCAGCGCGTGGGCCGTGAGCGCCATCGCGAAGGCGAAGCACACGGCCATCCCGACGAGAACCCCGCGCACGCGCATGCGGCGGACGATCTTGACGAGCGCCTCAGACAGGTAAGGTCCGAGCCAAAGCGCGGCGGCGAGAAAGCCCGCGGACAACAGGATCGTCTTGAGGACCCCGCCCCACTGAAGCGAGCCCGAGCTGGCGATGCCCTGCACCGCCGAGAGGATGATGATGCCCATCACGTCGTCGATGACGGCGGCGCCGAGGACGATCTGGGCCTCCGGTAGATGGAGCTTGCCCATGTCGGAGAGGACGCGCGCGGTGATGCCGACGCTCGTCGCCGTCAGCGCGGCGCCCACGAAGACGCACTCCATGGAGGGCTTCCCGAGCGCGGCCATCAGGCCCCAGCCGAGCGCGAACGGAACGATGACGCCGATCGCCGCGACGGCCGAGGCGGTCGGGCCGGCCTTGAGCATCTGGCCCAGATCGCTGTGTATCCCGGTCTCGAACAGGAGCAGGATCACTCCGATCTCGGACATGAGCGCGAGGGCGGGGTCGTTGAGATGGAAGAAGCTGAAAATGCCGGTGCCCAGGACGACGCCTCCGATCAGCTCGCCCAGAACGGCGGGCTGGCCCAGGCGCTCGGCGAGCTCCCCGAACAGCTTGGCGCTGAGCAGGATGACGAGCAGCTCGGCGACGAAGCGTACGATGTCGAGTTCGTGCATTGCCTTGAGAATATAAGCGAAATGCGGCCATTGAGCAAGGGTAATCGTGAAACTATTTCGGGGGGTCAATCGTCTGGTAGGAGGGGCGGAAGATGCGTTATCGCTCCAATACGATGGCTACTGCCAGAGTGGCAGGGGCCATAGCACGGAGGATTTGAAATGATGACTACGGACGAATCGGGATTGGAGATGTTGGCGCGCGTTCGGCATGCGATGGGGCCGGAGTTGCTCGAGCTGATGCTGAATACGACGGAGGCGGCCGCGCCCCAGTTGAAGGAGTGGCCGCCGGAGCGGGCTTTCCAGTACATCCGCTGCCGTCTGCGCTTCACGCAGAGCGAGCTGGCCCAAAAGGCGGGGCTCACTCAGTCCCAGGTCTCGCGCGTCGAGTCCGGTTCGGACTGCCTGCTCAGCACCTGGGCTCGGGCCTATGCGGCGATGGGATTCGAACTCGTTTTGCTTCCGACGTCCGCAATGAGCGTCGATGAATTGGAGAAGCGCGCCGAGGAAGGCCGGCCGCAAGGACATTGGATGCGCCAAAGGTCCCGCCCGCGCCGGGTTTGGCGGGACGGACGCATGATCACTTTGTCCGGCGGACGGCCGCCGAGGCTTACGCCGTTACTTTCGCCTTGAGACGGTCCTTCAGCGCGTTGAACTGGGTCCAGAGCTCTTTAGGGAACTTGGCGCCGAACCGCTCGAAGAAGGTCTTCACGCCGTCGAGCTCGCCGGCCCAGTCCTCGTTCTTGACCGACAGGAGCAGGTCCATCGCTCCCTCGGAGAGATTAAGGCCGGAGAGGTCGAGCGCGTCCTTGGTCGGCAGGTAGCCGATAGGCGTCTTGTCGGCCTTGCCTTCGCCGCGCGAGCGCGCGAGGATCCACTCGAGCACGCGCAGGTTCTCGCCGTAGCCGGGCCACAGGAACTTGCCGTTGGCGTCCTTGCGGAACCAGTTGACGTGGAAGATCTTCGGCGGCTTGGGGATCTTCTTGCCCATCTCGATCCAGTGCCCGAAGTACTCGCCCATGTTGTAGCCGCAGAACGGGAGCATGGCCATGGGATCGCGGCGGATCTCGCCGACGGAGCCCTCGGCTGCGGCGGTGCGCTCGGAGGCGACGGTGGCGCCAAGGTAGACGCCGTGGTTCCAGTCGAGCGACTCGAACACGAGCGGCGCCAGGCGCTCGCGCCGTCCGCCGAAGATGACGGCGGAGATCGGAACGCCCTTGGGATCTTCCCATTTGGGGGAGATCGACGGGCACTGCCCGGCGGGCGCGGTGAAGCGGCTGTTCGGATGGGCGCCCAGCATGGGGCGGCCCTCCTTGTCCCGGAACTCTGGCTTCCAGGCCTTGCCTTCCCAGTTCGTGCCGGAGGCCGGGGGAGCGCCCTGGCCGTCCTCCCACCACACGCTCAGATCGTCGCCGAGAAGCACGTTCGTGAAGATCGTGTTCTTTTGGATGGTTTTGAGGGCGTTGGGGTTGGATTTCGAGTTAGTCCCCACCGCAACGCCGAAGAAGCCGGCCTCGGGGTTGCAGGCCCACAGGCGTCCGTCCGGGCCGACGCGAAGCCAGGCGATATCGTCTCCGACGGTCCAGATCTTGTAGCCCTTGCCCTTGAGCCCTTCCGGCGGGATGATCATGGCGAGGTTGGTCTTGCCGCAGGCCGAGGGGAAGGCGGCGACGACGTACTCGGTCTTGCCGTTCTGCTCCACGCCGAGGATGAGCATGTGCTCCGCCAGCCAGCCTTCCTTGCGCGCCTGCCACGAGGCGATGCGCAAGGCGAGGCACTTCTTACCGAGCAAAGCGTTGCCGCCGTAGGCCGAGCCCACGGACCAGATCGTGTTGTCCTCGGGGAAATGGAGGATCATGCGCCGGTTGACGTCGAGGTCGGCCTTGGAATGCAGGCATTTCACGAACTCGCCGTCCGTGCCGAGCTCCTCGAGCACGGGCGTGCCGATGCGCGTCATGATGCGCATGTTGAGCACGACGTAGATGGAGTCGGTGAGCTCGACGCCGATCTTGGAGAACGGGGAGCCGACCGGGCCCATCGAGAAGGGGATGACGTATAAGGTGTGGCCGACCATCGAGCCGAGCAGGATCTCGCGCGCCTTCCGGTAGCCCTCCTCGGGGGACATCCAGTTGTTGGTGGGGCCCACGGCTTCCTTGTCCTTCGTGCAGATGTAGGTCAGGTGCTCGGTGCGCGCCACGTCGTTGGCCTTGGAGCGGCTGTAGAAGGAGCCGGGATACTTTTCCTGGTCGAGAGGGATCAGCTGGCCGCGGGCCACGCCGCGCTTTTCGAGGCGCTTTCGTTCCTCTTCGGAGCCGTCCACCCAGACTATGGCGTCGGGGTTGCAGATCTGGGCGACTTCATCGACCCAGGCTTTGAGCTTGGCGTGTTTGATGTTGACCATGGGCCATTCTAGCACGGCGGCCGGGGGGGTGGATTGACCTAGGTCAACCCGCTTTAAGGCGGCGGCGCACGAGGGAGGCCCGCAGGGCGTCGCGGTCCAGGGGGGAGAGCACCTTCTGGGCCAGGAGGTCGAGATGGGCGGGCTGGGTGGACAAGGTCAGCTCGTTGACGACCGACAGGTCCGACGGGATCTTCCAGCCCATCGCCAGGCCCAGGCGTACGCGCGAGAGGTGATGCTGGCACTCCTCGAACGACAGCAGCCGCGCCGCGCCGAGCAGGGCCAAAGACCGGTGCAGGTCGTCCTCGAGGCGGAGCTTGGCGGCGCCGGCCGTCAGGCCCGCACGGGCCTCGTTCTCACGCGCGCAGACGGCTATAACGGATTTTTCGAGCGCAGCGAGGATCTCGCCTTCGGTGCGGCCGAAGCCGGTCGCGTTCGAGAGCTGAAAAAAATCGCCGGCAACGCGCGTCCCTTCCCCATACAGCCCGCGCGCTATGAGCCCCGTGCGCCCCAGGCCGTCGAGGAGCTTGCCGATGGCACCCGTCATGCCCAGGGCCGGAAGGTGGACGAGGCAGGACGCGCGCAGGCCCGTGCCGATGTTCGTCGGGCAGGCGGTCAGGTAGCCGAGGTCGTCGCGGAACGCGAAGTCGAGGACCGACGACAGCCGGTCGTCGAGGCGGTCCACGTTCGCGTGCGCGGCGCTCAGCTGCAGGCCCGGCAGGAGCGCGGCCAGCCGGAAATGATCTTCCTCGTTGACCATGACGGCGATCGTCTCGTCGTCACCGACGACGATGCCTCTCTGAGCGGGAGACCTGGCCAGGAGCGGGCTCGCGAGGTGGCGTTCGACCAGGAACTCCCTGTCGGTCTCATCTAAGTCCGACATCTTGAAGAACGCCGCGTTTCTGATGTCCGCGAGCTTGAGCGCGTTGAACGCGTGGTCGAGCGTCTTCTTCAGCGTGTGCGGCCCGATATGTCCCGGAAACGGCCCGCGCAGGTTGCGCGCCAGGCGCACGCGCGTCGAAAGCACGACCTCATGATCGGGCCCCGCGGCCTCGGCCCAGGCGGTCTTGAAGCGCAGCATGTTGTGCAGCTGCACCCTAGCGCCTCCCCGGCGTCTTGCCGCGGTGCTGATAGGCGCCGGCGTGCATCCGCGGCAGGAGATCCTTTACCTGGGCGAGAAAGTGCTCGTAGCAGTTCGGGCAGCCAAAGCGGCCCGTGCTTCGGAACGCCGCGAACGAGATCTTGCAGACGGGGCAGCGCGACGTGTGAGCGCGCGTGCGCAGCGCGGCGAGCGCCGCCATCATCGCGCCCTGCACCGCCGCGGGCTCGACGTGCGACGCGCAGGTCGAGCACAGCGCCGCCTTCGTGAGATGGTTGCCCACCACCGACTGGATCAAAGTCGTCGCTTCCCTTATACCGCAGCTCTGGCAGACCATCGGTTTAATTATAAGATACTGCTCATGGACGCCGCATCCTCCGTCATCACGCGCTTCATCGACACCGATCCGCAGCAGGCGGCGCTCGCCCTGGAATCTCTGGCGCCCCGCGGCGCGGCCTCCGTCGTGCGCGCCCTGCCGCCGGAGACGGCGGCGCGCCTGCTCGCCCGCGTTCACCCCCAGTCGGAGGCGGCGATCTACGAGTTCCTGGTCCCCGAGCCCGCCGCGACCTTGCTCGGCCTCGCCGACGCCGATGACGCGGCCGACGCCTTCCGCGCGCTGACCGATGAGTCGCGGCGCACCTTGCTCGCTTCCCTCACGCCGGAGCGCCGCCGCGAGCTCGAGGAGCGCCTCTCCTATCCCGATCACAGCGCGGGCCAGATCATGCGCACCGACGTCGTCTCCTTCTCCAAGGATGCGCGCGTGCGCGACGTGGTCGTGCGCCTGAAGACGATCACGGCCAGCAAGCATCCGCAAAGCTACGCCTACGTCGTCGATGACAACCGCCGCCTGCTCGGCGTGCTCAACATGCGCGATCTCCTGCTCGCCGACGACGACGCGCGCGTCGAGTCCATCATGCGCGCCGACGTGGTCTCCGTGCCGGCGCACATCGACCGCGAGGAGCTCATCTCCGAGCCGAAGCTGAAGGGCTACCTCTCGATCCCCGTCGTCGACGCCCAGGGCCGCCTCCTCGGCGCCGTGCGCACCTCGGATCTTCTTGAGTCCTCTCAAGAAGAAGCGACCGAGGACTTGCAGCGCCTGTTCGGCACCAGCGCCGACGAGCGCGCGTTCTCGCCCATGCTCTTCAAGGTGCGCCAGCGTCTTCCCTGGCTCACCGTCAACCTCGCCACCGCCTTCCTGGCCTCCGCCGTCGTCGCTCAGTTCCAGGACCTGATCGGCCGGATCGCGGTCCTGGCCGTGTTCCTTCCCATCGTCGCCGGCCAGGGCGGCAACGCGGGAGTGCAGTCCCTGTCTGTCGTACTCCGCGGCCTCGTCATCGGAGAAGTGCGCATGCGCGACGCGATGCGCCTCACTGTCCTTGAGATCTCCGTCGGCCTCGTCAACGGCTTCGTCATCGGCCTCGTCACCGCCCTGGGCGCGTGGTACTGGAACGGCAACCCATGGATGGGCCTCGTCCTCGGCCTCGCGATGGTCGTCAACATGATCGGCGCCGGCCTCGCGGGCGCCGTCATCCCTCTGGGCATGAAGCGCCTCGGCTTCGACCCCGCGCAGTCCTCTGGCATCTTCCTGACGACCGTTACCGACGTCGTCGGCTTCCTCGCCTTCCTCGGCTTCGCCACCCTCTTCCAGGCGCACCTGCTCCCGAAATGATCCTCCCCGGCCTGAGCCGCCCCGTCGGCACCATCTGGTGCATCGGGCGCAACTATGCGGAGCACGCCAAGGAGCTCGGCCACGAGGTCCCGGCCTCGCCCATCGTTTTCTTGAAGCCGGCCTCGTCCTTGCTCCTCGACGGAGGCATACTGCGCCTGCCTCCCGACAGCCAGCGGGTGGACCACGAGGTCGAGCTCGTCGTCGCCGCGGGCCTGACTTTGATGATGGCCGTCGGCATCGACTTCACCGCGCGCGACCTTCAGGAGCAGGATAAGAAAAAGGGCCTGCCCTGGACCTCGGCCAAGGGCCGCCCCGGCTTCGCCGCGGTCGGCAATTTCGTCCCGCTGTCCCTGCCCGCGGATCTCGAACTGAGCGTGGACGGCGCCGTTCGTCAGCGCGGGAACACGAAGGACATGATCTTCTCCGTCGAGAAGCTCATCGAGCATCTCGACCGGACCTACGGCCTGGCCGAGGGCGACCTGATCTTCACGGGGACGCCGGTGGGCGTCGCACCCGTCGCCGCGGGGGCGAGCGTGTCGGCGTCGGTTAACGGGGCGGAGAGCCGTCTTCGCCTGAGCGTCGCTTCTTAAGCACCAGCGGTACGATAATCCCGCCCGCGGCCGCCAGCATCGCGCAGATGAACGCGAACAGCCCCCAATACTTTGGAGAGCTCACAAGCAGGCCGAGAGGACCGGCGGGCGTTGAGGCTCCGGTGGTTCCGCTCGTTCCCGGCTTCTTTTCCTCGGCGCTCGCGGCCGCGCCGCTGCCGCCGACCTGGGTCAGAACTGCCTTATAGGCGTCGGTGAAGCGCCCGTCGAGCTTCGCCGCCTGCTCGTAGTCGGCGAGCAGATCGGCCTCCGCGCGGCCGAGCGCGCGATTGGCCTCGGCGCGGGCGGCGTACGCCTCTCCCAGGCCGGGCTGCATCGCGATCGCATCGTTCGCGTCCCCAAGCGCCCCGGCCGCGTCGCCCGCTTCCCGTCGCGCCCTCGAGCGCTGCACGCGCACCGAAGCACTCTTCGGATCGGCGGTGATCGCCGCCTCGAAATTCTTGAGCGCCGCCGCCGGATCGAGCTTGATGCGGCTCCAGCCCAGCGCCACCTGCTTCTGCGCCTCGAGCGAGCCCGCGTTCGTCATCGCCACGCCGGGTCCGCTCGTCGCTCCCTGCGACGCGGCGGCTCCGGCGGTCTCGCCCGCCGCTCCGGCGCCGCTTCCCGCCCCGCCGCCCGAGGTCGCCGCGGCCGTCGAGGGCGCGCCGCGCCCTTTGACCTGCATGTACAGCGCCATCGCGTCCTTGTCCTTGGGATCGTCCTTGAGGATCCGCTCCGCCCGCGCCCGCGCCAGATCGTAGTTCCCGGCTTTGTAGTAGACCTCGGATCCCGTCAGCAGCGCCTCGCGAATCATCTTCGGGTCACCGGAGGTCTCGGCGAGCTTCAGGCCGCG
>CAZIBN010000012.1:0-64909 GCA_964537395.1 uncultured Elusimicrobia bacterium
GTGTAACACACTATATTAATTCTTGCCAGTGGTCATGCCTAGTGGCACGCTAACGTGTATTCACTCGGTCAGCCTAACAAGGTGACCGGAGTAGTCAGTATTGTCGGATTGTGATTGGAAAACAAGGGCTGTGCCAGGTTTGTGGATGAATATGAAAACCGGCAAACACTGCAGGCTCTGTCAGCCTAACACGGGAGGCTGCCTTACGAGGGCATCTTTTCGCGGAAGGCTCGGGCCCCGGCTTCGGGGCCGCCGGGATGCATCAAAAGGCGCCCGCCGACTAGCCAAATCGCATCGGTGCCGAAGTCCTTGGCCATGGCGCCTGTGTTGTCGAGATTCATCCCGCCGCCCGGAGCCGGCCAAATGGGCGCGAAGTCGCTGAAAGGCGTTCGCGAACGCTCGGCGATGGCGCGGCACTCGTCCGGGGTGAAGGCGAAGCGGCCGCCCGCGTTGGGAAACACCGTGATGTCGGCCCCAGCCAACCGCATGAGCGTCCCCAAATATAACGAGTGCTCGATGCCGTGGGAACGCTCGGCGTAAAAAGCCCCGGAATAAGCGGGGTGGGCCATGAAAACGGCCTTGCGCTTGGACGCTAAGGAACGCATCGTGTCGAGACCGACGATCGCGGGGCAGATCAGGACGCCTTTGAGTCCTTGGCCGAGCACGAAGCGAAGCCTTTCTTCGAGCTCTTCCTGCGGACCGCTCAGGTGGGGGAAATAAAGGCAGTTATGCCGGGAGACGGCTTCGGCGATGCGCGAGACCCGCGATTGAAAAGCCGAAAAGGACGCGTCCACGATGTTCTGGTCGTCCTTGACGATGTCCCCGCCGCCGCGCGCGAAGGCGGCGGCCGTTTCGGCGAGCTCGACCTCGGTCGAGCCCATCGGCTTGAGCGCCGTGGCGAGGAGGGGCCGGCCTTGGACGCCCAATAGAGAGCGCAGGCCGGCGACGCCGAAATTCGGTCCGGAAAAAGAAGCGAGAAAGGAATCGGGGAATCGAAGATCGACCAGCCTCACGCCCGGCCAGATGGAGGCGTTGCCGAAAACCAGATTCAGCAGGGCGCCGATGCGGCCGCCGGCGAGCGCGGCGGGGAAGTCGATCTCGACGCGGGAGCGGCCGCCGTCCACGGGCGTCAGTGCCCCGACACGACCGACGATTTCTTCGCGGATCCTCGAGGAAAGGGGGAACTCGAAGGGGACCTCGACGGTTTCTTCAAAAGCGATGGCGCGGGCGGTTTTCTCCGCTTCGGCGGACGGGCCGGGAACTTCGTAGACGGCGATCAGGCGCTCGCTCATGGGGCGATTATATCACCGTAGAGCGTCGAAGAGCACCTTGGCGAAAAGCCCGGCGCAGACGAGGGCGACGACGGGGCGGATCAGGCGCGCGCCATTTTTGACGCCGAGGTGGGAGCCGACCCAATGTCCCGCGATCGAAAGCAGGCTCATCGAGAGGCCGACCTTCCAATCCAGGCGGCCTGCCCACATGAACGCGGCGAGAGCGCCCATGTTCGAGACGAGGTTGAGGATCTTCGCGCGCGCGGTGGCGCCGAGCAGGTCGTGCTTGCCCCAGCGGGCGAAGGCGATGGCGAAGAAGGTGCCCGTGCCCGGGCCGAAGAAGCCGTCGTAGGCGCCGATGGGGGCCGCGACGAGGATGCCGCGGCGCTGCCTTTCAGCGGCGCTCAGCCGGCCGCTGTCGTCGACGGAGCCGAAGTCTTTCTTGGACCAGACGAGCCAGGCCACGACGGGCAAAGCCGCGAGAAGCATCGGCCGGATCCAGGAGGGATCGACCAGGATGGCCGCGCGGGCGCCGAACCAGGAGCCG
This sequence comes from uncultured Elusimicrobia bacterium, assembly GCA_964537395.1. Taxonomy (GTDB): domain Bacteria; phylum Elusimicrobiota; class Elusimicrobia; order UBA1565; family UBA9628; genus GWA2-66-18. Next base: position 1,819 of record CAZIBN010000012.1, read on the forward strand.
ATCATCGAGGCCGCGATTACGGGCAGGAAATCTTTGATCGAGAACTTCAGCGCGCGGTGATAGCGCACGGTCGAGACCACGGTGCCGAGGCAGGAGGTGAGCTTATTGGTGCCCAGGATCAGGGCGGGGTTGAGGCCGACCGCGAGATAGGCGGGCAGGGTGATCAGGCCGCCGCCGCCGGCCAGGGCGTCCACGACTCCCGCGAAGAACACGCAGGCGGCCAGGAACAGCGTCGCGCCGGGGCCGAGGGGCATGATTCATTCTCGTCAAATCCGGCTCCGGGGTCAAGCGCTTCCTATTATAGAGAAAAATCGAAGAGCGCGAAAAATGGCCGATTTTATTTTAAATAGTGCATATAAATAAACATCTAATTGCTATTGACAGACGCATTATTCCTGTTACACTCCGGAGATGCGGAAGCCCTCGTCCCCTCTCCGCAGGGTGCTCGCCGTTTGTCTCTCGCTGCTGATCCTTCCCTGGCAGCAACCGGCGCTTGCCCTGGCAGAATCTTCAGCTTCTGGCGCCATAGTTTCCGGCGTCAAGCTCGACCATCCCCGCGAAGTCCTCGACGCGCTCGACCTGAAGCTGGCCGTGCTCCTGGCGCGGATCAAGAGCGACGATCTCATGACTCCGGCGCTGACGGCGGCCCTGCCCGAGGACCTCGCCAAGCTTAAGACCGGGTACAAGGCCGCGCAGGACAATTACATCGCGGCCGAAAAAGAGGCCCCTGACGCGGCCAAGCCCGAGCTCAAGGCGTTGTCCGCCGCGAGCACGGGCCAGCTCATCGTCGAGGCCGTCGTCGAGGCCGATCTCGGCGGGGTGCGCAAGGACCTGGCCGGCATGCTCGCCTCCGAGGTCTCGCTGAGCCGGCGTCCGGACCAGATCCCCGAGTCGGACTGGGCCGCCGTCGAGAAGGCGGCTCCGGATTTCAACGCGGGGCTTCTGCCCCTGTCCTCGAGGGTGGAGAAGGTCCGCAACCAGCCGCCGTACGCCGTCAAGGACGTCGAGGACGCCTACCGTCCGCTCGCGGACGCGCTCGACGCCTCGTTCCAGAATCTGCGCGGGCGCGCCTCCAGGATCGACATCGCCGGGCTGCTCGCAGCCAAGCCCAAGACCGCCTCGGGCGACGCCGCCGGGGCCTTGATGGCCGAGGTCGCCCGGGCCCTTCCGGCGGATAAGGCGGCCCTGCTCAAGCCGCAGCTGGCCGCGGTCAACACCAAGCTCGCGGGCTATCTGCACTCGGGAAATCCCGCCGACCTGACCTCGGCGCTCGCCGAGATCGACCGGCTCTACGACGCGGCCAATATCAAGAAGATCGACCGCGCCGACATGTTCGACCGCATCGGCAATGCGGCGCAGGCGCGCGCTCAGACCTCCGTGCCGGCAGCGAGCGGCGCCGCAATCCAGTTCAGCGTGGTCCCGAAAGCTGTAGGGATCGACTCGAAGGACGTCCCGCTCCCGGCGGTCGAACCGGGAGAAAAGAAGTCTGCGCCGGCCGCGAGCAGCCTCGACGCCGACGCGCGCCTGGCCATGCAGACCGCAATGTCCGCGATGGGGCATATCATGCCCGACGGCGACCCGGCGAAGGCGGCGCTTGACGCGCTTTCGGCCGTGGGCGTGCCGGGCTCGAACAGCTTCGTCTCCGCCAAGGCTCGGGAGCTCTCTGAGATGCTGCTCGGCCGCGCGGCCGGGCTGAAGCGGGAGGACGCGGACGAGAAGGCGGCGAAGGGATTGGCAGACGCTTACGCGCTGATCGAGGCCCGGGTCACCTCCGTCGTGCTCGATGCGCCCGACCGCACCTTGGACCCGGCTCCGGCCGACGCCGAGAAGCTGGCGGCCTACAACATCAGGTGGGAGAAGAACTCCGCGGATCAGCTCAAAAAGCTCAAGGCGGTCGAGGCCGAGCTGACGTCCACCGGCAAGACCGATCTCGGCGTCACGGGCCCCGGGGTGTGGGGCTGGAGCGAGGCGCTTCTCGCGGGGACTCCGGCGCTCGTGCCCGAGGCCGCCGCCAAGGCCCTCGCGCCCGCTCGCGCGCGGGCGAAGAAGCTCGTCGACCTGATCAGCTCCCTGCGCCATCAGCACGAGATCAGGGAGCTGGACCTGACGACCCCCAAGTGGGGCAAGGAGCTGAGGCTCACCATCCTCTATGCCGACGGGAAAGGCGCCGCGGGCGATCTCGGCGCGACGGGCAATGCCGTGGTCATCCAAACGGTCAAGGAGCGCGAGAGCCTGGAGAAGGCCGCGGGGATCCTCGCTCGATTCAAAGCGGTGACGCTCACCGGAGACCCCGCCGCCGACCGCGCGGCGCTCGATTCGTTCTTCGACAAGGCCGAGAACAAGGCCGATAACCTGCCGCCGATGATGTCCGATTGGGTCCGGGTGCGGGACTTCGACCGGGGGAACGCCAAGCTCAAGGCCGAGGGCAAGCCGGAGCTGCCTCGCCCGCCGGGCCTGCCCGGAACGGACGAGACCTACAGGCGCTTCGTCGTCGCCGACCGGTATGAGCGGATCAAGGCGATCCCCGACCCGACCCAGCAGCAGATGGCGCAGCTGCACGAGACCTACTTTGCGATGAACCGCGCCGCCTACATCGCTCTCGGCTGCGATCCGGCCCAGCTCGCCGCGGCCGAGGGGTCCTCCGGATCCGCGGCGCAGGAGCCAGCGGCCGGCGAGGCTCAGGCCTCAGGGGGGAATCTCGATCCGAAGGAAAAGGCGGCCTTCTGCTCCGGCTTCCTCGCGAACGCGCGCCGGCCGGAGACCTATGACGTGAACGGGTTCTATGCGCAGAAGAAGCTCGCCGACCAGATCAAGCCGTTTCTCAACGACAACGAGCTGGCCAAGGCCGCGGCGAACCTGGGCACGACGACCGCGGAGATGCAGCGGAGCCTGAGAGCGATGTCTCCGGAGCTGCGCGCGAAGTTCAGCGAGAAGGGCGTGGATGTGGAGGGCATCCTCAACCAGGGCGAGCGCGGCCAGGTCCTGCGCTGGGCGGTCGTGGTCGACCAGCTCAAGACCGCGGGCGACGACGCCGGCTGGCGCGCGTACAGCGACGTGGTCATCCGCAACGTCTATGGCGACAAGACCGACTTGGCCACCAAGGCTCAATCCAATAAGATGCGCGCGGCCGCGGCCTCGGAAGACGCGGCCGGCATGGCGGCGTCCCTCGGGGATATTCAGAATCCGGCGGTCCTGACCAACGGCTACCTCGCGGCCCTGCCCAAGATGCTCGGGTCCGAGCGCTCGCGGCGCTCGGCGCGCGATCGCGCGCTGCTGTTCATGTGGAACGGCGGCGCCAAGAAGGGCGAGGCGCCGGCGGAGAACACCTATGCGGGCCTGCTCCTGGCCGTGGCGGGTCAGTACGAGGCCGACGCCGCCAAGCCGGAGAATAAGGAGGGCGCGGCCGAGCTTAAGCGCCTGTCGGCGCTGATGCGCGAGGTCGCGGCGGATCCTTCCGATCCCGAGAAGTCCGCCGAGGCCCTGCGCGCCGCCGGCCGGCCCGTGTTCGACGCGCGCGCGGTGCGCGTCGGCATGGACACGACCAAGGTCCCCGCCGAGCCCGGCACCGAGGAGGAGAAGCGCGACTACCTGACGGCGCGCAGCCTGGCGGCGCTGTTCCTGTCCAAGGGCGAAAGCTTCCTCACCGCCGAAGGCGCCGCGAAGATCCGCAGCGGCCTGCTCAAGAAGATCGGAGGTGAGCTCGCCGACTCGCAGGAGCAGAACCGCCGCGACCAGCTGATCCGCTCCGCGTCGGACGAGCATCAGGACCGCATCGCGAAGCTCGGCGTCGTCTCGGGCGAGATGCTCGCCGAGGCGGGCGCGGGCGGCGGGGAGAGCGTCGTCGCCCGCCGCCGCATCGAGGGGAGCGCCTCCTATCGCGAGCTGCTGGGTGTGGCGAATTCAGTCAAGAGCTACCAGAACGCGGACCTCGAGCTATACAACGTCACCGAGAAGCTCGCCGCCACCGCGTGGGGACGGGCGAGCATGACCTTGCCCGGCCTGCTCGCCTCCGCGCAGGCGCAGTCCTCGCTCACGCTTCGCTCCGCGGCCGGCCCCAACGGCCTGACCTTGTCCGGCTGGATGGTCGGCCTGCCCGATATCGGAGATGTCACGCGCGAGAATGGACATAAGGTGCCGTTGCCGGAAGACGAAAAACCCAGGGACCCGAAAGTCGTCGACGGGTTGATCATGGGTAATGTCCCGACGAATCTCCCGAAGGGTCCTTTGAATGGATTCACCTACAGGGATGCCAAAGGCCGTCAGATATTCACCTCGCTCAACGGCGACTATCAGGAAACGAGCATGGTCAAGACGACCCCGCTCGACTACGACGACGGCAAGGGCGGGAAGGTCGCGGTCGAGGCCACGGTCATGCGCGGGACCAAGCTCGACAAGGAGGGCAAGCCGGCGCCGTTCGATTTCTACCGGCAGGGCAAGGGCACCTTCGTGCGCGTCGAGCGCGTGCGCAAAGGCCCCGACGGCGCCGAGCAGATCTACTATGAGCGCGTTCCGGTCACCGCCGCCGACGGCATAACGGGCGGCGCGCCGGTGAATACGACCTTCATCACGATGCGCGAGGGCAGCCGCACCGTGGTCGCGAGCGTGGACCGCGACGGCTCCGGCGCCCTGCTGCGCTGGCGCGCGAGCTACGATAAATCCGAGGACTACATCGAGGTGGACCGCGCCGGGCGTTCCCAGACGGTGCGCGCCGGCTCGAAGGTGATGGTCTTCAGCCTGACCGAGGACGGCACGGGGCTGGCCGCCAGCCGCAACCGCCAGACCTTCGAGGTCGTCGGGGGCAACCAGGTCCTGAAGAAGGTCGAGTACTTCGACCTGGTCAAGAAGAGCCCGACCTACGGCCGGATGATGGTCGAGACGCCGCTGCAGGGCGACGTCGCCGGCGTCACGGTGATCCGCAGCTTCGGCGGTGCGACCCGGCTGGCCTCCTTGACGGCGGAGCAGCGGGACGCCATCATCCTCGGCAAGTCGAAGGAGCGATTCGTCGACGATCCCGCCGCGACGAGCTACCGCGTCCAGGCCGACCGCAACGGCATGACGCCGGAGAAGCTCGCTAAGTTCTACAGCAACGTCGCGCACTTGGTCAAAAACGATATCGGGCTCACCGCGGGCACGGGCAAGGCTGTGGACGATGCGGTTTTGCGCGCTAAGTTCGCCTCCCAGTTCGTGGGCCTGGCGGCCTTCTTCGATGGACAGGCGATGGGACTGGGCAAGGATGCGACCCCGCAGGGAGGCCGCGCCATCAAGCCCGGCGCCTCCTCGGTCAGCTTCGACATCGGCCAGGGCGGTTCGGTGAGCGCGAGCTCCTCGGGCTTCGATCGGGGCACTTTGCGCGTCGAGCGCAGCAACTCGACGCAGTTCACCTTCGTCTCTCTGCCGGAGAACGCCCCGCACATCGAGCACGGCAAGCCGCTGACCGGCCTGGATCCCAACGACAAGCTGGACAAGGCCATCCTCGACTCGATCTTGTCCCAGGAGCTCGCGGCCGTGCGACAGGCGCTCGGCGGTCAGGATTCCGGCTTCGTGATCTTCGACGGGGCGCCCGGCAAGCCGACGACGGTCGGAGGATTTTTCGGCAGCCACAACGGCAAGGAAGGCGTCCACTCCTTCTCGATGGTCGACACTATCACCAACCCGCACGATAAGGACAACGGCTTCGCCTATATCACCTCCTCGGACCTGGTGCGCCGCTTCCGAGTGGACAATAGGATCGCGGGCGAGGTTAAGGTCGGAGGGACGACCGCCGTCTCGAACGCAGGCGAGCACTGGGGCGCTTCCGCCAACAACAGGATCCGATACTCGCCCTGGGGCCGTGCGAACCCGACCACGGCCGCGGTCCTGGGCGGCCTGGCCGGCGGCGTCGTCTCGGCCGTGGCCGACTGGAAGCTTCTGGCGCTGACCGTCGCGATGGGCGGCAGCAACATCATCGCCGGGGTGCTGGTGCGTACCACGAGCACCTTCCTGGTCACTACCGGAAAAATCATCCAGTACGGCGCACGCGGCTTCGATCTCTACTTCAAGTATGAGATGGGCGTAGGCGCGTACCAGTCGGTTGGCGCGCTCAACAACTATGCGCAGACCGGCGATGTCGACAAGTTGAATGAGGGCATCATGGGCCTGACCGCCGCGGGCGTCGGCCTGTACGCGGGGCATAAGATCGGCAAGTTGACCCAGGGCCTCGGCGTGAAGCTTGAGGGCAGGGTCGAGAGCTACCTCAAAGGCAGGGGCATCGAAGTGATCCCCAAGGGCGGCGCCGCGCCGAACGCGGCGGGCGACAAGAACGAGCCGGCGAAGAACGAGCCGGCGAAGAACGAGCCGGCCAAGAACGAGCCGGTCAAGAACGAGCCGGTCAAGAACGAGCCGGTCAAGAACGAGCCGGTCAAGAACGAGCCGGTCAGGAACGAACCGGTCAGGAACGAACCGGTCAGGAACGAGCCGAGCAGAACGGAGCCTGCACGCACGCCGAATGGCGAAGCCCCGAGGCCGCCCGTCGAGCGGACGCCTCCTCCGACGCCTCGCGCCCCGACGATGATGGGCCGGCTGGCGCAAAGCCTCGGCTTCAGCGGCGGCACGCTTAATTCTCCCAACTCCGCGCGGGCGACCGGAGAGGGCGCTACGCCCGGCGGCACGAAGTCCTCGGCCAACAGCGCCGTCGGCGAGGCCCCGGCCTCCGCGCCGAAGTCGGGTCCGTCCGGTGAGACGGCCGCCGCGGCGGCGCCGAAGGCCGGCCCGTCCGAGACTGTCGCCAAGGCCGGCGCGCCCGAAACCCCGGCGGCGAAGGCGCCTGCGCCCGAGTCCGCGCGCGCGGAGACCGCGAAAGGCGGCGCTGCCGAGAAGGCCGGCGGCGCCGAGAAGAATGCGGGGCCCAACGAGGTCGTCAGCTCGGAGTTCATCCGTCCCTTGGCTCCCGAGATCGCGGCCTCCCGCGGGGCGCCGGAAGGCTTACCGAGCGCCGCCGAGGGCATCATGCGTGGAGCCCGCCCGGAGGGCCCGGTGCGCGGCATGGCCAAGGAGGGGGCGGTTAAGGAGGGCGTGGAGCTTGTCGAGCCCGTGGCGCGACCCGAGGTGTCAAAGCGCGCTCGGATCGTCGAGCGCGAGCCCGCCGCCGAGCGAGCGGTCCGCGATTCGGATGCGTCTTCACGCGTGCCGGATCTGCCCGTGCGCGGCCTTGAGCCCGCGAAGGGAGCGCAGGCGGCTAAGGGCACGGAGCCGGCCAAGATCGTGGAGCCCTCCGGCAATGTCGACGCCGCGCTCGCCGCGAAGCCAGGAGCGAGCGCCACGACGGCCGACGCCGCGCCTCCGACGGGCGCGGGCCGCGCGCCCGCGGCCAAGCCGACCCGCTTCCAGCGCTTCAGTGACTTCATGAACGCGGACATCACCCTTAAGCGCATCACCGATTTCATGGACGCGGACATCGCCCGGACGAAATCGGATTTCGCGCCGGCGCGGCAGCTCGGCCGCTGGGTGTCGGGCAAGGGCGAGGGGGCGATGGCCAAGCTTGACGGTGTCGAGATCCTGGGCTTGCGCGCGAGCGACGTGGTCCGCGCGCCCAAGCTCCTGGGGCTCGGGGTCGAGAAGATCGGCTCGGGCCTCACCGCTCTCGGGACCAAGTTCTCCTCGGGAATGTCCGGCCTGGCGCGCCTGGCGGGCTTCGAGGGCCTCGCGTCAAGGCTCGCTCCGCGCTTCAACGAGTACGGGCAGAGGATCGGCGTCGACGGCCATCCCGTGCCTCCGGGCTTCATCAGCTCCATGTTCCACGACGCGGGCGGTCTGCTCCAGGGCCGCTTCATGGCCGCGCCGCCCGGCGGTCGCCCGGCGACCATCGAGGAGCTGCGCTATCCCAAGCTCGCGGACCGGCCGTCGTTCCGGGAGGCGTTGACGGCCGAGGTCCGCTCTGCGGGCGGCGAGGTGGCCGGACGCTACGATCCGGCGACTCAGAAGGTGACCTTCGGTCCCAAGGCCTCGGGCCCGGCCGAGATCATCGTCGAGGTCCGTCCCGGCGCCGATGGCGCCGTCGAGATCACGGGCTATCGCGTCAAGGCGGCGGACCCGACGGTGGAGGCGCGCGCGCACGGCGAGGCGACGTCCTTGCTCCAGAGCACCTTCCGCATGGACCGGCATCAGGCCTCGCTGCAGGACGCCTTCGCCTCGAAGGGCGCGCGCGCGGAGCTGGCGCGCAACCTCGACGCGACGGGCGAGACCTATCTCGACCTGGCCTACGACGCCCCCGGCGGACGCTTGAGCGTCGCGGGCAAGCCCGGCGCCGGCGATGTGCGCGTGCGCCTGCGCGCAGGCGAGGACGGCGCTTTGGCCATCGGAGAGATCGTCGCTTTGAAGGAGGGAGCCAAGATCCCGAACGTACTCCGTGAGAACCTCAACGTCTTCGCCGCTCGCGAGACGGTGTCGATCGCGGAGAAGACGGGGGAGGCCGCGCGCCCGCTCACGCCTGAGGAACTGGGAGCCCGCCTGGTCGAGCGTCTGAAGGCCGAGCGGGTGCGCTACGAGCAGGAGAACGTCGAGCGCACGGCGCTGTCTGAATCCCGCGTCAAGGGAGCCAGAACGCGGCTTGATGCGGCGCAGACGGGGGCCGCCGCGCCCGGCACGCCGGAGCTCGCCACCGTACGCGGGATCGCGCGCAAAGTCGCGGAGCTGCGCATCGAGCGGGAGACGTCCGACCTGGAGACCGCGGCCGCCGACAGGCACCTGGAGACGCTGAAGATCTCGAAGAAGGCCGTCCTTCGCGCCGAGGAGGCGCTCGGGGCGCGCGAGCGGGCCGGGCGCGAGCTCGACAAGGTGGAGACCGAGCACAGGGCAGCTCAGGCCGAGCTCAACGCGCTCGCGCAGGGCGACGTCGGGCGGCCGGCGGCGCAGGCGCGCCTGCGCGAGATCCAGGTCCGGGGGCGCGAGGTCGCGGAGCGCTTCCGCGTCGTCGATGAGAACGCCGCGCGCACCGGCGCCGAGCTGACCGAATCCGCGGTCGACGCGCTCGTCCGGCGCCAGGCGGCGAGCCAGAAGATCGCCGTGATCGAGGCGGCCGGCCGCGTCGCCATGGGTGAGCTGAGGACCGCGGTGCGCGAGGCCCGCGGCGGCAAGCAGTCCTCCGCCGAGCAGAAGGCGGCCGTTCGTGAGGCGCTCGCCAACGAGCGCCTCGCCGCGGCGGAGTTCGCGCGGGCGGAGGAGGGCGGCATCCGCGAGTACCAGCTCAACGGCCTGCACAGCTCGGGCGGCGGCGGCGGCCGGCGCGTGGTGATGATGCGTCTGCTGGCCGAGGAGGGCGCGCTGAAGGGCGGACGCAGCAGCGTCGGCCAGGAGGCGGGCAAGAACCTCTGCGTCGTGGCCACGGCCGCCGACATGGTCGCGACCGCGCTGGGGCGGCCGGCCTCGCGAGCCCTGGCCGAGGCCGAGGCCGCGATCATCGCCCATCACAAGGGGGGGCCGGAGGCGGGCCGGGCTTTCCTGCGCGACGTGGCCAAGAGCGGCATGTCGCGCTCCGAGATCCGCGAGATGATGGGCGCGGTGGCCGAGGCGTCGGGCCTTAAGCTCGTCGAGATCCCGGCCGAGTCTCTTTTCGTGAAGCTCGCCCAGGGCGGCCAGATCGCGATCGTGATGACTCATGTCGCCGACTCGGCCGCCGGCTTCAACGGCGGGTCGCACATGGTCAACCTGTCCAATTGGCGCCAGGCGCGCAACCCCGTCACCGGGCGCGTGGAGACCATGGTGGACGTGGCCGATCCCAACATCCGCGTCCTGTCCGGCAGGAGCCCGGGCGGCGCGCCGATCTACGAGGCGAAGACGGTGTCGATGCCGCTGTCGGAGATCGCGCCCGAGATCCGCGGCAGCCTGCGCGCGGAAAACGGCAACGCGGCCGGCTACGCCTTCGAGCCCGCCGCCGGCGCCGGCCCACGCGGGCCGCCCGCGCGCCCCGTCGCCGAGCTCGTCGCCCGCATGGGCGGCACCGTGGGCTCCGGCTCGGGCGCGGCTGTCGCGGGCGTCAAATCCCCGGCCGGCTTCGAGAGCCGCGGTCACGGCAAGGTCATCGACCCGACCCTCTTGCCGGTCGAAATCTATTCGAAGGAGATCGTTCAGGCCTCCCGCGAGCACGGGCTGGTCTACGAGCTCGACGCCGCCTCCCTGGGCCGGATGAAGCCGGGCGTCAAACATAATTACGTGATCTCGCGCAGCCCGGACGGCATGATCGAGATGACCGTGGGCCGCCTCGCGGAAGGCAACGTCAAGGAGGTGGGCGTCAAGCACGTCGCGCTCGGGGACGGCCGCCCGGTTCTGTTCGCCGGCGAGATGGTGGTCGATCCCGTCACCGGCCGGCCGAGGCTCGATTTCAAGAGCGGCATGTACTCCCAGGTCGGCCTCGACGCGCGCTGGGCCCCGACGGCGGAGAACGCCCGCGCGCTCGCCGTGCATGCCGAGGCGATCCTGGGCTCGCCCGTCGAGATCTTCAACCACGTCAGCGAGCGGTCGATCGATGTCGGCGGCGCGACGCCGAGCGGCGTGGGCATGGCGGCCAGCGCGCCTGTGCGCTCCATCTCCCGCGGCGAGTCGCGCCGCGACTGGACGGTCAATGGCCGTCCCGCCGAGAGGCTCTCCGCCGGCGGCTTCAAGGAAGTGCTGATCCATCCGTCCGACGCGGGCCTCGTGATCAAGCTGTTCTCGTTGACGGGCGGCAAGGACGCGGCGGGCAGCCGCTCCGAGATGCGCCTGGAGATGCGCAACCTCGAGCCGCTGCTCAAGATCGAACGCACCCCCCGGGTCGTGGAGAAGGGCGAGGTCGATCTGCAGACCGCTTCCTCGGGCAAGCGGGGTGCCAGCTACATCGTTCAGGAGCGCGTCATCGGCCGCGAGATCGGCGAGATGCTCCGCGATCCGAGCTCCGAGGTCCGCGCCCGCGCGATCAAGCAGGCCCGTGCGCTGTTCGAGGATCTGATCTCGGCGCGGGTCAAGCTCGAGGACCGCGTGAAGATGCACGAGAACATATCGGTCGGCCGCGCGGGCAAGGGCGGCTTGGAGAAGGCCTGGGTCCTCGACGCGGGCGAGGCGACGCTCGTCGCCAAGCGCGGGATGCTCGATGGCCTGCTCGGCAAGGCGGATCCCCTGCGCGTGTATTATGAGTCCGTGCTCACCGAGCTGTCGGGGCTTTCGCGCACCGTCGCGCGGGGCACGGAGAGAGGCCGGGGCGTGGGCACGGCGACGGACGTGACTCGCTATGAGCGCTACTTCTCTCCCGTCGAGATCAAGGCGGCGCACCCGACGCCGAAGACAGGCGAGGTCTATCACAATCTCGAGCACACGCTGAAGGTCGCCGACATGGCGGGCGAGTTCGCCCGGGCGCGCGGCCTCGGCGAGGCCGACGTGAGGTTCGTCTCCGAGGTCGCCTTGCTTCACGACTTCGACGCGGCGCGTGTGCCGGGCAAGCCCGCGCGCGTGCTCGCCACCCTCGAGTCCTTGCGCGCCGACTTCGCCGGAACGATGTCCCTCAACGGCGAGCCGGGCCGCTCGGTCCTCAAGGAGCGCTTCAAGTGGAGCGAATCCCAGCTCAAGATGGCCGAGGCGATGATCCAGCGCACCGAGTTCCCGTTCGCGGAGAAGCATCCCAACCCGGCCTACGCCGAGAAGAGCCCGCTCGCGCGCTACGACGAGATGCTCACGGCCATGTCGCCGGGCGACCGCCGCTTCGTCCTGCGCGAAGCCGCGCTGCTCTCGGAGTACGCCGACAAGTCGAGCTGGTACGCGACCGCGAAATACGAAGACGCGCATAAGGCCGTCGAGGGCCTGGTCAACGAGATCGGCGTCCCCGCGGTCACCATCGGCACCCTGGGAACGAACGGCTTCCTGAAGGTGATCGGGGAGCCCGCGAGCTTCACGCACGACATGGCGCTGGCGAAGAAGTTCGATGTGAAGCTGACGCTGCAGAACCGCGCCGAGGCGTTCAAGCTCCTGCCCGAGCACTACGGCCGCACGTTCGAGGCCAACCTCAAGGGCTTCACCGAGTTCGACGCGGCGATGAAGGCGGGGGACCCGGCCGCCTATGAAAAGGCGCGCGCGGTCGCGGCGATCGCCGCCGAGCCGGCGGCGCGCCGGGCCGGCGTCGGGTCCTCCTTCAAGCCGGTCCCGGACTCCGCGACGGCCGTGCGCCTGCGCGGCGAGCAGAAGTTCGCGCGCACGCCGGACTATCCGAACTCGCCCGTCTTCACCGAGAACTCGGTCAAGGCCAACGACTTCTTCAACCGCTGGCTCAACGGCCAGGAGGGGACCCTTTCCCTGCGCCAGACGATGGAGTCCATGCACAAGCTGTACGCGGGCCAGGGCGAGATCGGCAAGGGCCTCGGCGGGCAGTACATGCCCGAGGGCGCGCCCAACAACGGCCGCGCCAAGGTCACGCGCGACTTCGTCCGCGACTACTTCGGGCTCGAGGCGAACCCCGACGGCCATGTCTCCCTGCCGGGCATCCCCAAGGACATGAGCCCTCTCTTCCTCGGCTCACGCTACTTCTATCCGGATTCCTCGATCCCAGGCATGCGCGAGACCTACTACAAGGCGCTCGAGACGCATCTGGCGACCTACTCCGAGCTCGTCAACCGGATCGACGCGCTCAAGGCCCGGGACCCGAATTTCAAGACCAGCATCGAGTACCAGGCCCTGACCAAGGCGAGCCTCGACACCGTGGTGGACTTCGGGCGCACGGCCGCGGCCTTCCGCCAGTTCAAGAACGGCAACTGGGGCCTGTACGGCCCGATGATGAACTCGATGGTCAACCGGCTCGGCTTCTCGATCAAGAACCCGGGCTACCTCGACATCATCCTTCAGGGCGCCACCGAAGGGTCGATCAAGCCGTTCTTCGAGAAGGCGGTGCGCGAGGGCGTCGAGTTCTTCCCGAGCGACGGCTACGACCCGATCAAGGGCAAGGTGCGAGCGCCCGACGCGCCCCAGCCGGTGGTCCGGGCTCCGTCGGCGCCGCGCGACGTGTACGCGAACGCTCCGGCCGTCGTCAGATACGAGGGCCCGATACGCCTGCGCATCGGCGGCGAGGGGGGCAAGACGCTCGAGATCCTTTCCCGGGCCGACCTCGCCAAGAGCTTCCCAGATGTGGCGCGCCTCATCGGCGACCCGCGCATCGAGCACGTGCTCATCGATCCGGCGAAGCCGGAGCAGATCAAGGGCCTGCGCCGGGGAGAGGTGTTCGAGCTCGGCCGCAAGGCCCCCGGCCGCTTTGAGCTGACGCCGAGCGTTTCCGGCAAGCACCTTCGCATCACCGGCGAGGGGGACGTCCTGCGCATCGAGGACCTCGGCTCGTCGAACGGCACGCGCCTCGAGGTCCCCTCCAGGGCGGCCGGCGTCGGCAGCGGCGGCGGCCTTCTGAGCCGCGTGTTCGGCGGCCGCAGCGAGAGCATGCCCGCGGTCCCCGAGAAGATCATCTGGCCGGTCGAGGCGGGCGGGCCGGTTCCCGCGAGGCTCGACTTCACCAAGCTCAAGCTCGACGGGCCGCTTAAGAATCGCGAGGCCGTCCACACGAACGTGATCGCCGTCGAGCTCGGCGGCCGCAAGGCCGTGCTCAAGATCGACGCCAAGCCCAACGAGGCGCGCGTGCTGGCGGCGATGGCTGAGGTGCCTCTGCCGGCCAACGTGCGCGTCCCGCGCCTGCTCGGCGACGCCCCGGCGGACGCGATGGGCCTGTTCAGCGTGACGCGCGAGGCGCCGGGAGCCGTCGACTACGCCGCGGTCAAGCGCGCGGCCGCCGAGGGGCGGCACATGCTGGCCGTGGAGCGCCTGCCCGACGATTTCGTCTCGATGATGCAGGTGACCAACGGCTCCGTCAAGCTGAAGGCGCCGATCTCGCGCGGGGACTGGCAGGGCCTGCTCGACGCGGTCAAGTCGTTCTCGCGCCGGGGCATGGGCTTCGGCGACCTCGGCAACGAGACCAATATCCGCCTGCGCCAGGTTCCCGACGGCAACGGCGGCGTGAAGACCGAGTTCGCGCTGATCGACGCGGGCCAGGGCACGCTCAAGGGCAAGATGGAGACGCTCAACAGCGACTTCGTCCAGCTCAAGGGCGACCGCGCGCTCGAGACGCGCCTGCTCGAGAGGAATCTCCTCGAGGGGCGAGGGGCGCTGCCCGATCCCCGCCTCGCGGCGATAGCCCGCAACCAGGTGCCGCAGAGCCAGAAGTTCGCCGTCGAGCTGAACGCGCTGATGAAAGGCGGCGGCGAGCGCCCTTCCGCCGCGCTACGGGCCGAAAGCCATCGCTTCACCGATCTGGCGCAGGCCGCCGCGTACCTTAAGGCACCGGAAGGCATGCAGCTGCTCGAGAAGACCTCCGAGGGCCTCGCCGGAGACACGGTCAAGGTCGAGGTCGGCGGCCAGGACTGGTACCTCAAGCGCGTATCGAAAAAGCTCGGCGATTCGATCGACACGGGCCTGCGCGAGCTGACGCCGCGCGAGCGCGCCGGCAACGAGCTCGCGCTGCGCGAGGTCGTGCGCCGCTGGTTCCCCGAGACGTTCCGCGTGGCTCCCGAGGCGATCGCCATCGAGCACGGCGGCGAGATCTTCGTCCTGACGAGGGGCGCGCCCGCCGCGCCCGCGCCCGCGCGCCTGCAGACGATGACCGCCGCCGAGCACGCCGACTACGCGCTGCTGCGCCTCGTCTTCCGCGCCGAGGATCTCAATCGCGGCAACGTGCTTTTCGGCAAGGACGGCAAGCCGACCTTGATCGACTTCGAGAAGGTCATCGCCGCACCCCTCGATCCCGCGAGCGTCGCGCGCGGGGCCAATGCCGAGATATTCCTGAAGGGCTTCCCGGTGGTCTCGCTCAAGGGCAACGACCTGGCGGTGTACCGCGCCCATGCCGACAAGTTGCGCGCCCGCTTCGCCAGCCCCGAGCACGTCGCCGAGCTGACGGGCGTTCTCGAGCGCGCCGGCTGGACGCCCGAGCGGACCGCGAGCTACCTGAAGGCGATCGAGATCAACCTCCGGAACTTCGAGGTCAACCTCGCGCCGTACATCGCCGAGGCCAACACGGTCATCGCCAAGCGCCCCCAGGGCGTCGGCGCCGCCGACAGCTTCTTCGACGGACCTCCGGACGCGGTGCGCGCGCGTCAGAGCGCGGACAAGCCCTCGCCGCTGCGCCAGATACAGGTCTCGCTCGAGGCGCGCGGCAAGGGCGACGTCTTCAAGGAAGCCGAGGCGATCTACTATAAAGACGCCCTGACGGGCCTCAACAACCGCGCCTTCCTCATGGCGAACGCGGAGTCCCTGCTCAAGGGCATGAAGGACCCGACGGTCGCGATGCTCGACATGAACAACTTCGGGGCGGTCAACGCGGGGCTCGCCGACGTGCACGGCCCCGTGGCCGGCCGGGAGATGGGCGACGCCATGCTCGCCGCCGCGGGGCCGAAGATCGCGGAGATCGCGCGCAAGGCCGGCGTCCAGGTCGCGCGCCTCGGCGGGGAGGAGATCGTCGTGCTGGGCTCGCAGAAAGACGTGGTCGACTTCGCCGCGGCCATGCGCAAGGCCTTCCCGCCCAATAAGGTCCTGAGCGACGCGAAGCTCGTCCCGGGCGGGCGCGAGTGGAACGCGATCGACGCCGCGATGGCCCGCATGCAGCGCACCGGCCCGATGGGCGACTTCACCTACGGCCTCGCGCGCACCGAGGGCCGGAGCTTCGAGGCCGCGCTCAAGGCCGCCGACGGCGTGCTCAACACGGCGAAGGCCGAGGGCCTGCGCGGGGCGGCCGTCATGGAGGTCCCCGGCAGCCTGACCTTCACGAGGCTCCACGACTCCGGGAGCCTCGCCGAGCGCGTCTCCCGCCTCGCGGAGCTGCCGCCGATCGCGCAGCGCCCGGAGAGGCTCAAGGCGATCTTGGATCTCAAGGCGCGCCTCACCGAAAAGGAGTACGCGGTGTTCCTCGAGGCCGCGTACAAGGATCCGCTCTCGCTGACGAAGACCGCCGAGTGGATCGACATGGCCCGCCCCCAGTGGGAGGCGGCCTACGAGGGCCGCGGATCGGCCGCGATGCTCTCGGCGCGCAACTTCAAGGCGGTCAACGACGTCCTCGGGCATGACGCGGGCGATATGTACCTCAAGAAGCTCGGCGTGATCATGCGCGTCGAGGTGAACCGCCTGCGCAAGCTCGGCTACTCGGTCGAGGAGCCCGTGCGCGTCGGCGGCAAGGAGTTCCTGCTCGTCGGCAAGGACGCGGCCAAGGTCGCGGGGCTCGTCGGCGAGAAGTTCGTCGCGAAGCTCAACGCCGGCGAGGTGCTCCCGGCCGAGCAGCTCGCGCGCCTGCGCGAAGAGGCCCCGGCCCGAGGCCTGATCCCGAAGGACCGCGTGCGCCACCTCGGCGACCTGCGCATGGTCGACGAGCCGTTCTCGGGCGGCTTCAAGAAGACCTACGAGCGGCTGATCCTCGAGCTCGAGTCGGGCAAGCTCCGCGAGGATCAGGCGCCTGTGACGCCCAAGCCAAAGGGCGTCGGCGCAGGCAGCGACCCCGGCCGGATGCCCGGCGGATTGTCGAGCGGACTGCGTTCCGCCGCCGGGGTGCACTATCACGGCAAGGACGTCGTGCCGGCGGCGCTCAATCCCGCGCACCAGGAGTCGATGAAGCTCAAGCGCCTGCACCTGAAGTCGGATTTCCTCACGGAGACGATCGATCACGGACGGGCCATGATCCACGAGGCTGTGCCGATCCCCGGGCTCGCGGGGTTCGAGCTCGTCGTCTACCGGCGCTTCCAGGCGAAGAGCGAGCGGCAGATGACCGACAAGCTCCGGGCCAAGTATGAGTTCAAGACGGTCGTCGGGCCGGAGTGGACTCCCGCGCGCATCGATGAGCTGGGTCGCAAGTTGTTCGGCCACGAGACCGCGACGAACAAGGAAGTGTACGCCACCTTGGACGGCGTCGAGTACGTGGGCTGGATCCGCAACGGCGTGCTCACCTCGTTCGGGGTGAAGCGCTGGCCCGGTATGCCCGACTTCGCCTCCCGGTACGGCCCGCCGCCACCGTCGCTGAAGGAGTACCTGAACCTGGCCGCGGTCGATGCGTCTGCGGAAGCGGCTTTCGCGGCCTACCAAGCGAACCTTCACGGCCAGGATATGGTCGGCGCTCTGAGGGAAGTGCGGGCGCTTTCGGCCGGTCTCTCCGACCCGGCGGCAAAGACTTTGCTCGGCTCGCTGGAAGCGAAGCTGGCTCCTCTGGCCGAGGCCCAGTCGGCTCAGCGCGAGCGTCTCAGAATCCGCTAAAATCGCCGCGTGGCCCGAGGCAAAGGCATGGAACTCAAGGTCGGGGAATTCATCTTCACCGTCGAGCTGGACGGCGGGCGTGCGCGCTGCGAGGCCGCCGACGACAAGTTCTTCCCGCTGTCGACGGCTCTTTCCACCTGCTGGGCGTATTCGGAGGAGCGCTTCGTGCAGATCCTCGAAGAGCGCTCGGGCTGCGGTTACGAGGAGCAGGTCGGCTTCGACTACGCGGAGGACAGCCCCGGCGAGGTCCCCGACGGGAAGGTCCGGGTCTATTTCGCCGACGAGATCCTCATCCTCGACCGGCCGTTCTTCGAAGAGGCCGCCTGCGTGTTCGCCCTGGCCGCGATCGAGCTCTTGAAGGAATCGGGCCGCCCCGAGGCCGAAGGGCTCGAGGCTCGCCTGCGCACCGTCCGCGCGCGGATTTGATAATCTCGCCGCCATGATCTGGCTCCTCGGCCGCCGCCTTCAGGGCAAGCTCACCATGCTCCCGAGCTTCGCGGCCGCCATGGCGTTCTATTTCCTCGTCTCGCTCGTGCCGTTCCTGATCGTCGTGTCGCGCGGGGTCGCGGCCGTGTTCTCCGCGAACCTCATGCCCGAGCTTCTCGCTTTCCTGCGCGACGTCCTGCCGCCGGAGAGCAAATTCCGCCCGGACGCTTTGGCCGCCACGATCAGCCAGGGCTCGCACGGGCTGGCCGCGGTGAGCACCTTGCTCGCGGTCTGGACGGCGTCGAGCGGGCTCAACGAGATGACGCGCGCCGTGCACTTCCTCTTTTCCGCTCCCGAGCGTCCTCATCCGGGCGGCTGGCGGCGGCGCGGGAAGGCCTTCGGCGTGCTCGCGATCTGGGCCGTCGCGATCGGCGCCGGCGCGGTCGCCTTCGTGATCCTGCCGCTGGCCCAGGGCGAGCTCACGCGCCTCGGTGCGGGAAGCCTTCTGCCGCGCGCCTTCGGCTCGTTCATCCGCTATCCGGCCGCCTTCGCGCTGATGTTCGCGGCCTTCACCTCGACCTACGTCTTCGTCCCGGAGAAGAGCCCGTCGTGGCGCGCGGCGGCGTGGGGCGGAACAGCGGCCGCGGCGTGCTGGGCGGGCGTATCCCTTCTATTCTCCTATCTGCTTCCCAAGGTGTGGCATGTGAGCCTGTTCAACGGGGCGATGAGCTCGGTGCTCGCCATCCTGATCTGGGCTTATTGCGGCGCGTGGGGCGTGATGATCGGCGCCGTCGTGACCGTGCGCATCGACGAAGCGTAGCCCGCCGCCCACAACGCGCCTGAGACGAAGAGCCCGGGGAACATCGGCTCGAGGCCGAGAGGCGGCTCGCCGTTGATCCGGGCGGCGACGACCCACGCGAGGGAAATAAGCCAACCGGCGGCTGAGGACGCCAACGCCCACTTCCCCGGAACGCGGATCGAGGGGGCGTAGATGCCGAGCATCGGCAGGAGCAGGCCCGGGATCACGGCGCTGCCGACCGCGTACCAAAGACCGACGACCGAGGGCACCGCGCGGGACAGAACGAAGGATAAGATCATCGTCGCTAAGAGGCCGGCGCGGATGCGGGTCTTGCCCAGGCATGCGGCGGCGATCATGGCCGTGCCCTGAAGCGCTGCGAACAAGGACGCCGAGATGCCCGCGAAGAACACGCCGCGCGCGACCGGAGGCATCACGGCGTCAGCGAGCAGCGGGAAGGCGAGAGTGGGATTGCCGATCACGGGGAGTGCCGCGCGCGCATACAGGCCCGCCGTCGTCGTCAGCAGATCGAATAGCGCCCAGAAGAATATCGAGATGAGTATGCCTTTACGCGCGACCGCCGGGGTCTGCGCCGCCGCGCAACGCTGATGGAAGGACGGGTCCACGAGCGTCCAGACCGCGATGAGCCACCAGCCGATGAGCTTCGCCGGGCCTAGGCCGCCGGTCCAGTTCAGGTGTCCCGCGGGCAGCTTCGCGGCCATGGCCAAGGGGCTTCCGACGACATGCCACGCGAAGGGGATGATCAGGGCGAAGCCCGCGAACATCACGACGAACTGAAGGCGGTTGGCGGCCGTGTCGGAGCGCAGGCCTCCGCGCCAGATCAAGGCGAGCGCCAGCGCCGCCGCGAGGGCCGAGGCGACGCCGGTGGAGAGCCCCGTCATGTGGCCGAGCAAGGACCCGGCCATCAACAGCTCGTCGGCGGGGCTCGCGAGGATGAAGACGAGCAAAGCGCCCATCAGCGCCGTCGGCCTTCCGTACGCGGCCTCGAGATGGTCGGGGATGGTCAGGCCGGGCGTGACCCGCACGCGCCCGGCGAGGAAGAACGCGTAGATCCCCGCGAAGACGTAGTAAGGCAGGGCCATGACGGTCCAATTCGACACGCCGGCGCCCCAGGTGAACTCCCCGATGCCCAGCACGCCGCCGTAGAAGGTAGGCACGAGCGTGGCGACGAACACGGGAAGGGTCAGCGCGCGTCCGGCGAGGATCCAGCCCTCGAGGTCCTCCTCGCGGCGCACGCGCGCGCCCAGCAGGAGGCAGGCGGCGAGAAAGCCGATGACGATCGCGGCGTCGATCAATGCTGCGTGCTGATCTTTCGCCGGGAGGCGGCGCGGCGCAGGGCCAGGGCGACCAAGGCCTCGACGAGCTTTTTGGTCGGCAGGCCGGACTCGCGCCACAGGCGGGGGTACATGCTGGCCGGGGTGAAGCCGGGCAAGGTGTTCGGCTCGTTGAAATACACTTTGCCGTTGGTCTTGTGCAGGAAAAAGTCCACGCGCGCGAGGCCGTACAGGTCGAGCGCCCGAAACGCGGCGAGCGCGACTTCCCGCACGCGCGCCGCGGTTTTTTCCGGGATAGGAGCCGGCACCTGGAAGGTCGCTCCATTGGGATCCAGATATTTTGCTTTATAGTCGTAAAACTCGGCGTTCGGCACGATCTCGGCGCAGACCGAGGCCCTCAGCTCGAAGCGGTCGCCCTTCGGTGCCCACGGGTCGCCCAGCACCGCGGTCTCGATCTCTCGCACGGGGATCCCTTTCTCGACGATAGCTTTATCATCGTATCGTAACGCCTCGCGCATGGCGGCGGCGACGCCGGACGGGCCTTTGACCTTCACGACGCCGACGGATGAGCCCATGCGCGCGGGCTTGATGAACACGGGGAATCCGAGCCGGCGCGCGGCGGCCGAAGCCTCTTGCTCGGTCCGAGCCACGGCCCAAGGCACCTGGGGCAGGCCGGCTGACTCAGCGACGCGCTTGGTCGCCTCCTTATCCATACCCGCGGCGGAGCCCAGGACGCCGCAGCCGACGTAGGCGACGTCCGTCAGCTCGAGAAGGCCCTGTATCGTGCCGTCCTCGCCCATGGGGCCGTGGAGCACGGGGAAAACGCAGTCATGCTTGTTGAGAGAGGACAGCAGCTTCCAGGGGTCGGCGCGCTGGGAGCCTTCTCGCAGGCGTGATAATGCCGCTCCCCCGAGGTGAAGGTCTTTGGGCGTCTCGGCCAGGAGCTTCGCGGGCTTGATCTCTGCCCAGCTGTTGTCGGTTCCGATGTGGATGAGCCGGACATTGAAGTGCGCGGCATCGAGATTCGACACGACGCATTGGGCCGATACGAGGGAGACCAGCCTTTCGGCGGACCTGCCGCCGCACAGGACCAGAACGGTGGGCTTCATCTCGCGGGAGAAGCCAGCGCCTTGGCGACCTTGCCGAGCAGGGCCGGGAAGCTCAAGGGCTTCAGGATATAGTCGTCGGCGCCGGCGGCGAAGGCTTCGTCGATCTCCTTCGTCACGCTCGAGCCCGTGCACATCAGGACCTTGAGGCCCTTCGTCTTCGGATTCTGGCGGATGAGCTGGACGATCTCGATGCCGGTCATGCCGGGCATGTTGCGGTCGACGATGGCGAGATCGATCGCTTTCTTCCTCAATATCTCGAAGGCCTCGACGCCGTTGGCGGCGAGCTCGAACTCGTGGCCCTGGGCCAGGAGCACTTCCTTGATGAGGTCCCGGATGGACTCTTCGTCGTCGACGATCAGGACGCGCGCCATCTCAGAGGGAGGGGACGCCGAGGAGCTGGAGCACCTTCGCGACGAAGGCCTTTTTCTCGAAGGGCTTGAGCATGACCTCGTTGGCACCGGCTTCCTTGGCGCGCGCGAGCGCGTCCGAGTAGCCGGTCAGCACCATCACCGGGGGGCGCTTCTCGGGAGGCAGGCGCTTGAGGCGCGCGAGCACCTCGAAGCCGTCCATGCCCGGCATCATGACGTCGAGGATGACGAGGCTCGGCAGCTCCTCCTCGATGCGCTCGAGCGCCTCGAAGCCGGAGTGCGCGGTCGCGATCGACAGGTTGCGGCTGACGCTCGCGAGGAAAAGCATGAGCACCTCGACGAGGTCGGGGTTGTCCTCGACGATGAGGATGCGCTTCTTGTGCACGGTCTCGGATCCGTCGACGATGGTCTCGGCGGCGTCCTTCTCGGCGACCGGAAGCTCGAGGCGGGCGGTGGTGCCGCGGCCGGAGCCCTCGCTCTCGATCCAGATGCGGCCGCCGATCGCCTCGACGATCTGCTTCGAGAGCGGGAGGCCGAGGCCGAGGCCCGGGTACTCGCGCGTCGGGCCCTGGTTCGCGGCGGAAAAAGTGTCGAAGATGTGGGGCAGGACCTCGGGCGGCACGCCCGGGCCGGCGTCGATGACGGACAGGCGCGCCTGATCCTTCTCCACGGTGACGACGACCTTCAGCGCGCCTTCCGGCGGGCTGAACTTGCAGGCATTGGAGAGCAGGTTGTCGATCACGTCGCCGAGCTTTTCCTCGTCGGCCATCACCCAGACTTCGTTCTGCGGATAGCCCGCCGTCAGCTTGAGCTTGCGGCGGCGGATCTCGCGCCCGGCCCGCTCGAGCTGAGCCGCGACGAGCCGGCTGAGGTCGACGGGCTTGAGCAGGAGCTGCTTGCGGCCCTCGTTGACGTCGCGGATCCGGAGGATGTTGTTGAGGGTGGTCATGAGGCCTTCGGCGCGGTCGATGATCGAGCCGAGCGCCTTCTGCTGGGCATCGGAGAGCGGCCCGAGGCTGCCGTCCTTCATCGTGTTCGCGTAGCCGATGACGACCGTCAAAGGGGTGCGCAGCTCATGCGAGACGTTCGCGATGAACTCGTTCTTCATCTGGTTGACCTGGCGCAGCTCCATGTTCTGGTTGACCAGGTCGCGGATCTCGATGACTCGTCGCAAAAGCTGCCCCAGGTCCGTTTGACGAAGATCCTTCTGGGTGATGTAGTCCATCGCGCCTTTCTTCATGGCGGAGACGGCCACCTGCTCATTTCCGGCGGCGGTCGTCATCACGACGGCGGTCTTGGGGTGGTGCTGCCGTATCTTTTCGAGGATATCGAGCCCGTTGGTGGGCGGAAGCAGATAGTCGAGAAAAACGAGGTCGAAAGGCGTGCCCTTGAGCTTATCGAGGGCTTCGTCGCCGTTGGCGGCGGTGGACACCTTAAGGCTCACCCCAGGGACCTTTTCCAGCTCGGCGCGAAGGATGGTGCGCGCGTCCGCCTCGTCGTCTACGACCAGGACGGAGAAGGTTGTCTCGGCAGTGGTTGCCATCGCCGGCATTGTAGCAGACGAATCCCAAGCCGTCCACCCCGCCGACTCGGCGCTGTAACGGGGTGTGAGGCTCGGGACGGCCCGGCGGCGGATTCATGTCCTCCGGGGTCGGCGGGGATTGACCCCGCCTCCGGGGTCTGTCCGCGACGTATGAAGAACCCTTGTCGCGGCAGACCCAGGCCCCATCGGACATGAATCCGCCGCCGGGCCTCGGCAACCTCACCCCATTTCAGCGCTGGCGCGGTGTCGGGCTTGTGCCCTCGTTATCGCTTGGCGCGGGGGCAGCGGGGCGATAACGGTGACGCGACGGGTTAGGGGCGGGGGTATGGTGTCCGGAGGGGCGTGGGTCGCGCGACCAGAAATGCTCATGCGGTCGCGCAAGACCCGAGCGCGGCTCAATGCCGCGCGTCCCCTCCGGACACCATACCCCCGCCCCTCCCCGCATCGGCGTTCCCCGTTGTCGTCACGCTTCCTTGATAAGGCGCCGACCTAAAAGGTAAAATGCACGTTCATGGCCACCCAAACCGCGATGCATCCCGCTTTGAGCAGGATTTTGCTCGATGAAGCGACGCTGTCAGCCCGGATCAAGGAACTGGGGGCGCAGATCACGCGCGATTACGCCGGCAAGCGTCTGGTGGTGGTGGGAGTTTTGAAGGGCAGCGTCATCTTTTTAGCCGATCTTCTGCGCGCGATCGGCCCTGAGGTGGACGTCGAGACCGACTTTGTCGCCGTCTCGTCCTACGCCGGCACGGCCTCGACCGGGGCGATCCGGACCTTGCTCGACCTGCGCCAGAGCCCCGAAGGCAAGGACCTGCTCCTCATCGAGGACATCGTGGACACCGGCCTGACCTTGACCGCCCTGACCGAGACTTTGCGGGCGCACCGGCCGAAGTCGCTCGAGGTGTGCACCTTGCTCGACAAGACCGAGTGCCGGAAGGTCCCCTTTACGCCGAAATACGTGGGATTCAAGATCCCGAATGAGTTCGTCGTGGGCTTCGGCCTGGATTATGATGAACGCTATCGGCAATTGCCTTGCGTGGGAGTGTTGAAGATCTAACGATGGATAATAAAAATCTGAAGCAGCTCGTGATCTGGGGCCTGGGCTTCGTGCTCCTGCTGACGCTGTTCAACAGCGTGAAGACCGTTCCGCTCGAGACCGAGATCCCTTATTCCGAGTTCCGCTCCCGCCTGCGCGAAGGCACGATCATCCAGGTGAAGATGCGCCCCGACCTGATCAGCGGCGACTATCGCGACCTGAAGGGCGCGACCAAGCATTTCCGCACCTTGCCCCTGCCCGACCCGAAGCTCGTCGAGGACCTTGAGGCGCACAAGGTCTCGACCTTCCAGGGCGAGCGCGACAACAGCGGCCGGTATGCCTTCGCGCTGAACCTCGGCAGCATCGTGCTGTTCTTCTTCCTCTGGTGGTTCTTCGTGATCCGCCAGGTCCAGGTCGGCGGCAAGCAGGCGCTCTCGTTCGGCCGCTCGAAGGCCAAGCTCGTTGACGAGAAGAAAAAGAAGACGACCTTCGCCGACGTCGCCGGCTGCGAGGAGTCGAAGGAGGAGCTCAGCGAGGTCGTCGATTTCCTGAAGACCCCCGAGAAGTTCCAGAAGCTGGGCGGCAAGATGCCGCGCGGCGTCCTGCTCTTCGGGCCCCCCGGCACGGGCAAGACCTTGCTCGCCCGCGCGGTCGCCGGCGAGGCCGGCGTTCCCTTCTTCTCCGCCTCCGCCTCCGAGTTCGTCGAGATGTTCGTCGGCGTCGGCGCCTCGCGCGTGCGCGATCTGTTCGACCAGGCCAAGAAGGCAGCACCCGCCGTAATTTTTATAGATGAGCTCGACGCGGTCGGCCGCGCGCGCTTCGCCGGCATCGGCGGCGGCCACGACGAGCGCGAGCAGACGCTCAACCAGCTTCTGATCGAGCTCGACGGCTTCGAGCAGAACCAGGGCATCATCCTGATCGCGGCGACCAACCGTCCCGACGTGATCGACTCCGCGCTCCTGCGCCCGGGCCGCTTCGACCGCCAGATCAACGTGCCCGTGCCCGACTGCAAGGGCCGCGAGGCGATCCTCAAGGTCCACGCCCAGATCGTGAAGATGGCCCCTGACGCCGACCTCGCGGTCGTCGCGCGCCGTACGCCGGGATTTGCCGGCGCCGACCTCGCCAACGTCATCAACGAGGGCGCCTTGCTCGCCGCGCGCAAAAATAAGGAAGTCGTCGAGCTTTCCGATCTTGAGGAAGCCATCGAGCGCGTCATGGCGGGCCCTCAGAAGCGCTCCAGCATCATGTCCGAGCGCGAAAAGAAGATCGTGTCCTACCACGAGTGCGGCCACACGCTCGTCGCGAAGATGCTCCCCGGCACCGATCCCGTGCACAAGGTCTCGATCTTGTCGCGCGGCTTCGCGCTCGGCTACACACTCCAGCTGCCGACCGAGGATAAATATCTGACCTCGAAGGCGGATATCACCAACCGCCTCGCGATCCTTCTCGGCGGCCGAGCTGCAGAAGAGCTCGCGTTTAACGAAGTGACCACCGGGGCTTCGGACGACCTGTCCAAGGCCACGGCCTACGCGACGCGCATGGTCACCGAGTTCGGCATGAGCGAGATCGTAGGGCCGCTGTCGCTGAAGAAGCCCGACCAGGAGATGTTCATGGGCCGCGACCTCAACAAGGGCGGAGCCTTCTCCGAGCGGACCATGCAATTGGTCGACGAGGAAGTGAAGCGCCTCGTGACCGAGGCGCAGACCAAGGCACGCAGCATACTGGCGGCCAACAAGAAGGCCCTTGATCAATTGGCGCAGTCGCTCTTCGATCGCGAAGTGCTGAGCGGCGACGACGTGGATAAGATCCTGGCCACCGCGCGAGCCTGATCGAGTGAATCCCGTCATGACCGCCCCGATCGTCTCCGGCGAAATCGCGAAGCGATTTCAGAAGCCGCTCATCATGGGTGTCGTGAACTGTACCCCGGATTCATTCCACGCGGAGAGCCGCGCAAGCACGAGCGCTCTTGCCGTTGAACGCGCCTTGAAGCTGGTGGAAGAGGGCGCGGATATATTGGACATCGGCGGGGAATCGACCCGTCCGGGCTCCGATCCCGTTGCCGTGGAGATCGAGCGTGTGCGCGTGATCCCCGTCATCAGGGCGTTGGCGAAGCAGGTCAAGGTCCAGATCTCGATCGACACGACGAAGGCCGCGATAGCGGCCGAGGCGTTAGATTGCGGCGCCACGATCGTTAATGATATTTCCGCGCTGCGCGACGACAAGGGCATGCTCGAGGTCGCGCTGCGCGCAGAGCGAGTGATTTTGATGCACATGTTGGGTTCTTCGCCCAAAACCATGCAGGCCAACCCGACCTACAAGGATTGTTTCTCCGAGGTCTCCTCCTTCCTGCAAGGTCGCCTCCAGTCGTTCATCGCGGCCGGAGGCCGCGCCGATCGTGTGTGGGTGGACCCGGGAATCGGTTTTGGTAAAAATTTGGCCGACAATTTATCGTTGATCCGCCGCGCCGGCGAGCTCTCCTCCATCGCCCCCGTTCTGTTAGGCGTCTCCCGCAAATCCATGTTCGGAAAGATCTTGAACGACAACGGATCGGGGGATCGTCTCGCGGCGTCCCTCGCCGTGGCCGCTTACGCGAGCCTGTCCGGCATATCCGTGCTGCGCGTCCACGACGTTCTTGAGACCCGTCGCGTCACCGAGACCCTGCGCGCCGTCATGGTGCCTGAATGAGCGGACACCTGTTCGGCACCGACGGAGTGCGCGGCATCCCCGGCGAGGGCGCCCTCACGCCCGAAGCCGTGCGTTCCCTCGCTTATCACTCGGCCCGCGTGCTTCTCGAGCGCCAGGGCGTCAAAGTGAACGGCCACGCCCCGCTCATCGCCGTCGGCCGAGACACTCGCGGCTCCGGGCCGGCCTTGCTTCGCGCCCTGCTCTCCGGCTTCTCCGCCGCCGGCGTGCGCGTCGTGGATCTTGGCGTCATACCGACTCCGGCGGTCTCATACCTGGCGCCCCGGCTCGGCTGCTTCGCTGGCGTCGTTCTTTCGGCGAGCCATAACCCGGCGGAATACAACGGCATCAAGTTTTTCGACGGCGCCGGCTTCAAGATGGCCCCGGCGCTCGAGCTCGAGGTCGAGCGGCGCGTCAACGCCGGCGGCGTCGTGCCGCCGGCCCTGCCTCGTCCCGCGCTGCCCGCCGCCGACCGCGGCGCTCTCTATGCGGATTTTCTCAAGAGCTCCTTCCCGGCGATGCTGGATCTCGACGGCGTGCGGATCGTCGTGGACTGCGCCAACGGCGCGGCCGCGGCGTTCGCGCCGAAGCTCCTCGCCGACCTCGGCGCCGAGGTCTTCGCGATCGGCGTGAAGCCCGACGGCCGGAACATCAACGCGGGCTGCGGCGCGACCGACACCGAGGCGATGTGCCGCGAGGTGAAGCGCCGCCGCGCGCATGTGGGGCTCGCCCTCGACGGCGACGCCGACCGCGCCTTGATCTGCGACGAGCATGGCAAGCTTCTCGACGGCGACGCGTTGATCGCGGCCGCGGCCGCGCGCCTGCTTAAGCGCGGCGGGCTCAAGGGCGGCAAGGTCGCCGTCACCGTGATGTCGAATTACGGTCTTTTGTCTTATTTGCGCGGTCTTGGCGTCGAAGCAGTCACGACCCCGGTCGGCGATCGCTACGTGACGGAGGCGATCGAAAAGGAAGGCCTGAGCCTCGGTGGGGAGAACTCCGGGCACCTCGTGTTCCGCGATTTCGCGCCGACCGGCGACGGCCTTCTGACCGGCCTGCAGACCCTCGCCGCGTGGCGCGAGTCCGGCAAGCCGATGAGCGCGCTCGGCCGCCTGTATAAGTCCACGCCCCAGACCTTGAAAGCCCTCCATGTGAAGGGCAAGCCGCCGATCGCGATGATGGCGCGCACCACGGCCGAGATCGCGGCGGCCTCCAAGCGCCTCTCGGGGCGCGGCCGCGTGTTCGTGCGCTACTCGGGCACCGAGCCGGTGCTGAGGATCTTGGTGGAAGGGCCCGTGGTCGCGGAAAACCACAAGCTCGCAGATTCGATCGCGAAGATTTATCTGACGGAGACTGGAGCCGGAGAGGAGAAACACCGATGAAGACGGATCATAAGCTGAAGCTGGGCGTGAACATCGACCACATCGCGACGCTGCGCCAGGCGCGCCTCGATATCGATCCCGACACCGTGCAGGCCGCGCAGGTCGCCCGCCAGTCCGGCGCCGATCTCATCGTCTGCCACCTCCGCCGCGACCGCCGCCACATGCAGGACGCGGACATCATGAAGCTGTGCCGCCTCAAGGGCGAGACGCACGTCGAGGTCAGCGACGACGCCAAGATGATCTCCGCGGTGCTCAAGGCCCGCCCGACCTCGGTCTGCCTTGTGCCCGAGCGCCCCGGCGAGGTCTCGACCGAAGGCGGCCTCGATCTCGTCCGCAACGGCAAGAGCCTCGCGAAGACCGTCGCCCGCCTTAAAAAGGCCGGCGTCGAGGTCAGCCTGTTCGTGGCGCCCGAGGCGCCCGCCGTCCGCGCCGCGCGCAACATCGGCGCCGACATCATCGAGCTCGACACCAGCGACTACGCGAAGGCGCACAGCAAGCCCAAGCAGAAGCTCGAGCTCGAGCGCCTCGAGCTCGCCGCGTACATGTCCTGGGAGATGGGCATCGTCGTCCACGCGGGACACGGCCTCGACTACCACAACGTCGCACCCGTCGCGCGCATCCCGCACATGTCCGTGCTCAACATCGGCTTCTCGATCATCGCCCGCTCCGTGTTCGTGGGCCTGAAGAGCGCCGTCTCCGAGATGCGCCGGGCCATCGACTAAATGCTACTAGGATTTCCTCTACGGCATTTGTGCCGGGCCCGAAGGGTCCCGGCCTAAGTATGTGCGGCATCGTCGGCTACGTCGGGCCTAAGCAAGCCGTTCCCCTGCTCATGGAGGGCCTCAAGCGCCTCGAGTACCGGGGCTACGACTCCTCGGGCCTGGCGTCCATCGTGGACGGCGTCATCGAGCGGCGCCGCGCGCAGGGCAAGCTGACGAACCTTGAGAAGGTCATCGCGGCGAGCCCTCTTGCGGGCGCGACGGCCCTTGGCCACACGCGCTGGGCGACGCACGGCAAGCCGAGCGAGGCCAACTCGCATCCGCACACCGACCCGACCGGGACCGTCGCGGTCATCCACAACGGCATCATCGAGAACTATCTCGAGCTCAAGGACCGCATGGTCGCGGCCGGCGCCAAGTTCGAGAGCGAGACCGACACCGAGGTTCTCGCGCATCTCGTCGCCGAGAAGCTCGCGAAGCTCCAGCCGCCGGGCTCCGCGCCGAAGGGCGATTTGAACGAGCCGCTGCTGTTCGAGGCCGTGCGCCTCGCTCTCGGGGACGTGCGCGGCGCCTACGCCGTCGCCGTGCTCTGGTCCAAGGCTCCCGGCGTGATCGTCGCCGCGAAGACCGCCTCGCCGCTGATCATCGGCCTCGGCGACGGGGAGACCTTCCTCGGCTCCGACGTGCCCGCCTTTCTTGCCTATACGCGCAAGGCCGTGTTCCTCGAGGACGGCGA
Source organism: uncultured Elusimicrobia bacterium (assembly GCA_964537395.1). Taxonomy (GTDB): domain Bacteria; phylum Elusimicrobiota; class Elusimicrobia; order UBA1565; family UBA9628; genus GWA2-66-18. The sequence goes on from CAZIBN010000012.1 coordinate 31,170, forward strand.
GATGGCGGTTCTCAAGAAGGACGGAGCGACCTTCTTCAATCTGTCCGGCAAGCGCATCGAGAAGACTCCGATCAATATCACCTGGGACCGCACGATGGCGGAGAAGTCCGGCTATCGCCACTTCATGCTCAAGGAGATCCACGACCAGCCGATGTCCTGCGAGGACACGATGCGCGGGCGCCTGTTCCCGCTCAAGGGCGTGCTCGAGCGCGACTGCGGCATGAACGCGGACATACTCAAGAATATCCGTTCCGTCCAGATGATCGCCTGCGGCACGGCATATCACTCCTGCCTCGTCGGCCAATATTGGTTCGAGACCTTGATCGGCGTTCCGACGCGCGTCGAAACCGCTTCCGAGTTCCGCTACCGCGAGACGACGGTCGGGCCTGAAGACCTCGTCATCGCCGTCTCCCAGTCCGGCGAGACCGCCGATACCTTGGCCGCCGTTAAGATCGCGAAAGAAAGGGGCGCGAAGGTCCTCGCGATCTGCAACACGGTCGGCTCGGCGCTCACGCGCGCGGCCGATTGGACCTTGTACACGCATTGCGGCCCCGAGCTCGGCGTCGCGTCCACGAAGGCCTTCATCGGCCAGCTCACTTCGCTCGCCGTCGTGACGCTTCATGCCGCCATCGGCCGCGGCACGATGACCGAGGCACAGGGCCGCGCCTTCGTCGAAGACCTCGTCAAGGTTCCGGGCTGGATCCGCGCCGCGATCAAGCTCGACGCGCAGATACTTGCCGTTGCGAAGAAGTTCGCCAAGTCCGAGCATTTTCTTTTTATCGGCCGTTATGTGAATTACCCCATCGCCCTCGAAGCCGCGCTGAAGCTGAAAGAAATATCGTACATCCACGCCGAAGGCTACCCCGCCGGCGAGCTCAAGCACGGCCCGATCGCGCTGATCGACACCGAGATGCCCGTCGTCGTGATCGCGACCCAGTCGCGCGTGCTCGAGAAGACCATGTCGTCTCTCGAGGAAGTGAAGGCTCGCGGCGCACGGCTGATCGTGCTCGCCACCGAGGGCGTCGGGGATTTCAAGGACTGCGAGGCCGTCCTGCGCCTGCCGCCGGTCCCCGAGATCCTGTCGCCGATCGTGAACATCATCCCGCTCCAGCTGCTGGCGTACCATGTGGCGGACCTTCGAGGTTGCGATGTCGATCAACCCCGCAATCTGGCGAAAAGCGTCACGGTTGAGTAGCCCGCGCCTGCTCTGGCGCGTGCTGCCCCGTCCGGCGAAGGCGGCCCTCGTGGGGCCCGCGTTCATCGTCTTCCTGCTCGCGGGCGCGCAGATCCCATGGGCGACGGCTTTTCAGGGCTTCCAGCAGCGCCGCGCCGAGCGCGCGAGCCTGGCGCCGCTGTTCGAGGAGGCGGAGCGTTTGGACCTCACCTTCCCGCAGGTCGTCGTCGCCCATCCGGCGTATGTCGGCAAGCCCGTGTACTGGGCGGTCCAGTCGGGCTCCACGAGCGCCCGGATCGAGGAGCATCCGGCGTGGCTGGTGGTCTGGACCAATCCGGAGCGCGTTAATGACGATCAAGTCTACGGCACCACCAAGGTCCTGGCACGCGTGGCCGCGGTCAACGGCGACGCCGTGTATCTCGACTATCTCGGGAGGCCCTGATGGAACTTGGAGTCGATCTCGTCGAAATCGCGCGGATCAAGTCGCTGGCGCGCCGCAATCCCAAGTTCCTTCCGCGCGTGTTCTCCAGCCAGGAGATCGCCTACTGCCGGAGCAAGAAGAACCCCTGGCCCCACTTCGCCGTGCGTTTCGCCGCCAAAGAGGCCGTCTATAAAGCTCTGGGCAAGGCCGAGGTCCCGCTGACCGCGATCTCGGTCAAGCGCGGCAAGGACGGGCGCCCCTCGGTGAAGATCAACGGCAAGCCGGTGCGCGGCCTGAAGCTCTCCCTCTCCCACGGCCGCGACCACGCCGTCGCCTTCGCCGTCCTCTCGCGTTGATCGACGCGATCCGGTTCTTCAGCCCCGGGCCCGGGCCGCGGGTCCTGCTGTTGGGCGGCGTGCATGGTGAGGAAAAGCCGGGCATCCTGGCGCTCGAGCGGCTCGTCGCGGAGTTCCAGTCCGGCCGCCTGTCCGTCGCGCGCGGACAGCTGACCATCGTTCCCCGGGTGAACCGCGAGGCCGTCGAGCGCGGCCTCCATTTCGTCGACGAGAACCTCAACCGCATCGTGCGCCCTCAGCCCGCGCCGGCCAATCATGAGCAAGGGCTCGCCGGCGAGTTGGCCGCGCTGATTGCCGCCCATGACGCGGTCCTCGATCTTCATGGCACGCAGGCGCCGACGGTCCCGTTCGCCTTCCTCGACGACGAGTCCGTGCCCGTGCGCGGCTGGGCCGAGGCGCTCGGCGCCGACTTCCTGCTCACCGGTTGGCCCGCGCTTTACGCCGGTTCGGACGCGCTCACGACGACCGGATTCGCCCAGAGCCTGGGCAAGCGCGCGCTGACGGTCGAGGCGGGTCAGAACGACGATCCCCAGGCGGCGGAGTTCGCGTTCGACGCGGCGCGGCGGGCGATCGCGCACTTCGGTCTGATCATCGGCACGCCGCGCCGGCCGAAGCCTAAAGCCCTGCGCCTGACGGCGGTCGTCCGGCGCGAGCGGGAAGGTCAGTTCGCCCGGCCTTGGAAGAACTTCGATCCTGTGAAGAAGGGCGAGGTCCTCGCCCGTTACGCCGACGGCGTCGAGCTGTCGGCTTCCGAGGATGGTTTCGTCGTCATGCCTTTTGCGGGCGCCGCGACGGGCGAAGAGTGGTATTACCTCGCGGTCCCGATCTCGCTTCCCGATAACTACTGATAATCACTCGTTCCGGAACTAGTTGTTGTGCCGTTAAAGGCACGCCGGCATTGGCGTTATTGCGGATCGATCAAGGCCAGGGATGCCGCGGATACCGCCGCTGAAGCTCCTTCTTGACCGTCGGATAGGCGTTCGCCCAGAACGAGGCGAGGTCCTTGGTCTTCTGCACCGTCCTGTGGTTGGGCGCGAGTATGTCGAATGTCACGGGCAGGCGCCCCTCGCATAACGCGAGCGTTCCCGTCATCTTGGCGAAGTCGCCGAGGCGTGCGGCCAGCTCCGGCGGGTGCGTCTCGTGATAGGTGAATCGTCCGGTCCGGCCCGACGGCAGACGCTTGGTCGCGGGCAGCGTTCGGTCGAGGAAGCCCGCCAGCGCGGGCCCCAGATAGCTCTCGATGTGCGGCAATAGATTCACGCGCTCGATGTCCTTGAGCGTGTTTCGTCCCGCGCAAGCCTCGCCGTAGATCAGGCGCCAGTCGTCGGTGGTCATCTCAGGATAGCCCATGCCGGGATAGAGGCGGCGCGCCAAAGCGATGCGCACCACGAGCTGGCGCGCGCGGTCGTCATAGCCCGGATGCTCAAGCTCGCCCGAGGCGAACTTCTCCGCCCAGAGGTCGGCCGCGACCTTGCGGTCGTTCTTGAGAGGCGCCGCTTCGCGGCGTGAGATGACGAGGCCTCGAAACAGAAGCCGGTCTTCTTTGATGACCCGATTTTTTCGTTCGTCGAATTCGGCGGACGGCGTCCAGACGCACTCGCCGGGAAAGGCCAGATCGATCGCCTCCGGAGTGAACGGCAAATAGAGATTGATCCCGACCTGCCGCGCCTGCCCGCCTCCGGCGCGCTCGCGGACATCCAAAGCGAGGAGAAGGGGCGGCGGGTCCTTCACGGCGGGAAGCAAGGCGCCGCGTCCGTCGCACAAACGATAGAAGGTTCCCTCGCCTTCACGCGCGGCCAAGCGGTCCATGAATGACGCCAGCCACACGAACGACAACGCGTCGGCCGAGGAGGCGGCCACAGGGCCGTCCGCCTCCTTTCCGAGGCGTTTGAATTGGCGGAACACCTCGGACGCCTCCCACGACACGTCCTCGCGCGAGCCGGCGAGAAGATCCGTGGCCAGCGCCGACAGATCGGCCGCCTGGCCCGGGCGCAGGTCGCTCGCGGTCTCGAAGACGGCGGCCATGGCGCAGGCGCGCTCGTACGCCTCGGGACCGAGCGCGAGCGCCTCTTCGAGAACGGCAGCCACGCGAGGCGGGGCGGGGTAGCGCAGAAGCGCGCGGCCTCTCGCCGTGACGCGCTCCTTCTCGTCCAACGCCTTGAGCGATGCGAGGGATCTCCCCGCGCCGTCCCAGGCGTCCGTCTTCGGCGGCGTGACCCAGTCCACGGCCGCGGGCAAGGACGCGGCCTGGAGCCGCAGCGAGCTGAGCTCCAGACGCAGGATCTCGGGCACGAGGCTCGGGGCCATGCCCGTCTCATCCGACCTCGACCACAGGCGCACGCACCGGCCCGGCGCCGTGCGCCCGGCGCGGCCCGCGCGCTGGGCCGCGTTGCTGCGGCTGATCCTCGTCAGATATAAAGTGTTGATGCCGCGGGCCGCATCGTAGGCCGCCACGCGGTGCAGGCCGCTGTCGATGACCATCGTGACCTGCGGGATGGTCAGGCCTGTCTCCGCGACGTTGGTCGCGACGATGACGCGCCGGCGGGGGGACTCGTCCAGCACGCTTTGCTGCTCGGCGAGCTCCATGCTCCCATGAAGCGCGTGCAGCTCGAGGTCCTGCTCGCGGCAATAGGGCGTGAGCACGGTCATCGCGCGCCGGATCTCCCTCAAACCCGGCATGAATATCAGAACGGAACCGTCGAGGCCCTCGCGAGCCAGGTCCTTCAGGGCCGCCAAGGCGCCCTCGGCCGGGCCGCCGCGCGAATCGAGCGGGTGATGGCGTATGTCCACCGGGAACATCCGCCCCGGGACCGACACCGTCGCCGCCTCGGGCAGGTAGCGAGACAGCGCCTCGGCCTCGAGCGTCGCCGACATGACCGCGATACGCAGGTCTTGCCGTTTCCCTTTGCGCAGGGCCTTCAGCCAGGCGAGCGCGAGGTCGCACTCCAGGCTGCGTTCGTGGAATTCGTCAAGAAGCACCACGCCCACGCCCTTTAGCTCGGGATCTTTCATCATCTGGGCGATGAAGACGCCGTAGGTCTGGAACACGATCTTGGTCTCTGCCCCGCAACGGCTATCAAAGCGGACCTGATAGCCGACCGTCGTTCCCAGCGGGGTGTGCATCTCCACGGCCACGCGTCCCGCGAGGCTGCGCGCGGACAGCCGTCTCGGCTCGAGCACCAATATCTTCCCGGGGAATTTTCCCAGAAGATATTGAGGGGTCTGCGTGGATTTGCCGCTGCCGGTCGGCGCCGTCAGGATCAGGCTCCCCGCGCGGCTGATCTCCGATACGATCTTATCGCGGAACGCCGCGATCGGCAGGGGCTGGCTCACCGATACAGTTTAGCTAACTGCCTGCCGTCTTCCATTTGGAAACAGCATCTTGGATATGATAAACCGAGGTCATGATCACGATCCTTCTTGCCATGCTCCTTTCGGTGCCTGCGGCCGCCTCTTTAACAGTTGAGAGCCCGGAGGTCTGGCGCCAGGCTCAGGATTTGCTGCGGCCTCTCGCCTCGACGGTCGACTTGCGCGCGCGCTACACGCCCGGCGGCTCATTCTTCAACGTGGATGATGCCGGCCTCGGGATCCATCTATCGGGCCAGCCCGCGACCAACGGGATCGTGAGATTCAGCGGCCGGGCGGGCGCGGCGCTGTCGTTCGAGGCGCGGCCGCTCACTGATACGCGGCCGCTGTACGGCTACCGATTCGTTTCCCGGACGATCTCCGCGCGCGTCGTCCGCTTCGGCAACGGCCTTCTGATCGACGGCCAGGCCGGCGGCCGGCCGTTCAATCTGACGCTCGAGCGGGCGTTCATGCCGGACACCTACGACATCGTCGGCCGCGACGGCACACGGCTCAAGGCCTGGATCACGCCCTCTTACGCCAGCCTGAGCGGGAGCTTCGTTCCCGAGAAGATGACCCCGGAAGGGCTGTCCGTGCTGGGGGCTGGGATCGCTTTGATGTTCTCTGAAGAGCGGAGCTTCCCCGCGCGCTGAGCTCCGTTACTTCAGCTTCCATCTCCGCCGCGTTGCACCGGCAAGCGCGGCGGCGCGCGGGGAATCCAGCCGCTCCAGCAATTGCACGGCGTCGCTCACCTGATAAGGGCTCTCCAGCGCCGGGCCGAGCAAAGGTATCAGGGTCGCGCCTGTCCTGTCGAGGCGGACCAGCGCCTCGCCGGAGGCCTGCTTGAGCGCCACGTCGCTCTGCCCCAGGTAGTCGGCGAGCATCAGCGGCGCGGCCTCGGCCGGCGGCGCGCCGATCTTGACCAGCGCTCCGTACGCGGCCATGCGCAGGTGAGGATAGGACATCTTCCCTTTTATGATTTTAATCAGGCCGGGCATGGCCGCCTTCGCTTCGGGGCCGCGCCGGCCCACGGCCTCGATCGCATGAGCGACCAGCCCGATGTCCTCCGAGCCCAGGGCGCGCGTCTCGTCGGCGAGCGCTCCGGAGCCGGGCTCGATGGCGGACAGCGCCGTCATCGCGGCTTTGTAGCCGGTGGAATCATGGCGCTTCTCGAAGGCCGCAAGCAGGGCGCGTACTCGCGGCGCGGCCGAGGCGGCGGCCGGTCCGATCGCGGCGATGACGGCCAAGCTGTCGTGGCTCTCGCCGCGTCCCGGGCCAAGTTCCGCGAGCTTGAGCAGGGCCGGCAGCGCCGCGCCAGCCTTCGGCCCCATCGCCCTGAGAAAGCTCAGCACCGCATCCCTGTGCACGCCGCGGCGCTCGTCGCCGAGGATCGCCGCCGCGGCGGGCACGGCAGCATCCGCGCCTATCGCCGTGAGGGCATTCAGGTAGGGCCCGGCCAGATCTTCATAGCCGAGCATGTCGTGCTTCGCCTGGTCGAACATCGACCAGTAAGCCTCGTTCTCCTGCAGCGCCTTGATGAGGGCCGGGACGGCCGCCTTGGCCTGAGGGCCAAGCGTCAGCGCGCCCTGCGCGGCTAGACCCCGAAGCCCGGCCACTGGGGCGGAGAGGCCCTCGATGACTCCCGCGACCGAGGTGGGTGCCGTTGCCGCCCCCGGCCGGCAGGCGCCTCCGCTTCCGGGCTTGCTCGTGCATTTTCCTGAGAGGCAGGAGGCGGCGGACGCCGGGGCCTCGCTGCCGCGCTCGCAATTGGCGGCCATGGCCAGGCGCCGATACTGCTCCCGTGCCGCCGTGCCGTACTTCGCGTTGACGAACACCCAGCCGCCGCACTCGCCGCGCACGCCGCAGCAGTCGCTGTCGCGGACGCAGGCCGTCAGGCGGGCGGGCAATTCTCCGAATGCGGCGGCGGAGCCCGTCCACAACAGCGGTATCATCGCGATCAAGAGTTTCATGTTCGTGCAGTTTCAGCCGCTGATCTATTACTGATGATAATCACTCGTTCCGGTGCTAGTTCGGGTGCCTTATTCGACACATTAAACAGCCGTTACTGCGGATTATAGAGGGAAAATAGGGGCTTGGCTATGGGGAAAGGATCAGCCATCCCTTCATGCGATCGAGGGGGCGAATAGGTGCACGCCCGGGCGTTGATTTAACGGCTTACGACTGTTACCCTATCGGGATATGGGCCGCACCCTCGTATTAAACCGAAGCTTCCGGGCCGTCGCCGTCGCCGATTGGCGGCGGGCGATTACGCTCGTGTATATGGGGCTGGCCGAGGCGCTCGACGAGGACCTGACGCCCTACGATTTCGAGGCCTGGGTCGCGGCGTCGTCCAACTGGGTGGAGCTGCCCGGGGGCTTCGTGCAGTCGCCGACGATGCGCTTCGCTTTGCCCGAGGTGATCCGGCTCGTGCGCTACGACCGCATCCCGCACCGCGAGGTCGCGTTCACCCGGCACAACGTTTTCGCGCGCGACCGCTACAAGTGCTCGTACTGCGGCAAGCGCAAGGCGACCGACGAGCTCGATCTTGATCATGTCATTCCACGTTCCCGAGATGGCGCCAACGAGTGGACGAACGTCGTCACCTCCTGCCGGCCGTGCAATCTGAAGAAGGCCGACCGCCTGCCGGATGAGGCGGGGATGCCGCTGAAGAAGCAGCCGGTGCGGCCGCGCTGGACCTTGCTCGGGAGCCTGGTGCCGCACCCGCGCGCGAACATCCCCGAGAGCTGGAAGAAGCTGCTCGCGCAAGATCCCCGGTGAGCGTCAAGGCCCTGGGGAAGGCGGAGTTGAGAGAGGGCCTCGTCGCGCGCGAGCCCGACGACCATAAGGGCATCTTCGGGCACGTTCTCGTCGTGGCCGGGTCGCGCGGCATGGCGGGCGCGGCGATCCTGACGGCGCGCGGCGCCCTGCGTTCTGGCGCGGGCCTCGTGACGGTCGCGGTCCCGGCGGGCATCGCCGGGACGGTGGCGGGCGCGGTGCCCTCGGCGATGACCTTGGCTTTGCCGGAGAACACCGCCGGCGTCTTTCGGCCGGAAGGCGTGGACCGTCTTAAGGAGTACGCCAAGGAGCGGCGCGTCGTGACGATGGCCATCGGCCCCGGCATGACGACGCACGCGGACGCGGCGCGCTTCGTGCTGCTGGCGCTGTCGGGCGTGCCGGCCGCGGCCGTGGTGGACGCTGACGCGCTGAATAATCTGGCGCAGCAGGAGAGCGAGGGCGTCGTGCAGATGCTCAAGGCGCGCAAGCAGCCCTGCATCTTCACGCCGCACCCGGCGGAAGCTGCGCGTCTTCTGGGTATGAAGAAGAGCGAGGTGTCGGCGCAGAGGCTGAAGTGCGTGGAGAAGCTCGCGCGCAGCCTTGGAGGCGTCGCTTTGCTCAAGGGGCATAAGACCCTGATCTCCTCGGGAGCGCGGACGGTCTCTAATCCGACGGGCGGGCCAAGCCTCGGCAAGGGCGGATCCGGGGACGTGCTGACCGGTCTGATCGCCGGGCTTTGGGCGCAGATGCTCGCCTCCAGCCGGGTTTCAGGAGACCTTTCTTTCAAAGCGGCGGCCCTCGGCGCCTGGCTACATGGCGCCGCCGGCGACGCGGCGGAGAAGGACCTGACCACCTGGGCGGTGACGTCGACCGATCTCGCGGACTACCTGCCGCACGCGTTCAAAGCCCTGTGCGTTTAAGGCTATCTTCGGAAGAAGAGACGATCGCGCTCGGCGAGCGTCTGGGCCGTAAGCTCAAGCCCGGGGCGGTCGTGCTCCTGCGCGGAGAATTGGGCGCGGGGAAGACGACGCTCGCCCGCGGCCTCGCTCGCGGCGCAGGGTATCGTGGACGCGTGTCGAGCCCGACCTTCGCGCTCGCGCATGTGTACCGGTGCAAAAAAATAACGATTCATCATCTCGATCTTTACCGGATCGCCGAAGGCGAAGACGGTGAATTGGGCCTCGAAGAGTTGCTCGCCGACCCGCGCGGAGCGGTGATCGTGGAATGGCCCGCCGCCGCCGGCGGACGCTGGCCGAAGGACCGCCTCGAGGTCTTCTTGTCGCATGTGCGCGGCGGACGGCGCGCCGCGCTGAAAGCCGCGGGCCCCGCGTCCCGAAAAATCCTAGAATCGTTCGAATGAACATCCTCGCCGTGGACGCCACGGGCGAAGTCCTGTCCGTCGCCCTCGGGAAGCATGAGCTCAAGCGTGCGGCCAAGAAGCATGACGAGGCGCTTCTCGCTCTCATCGAGCGGCTGCTGAAAAAAGCCAAGCTTAAGTGGTCCGATCTCGACGCAATCGCCGCCGCCTCGGGCCCGGGGCGATTCACCGGCATCCGCATCGGCATGTCGTTCGCCGCCGCCGCCGGGTTTCAGCTGAAGATCCCCGCGCTCGCGATCAGCCGGCTGGCGGCCGCGGCGGGAAGATCGAAGGCGAAGCGGGTGCTGGGCGCGCTGCCGGGCTGGAAGGACGAGGTCTACTCCCAGGAGTACCTGTCGGGAAAGGCCCGGGGCAAGGCGATCTGGACCGCGCCGCAGGACTGGCCGGCGGTGCGCGCCGCGGCCGAGAAGGACGGGCTCACGGTTTCTCATGGGGACACCTCCGCCGCCGATCTTCTTCCCGTCGCGCGGGCCATGCTCGCCGCGAAAAAGATCCCGCCGTTCAAGCCGTTCTACCTGAAGCCGGCGAGCTATGAAAGACCACGCGGTTAGGGCCGCGGAAGCGGACGATATCGAGGCGATCGCGGCGCTCGCCCAGTCCCGGCCGTACACTGCGAAGTGGCCGGCGCGCGAGCTCGCCTACGAGCTGGCGCGCCTGGATTCCCTGTTCCTCGTCGCCGGCGACGGCGGCGCGGTGCGCGGCTACGCGCTCGCGCGCGTCGCCGAGCGTGACTGCCAATTGCTCGATCTCGCGGCGGCGTCCGACGGCGGCGGCTGCGGCCGCGCGCTGATGGCGGCGCTGATGAGCGCGGCGAAGTCGCGGACCTGCGTGAAGGTCACCCTCGAGGTGTCGGCGGCCAACGAGCGCGCGCTCGCCTTCTACGCGAAGGCCGGGGCGAGGGTTGTCGGACGAAGGCCGAAGTTCTACTATGATGGCTCGGACGCCGTGCTGATGGATCTCGACATCCCTTGAACCTGCTCCTAGCGCTCCTCCTTGCATCGTCGGCCGCCGCCTCCTCGTCCGGGGGCTCCGGGACCGCCGCGGGCGCGCAGCAGGAATACCTGCGCGGGACCTTGCTCGAGCGGCGCGGCGCCTTCGCCGAGGCGCTGGACGCGTATGAGAAGGCTCTGGCGCTCGACCCCGGCTCGGCGTTCCTCGCCGGCGAGGCCGCGGACTTGGCGCTCGAGCTCGAGGACTGGTCCAAGGCGGAGAAGTGGGCGCGCCGGCGCCTGGAGCTCGCTCCGAAAGACGGGAAATCTCAGATGATCCTGGCGCGCGTGTTCTGGTCGCGCGGCCAGGAGGACGAGGCGATCAAGGAGTTCGAGTCGGCGCTCAAGCTCGATCCCGCGTCCATCGACTCGATCATGGCGCTGACGGAGATCATCGCCCCGAAGGACCCGAAGCGCGCGCGCGTCATGCTCGAGCGCTTCCTGTCCGGCAACCCGGAGCACGCGGCCAAGGTCCTTCATGAGCTCGCCAAGCTCGACGCGCAGGAAGCCCGCTATCCGGCCGCCGTCGAGAAGCTTCGCCGGGCGATCTCCCTCGATGAGGCCGAGTCCGACCCGGTGCGCCTGACGCTCGGCCAGGTGTTCGAGATTTCCCATGACACGTCCTCGGCGATCGACGAGTACCGCAAGGTGCTGAGCTCGATCCCCGACGATTTCGAGCTGTGGGCGCATATCGCCGAGCTCGAGGCCGCGCGCGGCGATGACGGCGCGGCCCGCGCCGAGTTCCTGCGGCTCAAGGAAAAGCGACGCGACGACGCGACGGCCGCCGGCTGGCTCGCGTCCGATGCCGAGCGCGCCGGAGATTTCCGCGCGGCTGCCGCCTACCTGAAGGATAGCTCTGCCCTCAGGGACGACCCGACCTTGCATCTGCGACTGGGCTACTATCAGCTGCAGAGCGGCGGCGTGAAGGAGGCGATGATCACCTTGGCTGAGGCGCGCAAGCGCTGGCCGAAGGATGACCGCATCGCCTACTACCTGGCCCTCGGCCACGACGACCTCGGCGAGCGCGTGTTGGCGACGGCGCTGCTGCGCGAGGTCTTGGCGCTCAAGCCTGAGGATCGCGACGCGCGGTGGCAGCTGGCGACCATACTCGAGAAGATGGACAAGATCGCGGAGGCCGAGATCGAGTTCCGGGCGCTGCTGGCGAGCAAGCATGACGACGCGCCCGCGCTCAACTATCTCGGCTACGCCCTGGCCGACCGCGGCTTGAAGCTCGCGGAGGCCGAGGAGCTGATCCGCGGCGCGCTCGCTTTGGAGCCGGGGAACGCCGCCTACCGGGACTCGCTCGGCTGGGCGATGTTCAAGCAGGGCCGCAGCACGGAGGCCGTCGTCGAGCTCGAGGCGTCCGCCCGCGAGATCGCCGACGACGAGTCGCTGTGGGGCCACCTCGCCGCCGCCTACGAGAGCGTGGGCAATGCCGAGGCGGCCTGGCTCGCGTGGCGCCTGGCTCAGAGCCTCGGCTCCAAGACGGCCCAGGAGAAGGCGGAGCTTCTCCAAAAGGGGCTGTCCGACGAGGGGCTCGGCGAGCTGTGGCGCAGGCATCTGGCCGCCGTTCAGGGCGGCGTCAAAAAAATGAGCGGCCTCTGCGAGCTCAAGGGCCGCATCGCGGGCCGGCCGGTGTCGCGGCAGGCGCTGTTCACCTTCCGCGCGCCGCGCGAGGTCGTCTTCGAGATCCTGGGCCCGATGTTCTCGACCGCGTGGCGTGCGCGCCTCGACGCGCGCGGATTCTCGATGGACCCGTTCCCCGTGGAAGGCCTCGACCAGCCTCGCGTCGAGGAGGCCGCGCACGGCGCGTTCGCGGCGATCGCGGCCGCGCTGTCCGGGGAAGCCTTCGAGCCCGGCCCGGCGCGCATGGAGCGCGGGTGGGGGCGGACCAGCCTGATGCGCTCCGCCTGGCGCATCGACCTTGAGGACGGCATGGCGAGGTCGATCTCGCCCGCCGGCAACGGCGTCTCTGTCGCCCTGTCCGATTTTCAGCGCGCGCGCGCGCGGCAGGTGCCCCGCCTCATGGAAACGAAGGGCCGCTTCTGGGAGCTTGCGATCTCCTGCGCCGAGCCGAAGACCGAGTTTGTACCTTGAAACAGCAATGTCCGGCGAAGATCAACCTTTTCCTCGAGGTCACGGGCAGGCGCAAGAGCGGCTACCATACGCTCGCGACTCTTTTCGCCAAGATCAACATTTACGATGTTCTCGATATGGAGGTCGTCAACGGCAATAAGCCCACGCTCGAGATCATCGATGAGCTCGACACCATGCCCCTGTCGGCCGGCCCCGATAACCTGATTTTGCGCGCCGCCCGGGCCTTTTACCGGGAGTTCCGGGTCGGCGTCGGGGTTAAGATCGTCTTAACCAAGAGGATCCCTATGGGCGCGGGCCTTGGCGGAGGGTCCTCGGACGCCGCGGGCACTCTTCTTGGATTAGCCAGGCTTTTGCAGATCAATCTGACTGCGGCAAAGAAGAGAAAGCTGCACGATATCGGCGTCAGATTGGGCGCTGACGTCCCATTTTTCCTCAAAGACGCCAATTTCTGCCGGGCGACCGGCATCGGGGACCGCTTAAAACCGGTTAAAATCCAGAAATCTTTGCCGTTCATGGTCCTGGTTTGGCCGGGATTTCCTTCTCCGACGGGGCCCGTTTTCACGGCTGTTCCTCCCCGCCGGCGTTCGGAGATATTGACGCGTCTCTCCCAACTTGATAAACTCATCCGTCGTCTGAAAACAGGCCGTCCCGTCGAAGAATGGGGGGGGCTTCTTTTTAACCGTTTGGAGCAGGCGGAGTTGCCGGCTATGAAGGAAATTGCGCAGGCCAGGCGTATTCTGGAATCGGCCGGCGCAAAGGGAGTGCGCATGTCGGGTTCGGGTTCTTCGGTCTTCGGGTTTATTAATTCGCACGCCGAAGGCGTGCGAGTCGTGCGGCGGCTCCAGGCTTACCCCTGGAAGGTCTATTTGACGAGCTGTCACGGCTGATATCTTGGAAATCACGGAAATCCGCGTCCACCTGCGCAAAGAGGATAAGCTTAAGGCGTTTGCAACCGTCACTTTTGACCACTGCTTCGTGGTCCGCAATCTAAAGGTGATCGCGAACGAAAAAGGGCTGATTCTTTGCATGCCGTCCCGGAAGATGCCCGACGGCAGCTTCAAGGACGTGGCGCATCCGATCACGGTTGAATTTAGAGCTCTTCTGGAGAAAAAAGTGTTCGCCTGCTACGAGCGGGAAGTTCTCCAGGCCGCTGCAGGGAAGTGTGTCGACTCCCGGGTGGTGTAATGGTAACACAGAGGCCTTTGAAGCCTTTATTCGTGGTTCGAGTCCACGCCCGGGAATAGCGATTTAATAGGAAAATGAAATGAGCGCGACCAAAAAGGGACAAGGCCAGCTGTGCGTGCTGATCCTCGCCGCCGGTCAGGGCACCCGGATGGAATCCACCATCCCGAAGGTGCTCCACCATGTCGGCGGGCGCCCCATGCTTTTCTACGTCCTGCGCATCGCCAACGCGCTCAAGCCGGGCTCCATTGGCGTCGTCGTCGGCCATGAGTCCGCGCAGGTCAAGGAAGCCTCGGCGGAGATGCTGAAGTCCGTCGGCATCGCACGTCCGCTCCAGATAATCCATCAGAAGAAGCAGATGGGCTCGGGCAACGCGGTCGTCGAGGCGCTCCCCTTCCTCAAGAAGTTCAAGACCGCCATGGTCATGTGCGGCGACACGCCCCTGCTGACGTACGAATCCATCTACAATCTTTTCCTTACCCATGAGCAGCTCAAGGGCCAGGCCACCTTGCTCACCGCGCGCCTGGCCAACCCCAAGGGCTACGGCCGCATCGTGCGCGGCGCCCTCGGCGAGGTCCAGCGCATCGTCGAGGAAAGCGTCGCGTCTCCCAAGGAGCTGGCGGTGACCGAGGTCAACTCGGGCGCGTACTGCTTCGAGGTCGCGGCCCTCATCGACGGCCTCAAGGAGATCGGCGCCAAGGGCCCGAAGAAGGAGCACTTCCTGACCGACGTGATGGAAGCCATCCGCGGCAAGGGCGGCCGTATTCACGCTTACACCTCGTCGAATTCAGAGGAAATCCAGGGCGTCAACAACCGCGCCCAGCTCTCCGCCGCCGAGCGCGTGCTGAACAAGCGCATGCTCGAGCGCCTGATGATCTCCGGCGTCACCATCCGCGATCCCCAGTCCACCCACGTCGACGCCGACGTCGAGATCGGCCAGGACACCGTGATCTATCCCGGCACCATCCTGCGCGGCCATACGAAGATCGGCCGCATGTGCCGCATCGGACCCTTCACCCATATCGAGGACACCTCGATCGGCAACGAGTGCGAGGTCCGCTTCTCCTACGTCGTCCAGGCGCGCCTGCTCGAGAAGACCTCGGTCGGGCCGTTCGCCCACATCCGGCCCGAATCGACGATCGGCCCGCGCGCGCGCATCGGCAACTTCACCGAGGTCAAGGCCTCGAAGATCGGCTTCGGCTCTAAGGTCAACCACCTCTCCTACATCGGCGACGCCGACATCGCCGAGGACGTCAACATCGGCGCCGGCACGATCACCTGCAACTACGACGGCAAGGAGAAGCATAAGACGGTGATCGGCGCGAAGGCGTTCATCGGCTCCAACGTGAACCTGATCGCCCCCGTCAAGATCGGCCGCGGCGCCAAGGTGGCCGCCGGTTCCACCGTGACCGAGGACGTCCCCGACGACGCGTTGGCCATCGCCCGCGCCCGCCAGGTGAACAAGACCTGATCATGGCCATTAAATCACCCGAGAAGGCGGAGGCGCGCATGGCGGCCCATAAGTTCGTCGAGAAGCCTCTCCCGATGGAGGGCTTGAAGTCCCTGCGCGGCATCAAGATCTTCTCCGGCAACGCAAATCGGCCCCTGGCCGAAGACATCGCGAAATATCTCGGCGTCACTCTCGGCAAGACCCATGTGGGCCGCTTCGCCGACGGCGAGATCAACCTGCAGATCGAGGAGAACGTCCGCGGCGCCGACTGCTACGTCATCCAGCCGACCTGCCGCCCCGTCAACGAGAACCTGATGGAGCTGCTGATCATGATCGACGCGCTGCGCCGCGCGTCGGCGGGCCGCATCACGGCGGTCATGCCCTACTACGGCTACGCTCGCGCCGACCGCAAGACCGCGCCGCGCATGCCGATCACCTCCAAGCTCGTGGCCAACCTCATCGTCGAGGCGGGTGCCAACCGCGTCATCACGATGGACCTTCACGCCGCCCAGATCCAGGGCTTCTTCGACATCCCCGTCGACCATCTTTACGCCGCGCCGATCCTCATCGATTACGTGAAGAAGCTGGCGCTCAAGAATCTCGTCGTCGTCTCGCCCGACGTGGGCGGTGTGGAGCGCGCCCGCGCGTTCGCCAAGCGCCTGAACGCGGGCCTGTGCATCATCGACAAGCGCCGCCCGCGTCCGAACGAGGCCTCGGTCTACAATATCATCGGCGACGTTAAGGGAAAGAACTGCTTCATCCTCGACGACATGGTGGACACCGGCGGCACGCTCTGCAAGGTCGCCGACAAGATCCGCGAGAATGGCGCGCTGAAGGTCTATGCCGCCTGCGTCCACGGCGTGCTGTCCGGCGCCGCTCACGACTTGATCGCCAAGTCATCTTTAGAGGAAATGATCCTCACCGATTCGATCCCGGTCCATGCGCTGGCCGGGGGGAAACTGACGGTATTGTCGATAGCACCCCTTATGGGGGAAGCTATAGCACGTAATCATCAGGGCAAGTCCATCAGCGCTTTGTTCGTTTAAGACACAGGAGAGTAATAAGTCATGGAAATCACGTTGAATGTCGAAGTCCGCGCTGCGAAGGGCACGAAGAAGGTCCTGAGCACGCTCCGCGCCGCATCCACCATCCCCGCCATCGTGTACGGCGGAGAGAAGGGGCCGATCCTGCTCGCTCTGTCCGAGAAGGACCTGATGGCCGCCCGTAAGAAGGGAGGCGCCAACGCCATCCTTCGCCTGAAGCACGCGAAGGGCGAGGAGACCGTCATCGTCAAGGAGCTGCAGCGGCACCCGGTCACTGACCGGCCCGTGCACGCCGACTTCCAGCGCATCTCGCTGACCACGAAGATCGAGGCCAAGGTCCCGCTGAACATCATCGGCGAGGCGCCCGGCGTCAAGACCTCCGGCGGCATGATGTCCATCGACATGCGCGAGCTGCGCATCAAGGCCCTGCCCACGGCCATCCCGCAGAAGATCGACGTGGATGTCTCCAAGCTCGAGCTTCATCAGAGCATCACGGTCAAGGACCTCGTGCTCGCCGAAGGCGTGGAGATCCTTGACTCCATGGACGCCGCCGTCATCCGCATCGTCCTCGCGAAGGTTGAAGTCGTGGCCGAGCCCGTGCCCGGCGCCGTCGTTGAAGGCGCTGTCGCCGCCGCCGAGCCCGAATCCGCCGCCACGAAGGGCAAGAAGGACGAGGAAGGCAAGCTCACCAAGGAAGCGGTCAAGCCGGGCGCTCCGGCCGCCGATGCCAAGAAGGACGCCAAGAAGGACGTCAAGAAGTAGGCGACCTAAGACTTACCCTACATGGCGCTTAAGCTCGTCGTCGGCCTCGGCAACCCGGGCCCGGAATACGAGAAGACGCGCCACAACGTGGGCTTCCGCCTCGCCGACCGCATGGTCGGCGAGGCGGATTCTTTTTCGAACTTCAAGGGCCTCGGCGTCGCGGCCAAGGTCGGAAATCTGTGGGTGGCCAAGCCGATGACCTACATGAATCTGTCCGGCGAGTTCGTGCAGAAGTTCGCTGCTTATCACAACATCGCGCTCGAGGACATACTCATCGCTTATGACGAGATGGCCTTGCCGCTCGGGAAGATCCGCATACGCAAGAACGGGTCGGCGGGCGGGCAGAAGGGGATGCTGTCGATCATTCAGCATTTCGGGACCGACAACGTATCGAGGATCCGGATCGGGATCGGGCCTCAGCCGGAGAAGATGAGCGCGACCGACTTCGTGCTGGGGCGATTCAATAAAAGCGAAGAAAACGAGCTGGACGCCGTTTTCGACCGCGCCGTGGAAGCCATCAAGGTGGTGGTCGAAAACGGCGTCGACGCAGCCATGAATCGCTATAATCCGGCTGCGCCATGACGCCCAACCTCAAGATCATCATCGGCCTGATCAGCGGTCTCCTCGGCCTGGGCTATCTGTACCGCCCCGACCTGATCGAGCGCATGAATGCCGTCCTGCGCGACTACCTGCTCAACGACGCCTACATCGCGTTGGAGCGCAGGAAGTGGGGGATGTTCTTCCTTCTGGTCTCCTTCCTGTTCCTGTATATGGGCTGGTCGGCGCTCCCGCGCTGAGGGATCCATGAAGAGCCTCGAGCTTCTGGCGCGCGACGCCGTCGCCTGGATGAAGGCCCGCTCCTCCGGGACGCAGGCCGAGCTTTACCTCTCGCGAGGCGAGGAGCGTGCGGTGTCCCGGCGGGAGGGCGAACGCGACGGCGTCGAGGCCTCGGAGAGCGCGGGCGCGGGCGTGCGCGTCGTGCGCGACGGGCGCGTCGGCTTCGCCTCGGCCGGCGGCGCGGATCTCGACGCTATCAAGGACCTCTATGCTCGTGCCGTGGAGCAGCTGCCGCACGCCGAGCCCGATCCCCGGCGAGTGCTTCCCGGGCCCCAGGCCCCTGCCGGCGACGATGCTCTTGCCTCCACGCTTTGGGATGAGGCGCTTTTTACCACGCCCTGGGACAAGGTCGAGACGCGTCTCAAGGAGGCCGAGGCCGCGGCCAAGGCCCAGCCTCGCGTGTCCAGGATTATGCGCATCGAATACGCGGAAAGCCGCGGGACCGTCGTCGTCGCCGGCACGAGCGGCCTCTTCGCCAGCGAGCGCGGAGGCTCGGCGAGCGTCTCGCTCGTCGTCGCCGCCGAGGCCGGAGCGGAGGTCCAGCTCGGTGAAGGCTATCGCGCCGAGCGCAGGGCGTCGGCCCTCGATTTCGCCGCCGCCGGCCGCGAGGCGGGCTTGCGGGCCTCCTCGCTGCTCGGCGCCCGCCGCGCCAAGGGAGGCAAGCGCTCGGTCCTCTTCGAGCCCTGGGTCGGAGTCGAATTCCTCGAGCTCCTGGCTGAGCTGCTCTCGGCGGACGAGGTCCAGGGCGGCCGTTCTCTGCTCGCCGGAAAGCTCGGGCAAAGCGTCGCCTCGCCGATCGTCACCTTGCGCGACGATCCTAGGCGCCCCGGCGGCCTCGGCTCCTGCCGCTTTGACGACGAGGGCCTGCCGACGCGCGACAAGGCTATGATCTCAGCCGGAGTCCTGCGCGAATTCTTTCACGACTCCTTCTCGGCGGCACGGGACGGCCTGGCCTCCAACGGCTGCGCCTATCGCGGCTCGTATGCGAGCCTTCCCGGGCCCGGCGCCTCGAATTTCTTCATGATGCCCGGCATGATGACGCGAGAGGCACTGATCTCCGACACCCGATCGGGGCTCCTGGTCGCCGAGGTCCTGGGCATGCACATGGTGGATCCGGTCTCCGGCGCCTTCTCTGTCGGCGTCTCCGGCCGATCCATCGAGAAGGGCCTCATCGCGGGCCCCGTCAAGGGCGCCATGATCTCCGGCAACCTCCTGGACCTGCTGTCCCGCGTCGACGGCGTGGCCTCCGACCTGACCTTCCAGGGTTCGCTCGGCGTCCCGACCTTCCGCGTCTCCGCCCTCGACGTCGCTTAGCGTCGCTTTCCGTCGCTTAAGGTGTCAGGCCTATAGTTACTTTAAATTCTTTTTGGAGTAATTGAAGAAACTATAGGCCTGACACCAATATCAGCCCAGTTAACCCCAGTAGGAGCCCATGAAGCCTTTGTCGTCGGGCTTCACGGTGAGGCGGATGTGGTCGAGGAGGCCGCGCAGCGATCTCTCCTGGCCGCCGGTGAGGTTGAAGGCGATGCCGTATTGGCGGGCGTCGGGATCGTTGCCGGACCGGCCGGCGTCGCGGGCCACGCGCCCGGGGAGGTCGAGCGTGCCCTCCTTCCATTTGACGCTGATACGGTAGGTCGAGCCGGTCTTGAGCATGCCCCGCACTCGCAGAAGGCAGCCGGTGAGGCTCATGTCGAGGAGCTGTCCTTCGCCGATGCGCACGCCGCCCACGGGCCCGCTGAAGACCTCGACGGAGAGGTCGCTCGGGAAGCGTGCGTGGGTGCGGTTGGACTTGTCCATCGTGATAAAAGGTAGCACTCTGCGGTTACGGCGTCATGTCAGGTGTCAGGGGTCAGGCTTTCCGATGTTGCAATTCGTCCGGCCAATACGAGAATTGCAACATCGGAAAGCCTGACCCCTAGCTGGAGCTGGAGGTGTAGCGGGCGACGGAGTTCTTCCAGAACAGCCAGGAAAGGGGGAGCGCGACGGAGGTCAGGGCCAGGGCGTAGACGACCCAGCCGGCGGACAGGCGTCCGAGCAAGGCTTTGGCGGGGAACGTCGTCATGACCGCGATCGGGATGCCCAAGGTCAGAGCCCAGCGCACGGCGGGCGCGTACACGTCCACGGGGAACTTGCCCATGAACATCACGTCGCGGTAGATCCAGATGGCGCTTTCGAGCTCCTGGGTGCGCACGGCGAGGGCTGCGACGAGGATGTGGATCGCGTAGATCAGAGCCACGCCGTTGGCCATCAGCAGGGCATAGGCGGCGTATCGCTCCCAGCCCAGCGGCGGCAGGCGCGCGAAGACCATGCCCGTCATAACGATGACCGGCATGATGGTGATGATGTCGAGGAAGTCCACGGACGAGCAGGTCATGCGGAATAAAGGAGAGCAGGGCTGGACGAGGTAAAAGTCGAAGTCGCCCTCGCTGACGGTGCGCCGCGCCCCGTAAACGCCGCGAAAGAAGATCTGCGCGGTCATGTCCACGAGGTTGAAGGTCATGAAAAACAACGCCGTCTCGACGAGCGAATAGCCGGCGACGGTCTCGACATGCTGAAAGACGGCGGCCATGAAGGCGAAGAAGAAGAAAAGCCGGATCATCTTGCCGAGCAAAAACCCGAAAGAGCCCAGGCGGTAGGTGAGCTGGGCCTGCATCGCCATCGACGCGGTGCGAAGCCAGATGCGCCAGTATTTTTGGGCGATCTGCATTAGCCGCCCTCAGCGGCGTAGGAGCGCACGCCGCGCTTCCAGACCATCATCGCCGCGCCGAACACGGCCGCGAACCACAGGGCTTCCATCCCGAGTATGCGCAGGGCCTCGCTCAGCGAGACCTTCTCAAGGAAGATCCGGACCGGGAAATAGACCATGTAGGGGAACGGCGTCATCTCGAGCGCCCGGCGCAAGGCCGCGGGCAATACGTCGAGGGGGAAGAAGGCTCCGGCCGCGAACTGCAGGAACAGCTCGAAGCAGAACAAGGGGCCGCCGGACTCCGAGGTCCAGAAGGCGAGCGAGCTGATCATGAATTCCAGAAAAAAGAACAGCAAAGACGAGAGCAGCACTGCGACGCCGAACAGAAGCCAGGTCGCGGGATCCTTCGGGAGAAAGAGCTCGCCTTGGACCATAACGGCAAGCAGGCTTACCTCGAACACGGACGCGGCGACGTGAACCGTTTTTTGCGCCATATCGAGGGCCAACGCGTAGCCGTAATAATGGAGCGGGCGGATGATGTAGGACGAGATCCTTCCGCTCGAGATCTCGCCGACCAGCTGCCAGCCGCGGCCGGTGAACACGAACGAGCGCAGGATGTTCAGCGCGAGCACGTAGGTCAGCATCTCGGCGCGCGTGTAGCCGAGGAAGCTCGCCTTGTCCCCGATCAGCGCGGTCCAGAACGAGTACAGGCTGACGACCACCGCGAAGCCGCCGAGGCGGTCCATGATCAAGGTCGAGCGGCGCTGGAGAGTTTCCTGGAGCGCTATCTGGTAGGCGACCCAGTATTTCTTCATGCGTGCGTGAACAGGCGGCGCACGATGTCGTCGATGGCGACGTCCTCCACGTTCAGGTCGGCGATGGGATAGGAGCGCAGGAGCGCGGCGGCGCTGGCGGCCATATTCGCGCGAGGGACCTCGAGGGTGACGATCGAATCCTCGTACTTGACCACGGTCCCGAGGCTCTTAAGGTCGGCGGGGTCGACTTGGGTCGTGAAGCGCGCGCGTATGATCTTGTGATCCGCGTAGCGCTCGACGAGGCGGTCGAGCGCGCCGTCGTAGAGCAGGCGGCCCTTCTCGATGACGATCACCCGCTTGCACAGCTCGACGACATCGGTCATGTTGTGGCTCGTGAGCATGATGGTGGCCCCCGAGCGCTTGTTATAGGCCTTGATGAACTCACGCACGTTCTTCTGCATCACGACGTCGAGGCCGATGGTGGGCTCATCAAGTAGAAGAAGCCGCGGACGATGCAGGAGCGCGGCGGCCAGCTCGCAGCGCATGCGCTGGCCCAGCGAGAGCTTCTTGACCGGCACCGACAGGTGCTCGCCGAGCTCGAGCAGCTCGACGAGCTCGTCAAGATGGATGCGGAAGTCCGCATCCGACAGGCCGTAGATCGCCTGGTTGAGCTTGAAGGTCTCGAAGGCGGGAATCTCCCACCACAGCTGAGAGCGCTGGCCCATGACGAGCGAGATCGAGCGTTGGAAATCCGGCTCCCGCTTCCAGGGGACGTGTCCCAGGGCCGTCGCCGAGCCCGCGGTCGGCGTCAGCAGTCCGGAGAGCATCTTGAGCGTGGTCGTCTTGCCGGCGCCGTTGGCGCCGAGAAAGCCGACGAGCTCGCCTTCTTCAATGGAAAAAGACACATCGTCGACGGCGCGCGTATCCTTGTATTTGCGATCGAACAACGATTTGACGCCGCCCCACAGCCCCGGCTCCTTGAGGGGGGCGCGGTAGTCCTTGGTGAGGCCCTTCGTCTCGATTGCTAAGGCCACGGCTAGCCGCGGCGACCGATCTCGCTCATGTAGGAGAGGGTCTTGAGGCCGTCCATACGGTCGAGGTAGACGAGCCCGTTGAGATGGTCGGTCTCGTGCTGGACGACGCGGGCGGGGAAGCCCTCGTAGATCTTCTTGAAGGGCTTGCCGTCGAGGCCGTGGCCGCTGAGCTCGAGCTTGCTGTGGCGGCGCACCATGCCGCGCAGCTCGGGGACCGAGAGGCATCCCTCCCAGTCCTCCTCGAACTCGTCGCCGATCGGCTTGATGACCGGGTTGAAGACGACGGTCAGCGCGATGCCGTCGGGGTGGCGCTTGGTGCCTTTGGGCAGGCCCATGACGAACACGGAGAGGTCCTCGCCGACCTGGTTGCCGGCGACGCCGACGCCGTCGTACTCGTCCATCGTGACGGCCATCTCCTGGACGAGGCGGCGGATTTCCTCTGAACGGATCTCATCGGGCTTTATTTTGCGCAGGATCTTGCGCAGGACGGGATGACCGAGTTGCGTGACCTTACGGACGCCGGTGCCGACGATTTGCGCGCTCATGGATTCATTTTGCCATATCCGGACTTATTTCGTCATCTGAGGACTTATCCCCAGCGTTTCCAACGTTGAAAGTAGGGGGATAACTTTGACGGCCCGTGATTTTGATACTCTCGATCTACTCATGGGTAAGCGCATCGTCGTCAAGGTCGGCTCGGGCGTGCTGTCGGGCGGAGGCGAGGGCCTCGACAGCGCCGTATTGAGACGGCTCGCGGGAGAGATCGCGAAGGCGCGCGCGGCCGGCGATGAGGTCGTGCTGGTGTCCTCGGGCGCCATCCTCGCGGGGCGGGAGCGGCTGAAGCTCGAGAAGCGCCCCAGCGTCCAGCTCAAGCAGGCCGCCGCCGCCGTCGGTCAAAGCCGGCTCATGCGGGCGTGGGAGGCCGCGTTCGCGCGGCCGAAGATCACGGTGGCGCAGGTCCTGCTCTCCGGCGACGACCTGCATCACCGCGAGCGTTATCTCAACGCGCGCAACACCTTGCTCACGCTCCTGCGGTTGGGAGTCGTTCCGGTCGTCAACGAGAACGACACGGTCGCCGTCGAGGAGATCAAGTTCGGCGACAACGACGGCCTGTCGGCGCTCGTCGCCGGGCTTGTGGACGCCAGCCTCCTCATCCTGCTCACCGACCAGGACGGACTTTATCTGGACGACCCGCGCGTGGATCCCGAGGCGGCCCTGATCTCCGAGGTGCTGCCCGGCGCGCAGCCCGCGCGCATAGGCAAGGCCGGGCCGTGGGGCACGGGCGGCATGGAGTCCAAGGTGCGCGCCGCGCGGCAGGCGGCCGAGGGCGGGGTTCTCGCGGTCATCGCGAACGGCACGAAGGCGGGGATACTGTCGGCGGTGCTCGCCGGCAAGGGCGTCGGAACGCGCTTCTTGCCCGACGACAAACCGCTCGCCAAGCGACGGCAGTGGCTTGCGTTCGCCTCGCATCCGAAAGGGCGCATCGTCGTGGACGCGGGGGCGCGCGAGGCGTTGACGGCCAAGGCGAGGAGCCTGCTCGCCTCGGGCGTGAAGAGCCTGTCGAGCGCCTTCGAGCCGGGCGATGTCGTGAGCCTGGTCGAGAACGGGGTCGAGTTCGCGCGCGGGCTCACGAACTTCAGCTCGCGGGACCTTGAGAAGATCAAAGGTATGAAGACCTCTCAGATCGAGGGGATCCTCGGTCATAAGCCGGCCGACGAGGTCGTGCATCGGGACAATATGGCGGTGTTGAAAAAATGACTCGCCTCGCCGGTTATCCACAGCGTTGTGCTCAGCTGTTGTTGACAACAGTTGGAACGCCTGTTGTGGATAAGTTCACTTCTGAAATAAGATGAATATCGAAAAAATGGCGCTTGAGGCGAAAGCGGCGTCGCGGGTGCTCGCGCGCGCATCCACGACGCTCAAGAATACGGCTTTGTTGGAAATGGCCCGGGCCCTGCGCAAGCGCTCGGGGAAGATATTAACGGCAAATAGGCTTGAACTCGCGGCGGTGAGAAAAACGTCCCGGAGCGCCGCCTTTGTCGAGAGGATGACTTTGAACGGCGAACGGATCGAGGATATCGCGCGGGCCCTGGAACATGTCGCCAAGCTCCCCGATCCGGTGGGACGGACAACGGAATTCGCGAAGCGGCCGAACGGATTGAGGATTCAAAAGATGAGAGTGCCGCTTGGTGTTGTGGCCATCATTTACGAATCCCGCCCCGGCGTGACCGCCGATGCCGCGGGATTGTGCATCAAGTCCGGCAACGCCGCGATCCTTCGCGGCGGCAAGGAAACCGTCAAGACGAACCATGTGATCGCCGAAGCCTTGCGCGAGGGCATGAAAAAATCAGGTCTCCCGGCAGGATCGGTCGGGTTCGTGAATGATCCCGATCGCGCGGCGGTCAAGCGGTTATTGCAGCTGGATGCCCTGATCGATCTCGTGATTCCGCGCGGAGGATCGGAGCTGACCACGGCGGTCCGGCATGAGTCGCTCATCCCCGTTTTGGCCCACGACAAGGGGCTTTGCCATACCTATGTCGATGAAAAAGCCGACCTCGCCATGGCGATGGCGATCGCGTTGAACGCCAAGGCGGAACGGCCGGGCGTGTGCAACGCGATGGAAACGCTTTTGGTGCATGCGAAAATCGCGAAGCGATTTTTGCCGGGCCTGGCCGCGAGGTTCGCGGCCGCCGGCGTCGAGCTGAGAGGCTGTCCGAAAACCCGGAAGATCCTCCCGAAGATTAAAACGGCAACGAAGCGTGACTGGGATACCGAATACCTGGCCCTGATCCTCTCCGTTAAGATCGTCTCATCCATCGAAGAGGCCATCGGGCATATCGCGCGGCACGGCTCGGGCCTCGCAGAGGCCATCGTCACCGCCGACCGTAAACACGCGGAGCGATTCCTGCGCGAGGTCGACGCCGGGGCCGTGTATGTGAACGCGTCCACCCGCTTCACCGACGGAGGGGAGTTCGGGCTCGGCGCGGAGATGGGGATCAGCACGCAGAAATTGCACGCACGCGGACCCGTGGGGCTCGTGGGGCTGACCTGCGAGAAATTCGTCGTGCACGGGAAAGGGCAGGTCCGATGCTCGAGCTGAACGGCAAAACGGCTCTCATCACGGGCGGGGCCGGCGGATTGGGCTTTGCAACCGCGCTTGCCCTCGGGCGGGAAGGGATGAAGGTGGCGCTGTGGGATCTCAACGGCGAACGCGTCGAGGAGAGGGCGGCGGCGCTTCGTGCCGACGGATTTACGGCAAAGGGATGGGGATTGGATGTGACGGATCCTTCCGCGGTGCGGGAAGGAGCGCTGCAGGTGGAGCGTGAATTCGGAAACGTCGATTTGCTGGACAACAACGCCGGAGTGCATGCGCCCGGAGACTTTTTACAATCAACCGACGAAGAAATTAAAAGGCAGATCGAAGTGAACATCAATTCGTACTTGTGGTGCACCAAGGCTTTTCTTCCCGGAATGATCGCCCGCAATTCCGGACATGTGATCATGATCGCCTCGGCGGCGGGCCTTCTCGGAGTCCCGGGGATGACCGTCTACAGTGCGACCAAGCATGCAGTCGTCGGCTTCGCCGAATCCCTCCGGATGGAGCTTCGTCGCGGCGGCGCGACCGGCGTCGGCATGACCATCGTCTGCCCGAGCTTCATCGATACCGGGATGTTTCCCAACACGACGCCGCCTCTGTTCACGCCGTGGCTCAAGCCCGAGGCGCTCGCCGAGAAGATCGTCGCGGCCGTTCGCGCGGATCGCCTCTATGTGCGGGAGCCGTCGATGGTGAAGCTCATCCCGCTCGTCAAGGCCCTGCCCCGCGTCGTCGCCGACGCGCTGTGTTCGTTGACCGGAATGGACCGCTCGCTGCAGGGTCCGTCCGCGAAAAAACACTGACATTCTGGGCCTTGACGCCCTCACGAATCGGGGTTAAAGTGAGGTTAAGATGGTTGAAAATCTCGAGCACCTCATACGACGCGCGTCCCTGAATCCGCGCCTGCCGCGCACGGCTTTATATAAGGAGCTCCTGCGCTCGGAAACCTATCTATTGACCGTCGATTCTCCGCTCGAAGACGGCGAGGTCAAGCGCGTCACCAAGCCCGACGCCTCGTTCCCGGTCTGGGCCGACAAGGATCCCGAGCTCGGCGGGGTGTGGGTTCCGCTGTTCCCCGCGCGTGACCGCGTGCGCGACTTCGTCGCGGCGCGCAAGCTCAAGACGCCGAAGGGTAAGGAATTCCTGTGGATGGGGCATATGCCCGGCCAGGTGTTCAGCCTGCTCCGCGGGGTTCGTCGCTTCGCGGGCATCAAACTTTTTCTCGATCCTGACCTGTCCGTGTCGGTCCCGTGGAGCGAGGTGCGCGCTCTGTCCGAGGGCAAGATCGCGGACGAAGGCCCGAAGCGTTATGAGTTGCCGTTCGAGCGGCTCGTGATCCCGGCCGGGGCGCGTCTTTCCTTCGGGAAGATGAAGCCGTGGGAGGGCGAGGAAAAGCCCGTTCTCATGCTCATGCCCGACGCCGGGAAGTTCGCGCCCGAGGATCTGCGGCGGTTGGTGCGTCTGCCCCTCGACTCGAAGCACGCATGGATGCCGGTCCGTCATTTTCTCCAGATGATGCGCCGCCTGCAGACGCTCAGCGGCGAAGGCGCCCGTTATCTCGAGGATCTGTTCGCGTCGTTGCTCGCCTTCGAGATGTACGGCGAGGCTGAGGCGCTGTGCGAGTGGTTCGAGCACCGCGGGCACCAGGCCTATGCCTGGGTCGGCCTGTCGGCGATCTACGGCCGTTGCGGGCGCATGGAGGAGTGCGCGGACCTGTGCCTCCGGGCGCTGGCGAAGTATCCCGAGGAGCGCTCGTTCCACATCAACGGCATACGCGCCTTGGCGGCCCTGGGACGGCTTGAAGACGCCGCCCGTTATGCGGCGGCGGCCGTGCTCCGCTTCCCTGGCGATGCGGTTTTGGCGGCTTTACGCGCTAAGGTCGCTCCTGTTGCCGTTGCCCATTAAAGCCGGGTAAATACAGTAAAAATAGGGTGAAATTCATCTCGTCCCTCTTGCGTGCCGGAGCCTTGGGGTCTACACTATGAGCGTCTTCGGAGGATGTCATGAGCGAGCAAAACCAGTCCAATTTCCAGGCGTTCGGCGCAGGCCTTTTCGGCTTCGTCGCCGTCATGGCTATCGGTGGTGGCGCCCTGATGGTTCGCTCCTCCCAGCAGGCGAAGGCGGGGGCGAGGCCCGAAGCGGCAGCCGCCCCCATCGACCTCGGCTCCTCGATGCCGCGCCCATCGCTCTCTCCGGTTTCAGCTCAGAAGGAGCGCCGTGAGCAATCTCCCGCGCCGCTGACGGGCGAGGTGGAGGAGGCCGAGGCCTCTGAGGCTCCCGCCGTCGGATCCGCCAGCGGCGCCGCCGCGTCTCCAGAATCCGCTGCGAAAGCGCAATCGTCGGCGCCCCGGCTCGAGGTGACCCAGCATCTGGACAAGCCGGGCAACGGCTCCTCGGCGACGGCCATCGTCAATAACACGCTTGCTCCGGAGGAGGCCCCTAGGGCCGCGGACAAGAAGGCCTTGGGCAAGAAGGCCGCGCCGAAGGTCGACCCGGCGGGCGGGGGCGCGATCGCGTCCGTGCATTATGGCGTGACCAACCGCAGCGAACTGATGGGGCGCGCGGCGGGGCCTGTCTATAACGTCAAGGGAGGCTCCGGCAAAGTCGACTCAGGAGCGACGGGCAAGATGGCTGCCGATGTCAACGCGAAGATCTCCGAGATTCAGAAACAGCTCGAGTCCGCCGGGCTTCCGGCTGAACAGCGCGCCAAGCTTCAGAAGAATCTTGAGGACGTGATCAAGGGCGTCGTCGGCCCCGCGATGACCGCTGAGCCCGCTAAGGCCGCTCAGTAAGGGAACAGCGTGTCGAGGGGCCTCTCCTCTAGCCCGCCGAGCGCCTTGAGCTGATCGAGGCCTACGCGGTCGCGATGGCCGAGTATCCAGACCGTCAGCGGATTCTTTTTGAAGCGCGCGGCGAATGACTGGAGCTCCGGCAGGGTGTACTTCAGCGAGCGCGCGAAGCGCTTCGGCCCCGGGTCGCCGCCCGTGAGCCCTTGGTCCTCCCAGCCGATCACGGTGGCGGGGATGGAGCGGAAGGAGACCGGGCTCGTGCGGTAGGACTCCTCGATCGATTGAGAGGTCTCCCGGAAGCGTTTGTCCGAGCCCGGGAAATCCTTGAACAGGCTTTCCATGAGCTTGACGGCCTCCGGCGTCTTGTCGGCCTGGCAGCCGAGGCGGCCCCAGAACTGGGTGTCGTCTCCCTTTACGGCGACCCCGGAGTGGCCGCCGGATGCGGCATAGGCCAAGGCGCGGGACTCCCGCACCTCCTGGATGATCACCGAGCTCATGTCTCCGCCCATGTACTGGGAGTAGAAATCGTAATCGACGACAAGCTCGGGGTCGAAGGTCCCGTCCGCGGAGAACAGGCCGACCTGGGCCTGGACCATGTCGCGGTGGGTGAACAGGACGCGCGGCGAAGCCGGCCGCTGGAGCTTGTACGGCACTCGCGGCGGGACCGGGCTGAGGCGGCTGCCCGTGCCGATCAGCTTGCCGATCTCGCTGGGTGCGCGGTTTCCCACATACGCGACGCGCGCGGGGTGCAGCATGAAATCCCGGATCAGCGACTTCAGGCGCGATTCGCTCAGGGACTTGAACTCGGCGTTGGTGAGGCGCTTGAGCACGCTGTTGTCGCGGCCCCGGGTGGCGAACTGGCCGAGGGCGTAGTGCACCGAGCCGGGGTCCTTTTTCTCATCCTCGCGCGCGCCGAGCTCGACCTCGATCATCTTCTGCAAGGTCCCGGGCTCGATGACGGTGTAGGCGAAGCGCTGGCTCATCAGCTCGAGCGAGGCCCAGAGGTTGCGGTCGAGGCCGGTGATGTGGACCGACGTGTCCTGCTCGCTGCAGGAATAGGACAGCGTCGTGCCGAGGGCGAACAGCTTCTTCTTGAACTCGTCGGCGGACAAGGGGCCGGCGCCGGCCAAAGTGAGCAGGTCGATGGCCGCGCACAGCTCTCGCTCGGTACGCGAGCCGCGCTCATAGTAGAACGAGAGCGTGAACAGGTCGTTGTACGGGTTCTTCGCCGTGTACAGGCGTCCGCCTTCGATGGGCGTGATCTGGTAGTCGCGTCCGGAGACGAGCCAGCGCGGATCGAGAGGAGTGGCCGGTATCGCGAGGATCTCCTTCATGAACGCCGATTCGCGGGAAGGGTCGATCTCGACCTTCGTGAAGGCGGGCTTGGCGATCTTGGGGACCTCGAACTTGGCGTCGCGGCGGTAGACGGCGATGCGGTCCGGGCCCAGGTACTTGTTGGCGACGCGAACGACGTCGTCCTTGGTGATCTTCCGGATGCGGTCGAGGTGGCCGATCGTGCGCTCCCACGGCTCGATGGCGATGAACGAGCTCGACATCAGGCCGGCCCGCGACTCGTTCGACTCCGGACGGGCCTTTTCGCTGAGCTCGAAATTGGTGATGACGGCGGCGACGTCGTCCTCGCTGAAGTCCCCGGCCTTGAGGGCGTCGATCGACTCGAGCAGGAGGGCCTGGGCTTCCTCGGGCGTCTGGCCCTTCTTGGGGAGGGCCCAGGCTTTCCAGGAGCCGGCGTCGTTGCGCATGGACGGGTACGAGCCCGAGGCCTTCACCTTTTGCGCCTGATTGAGGCGCAGGTTGAAAAGGCCCGCGGCCGCGTTGTCGACGACCATGTCCATGACCTCGAGGGCGTCGGCGTCGGGGTGCGAGTGCGGCACGGTCAGCCACGCGAGCGAGACCTTCTGCTCGGCCTCATACCTGACCTCGTACTTCTCTTCGCCCTTGGGCTTGGGGAGCTCCCACTTCGGAAGGACGGGCAGCGGGCGCGGGGTCCAGGCGCCGAAGTTTTTCTTGATGAGCTCGAGCATCTTCGCCCGGTCGAAGTCGCCGGCCAGCGCGATCGCCATGTTGTTCGGCGCGTACCAGCGGTCGTAGAACGCGTACATCTTGGCGAGCGACGGGTTCTTCAGGTGCTCGATGCTTCCGAGCGTCGGCTGCTGGCCGTACGGATGACGCTTGTAGAGGCGGTTCTCGATCTCGTCGGCGACGATGCTCTCGGCGTTGTCGAGCGAGCGGTTCTTCTCTTCATAGACCGTCTCGATCTCGGTCTGGAACAGGCGGAAGACGGGCTTCTTGAAGCGCTCGGACTCCATCCGGGCCCAGGCCTCGAGGCGGTTGGAGGGGATGCTCACGACATACACGGTCTGCTCGTCGGACGTGAACGCGTTGAGGCCCTCGGCCCCGATGTTCTTGTAGAAGCGGTCGAACTCGTTGGGCACCGCCTGAGAGGACGCCGCGATGTTCGCGGCGTCGATCGCCTTGTAGATCTTGGCGCGACCGGCCTCGTCGGTGGTCTTGAAGAGGTCTTCGTAGAGGGCGCGGATGAGCTCGAGGTGCGGGCTCTCCTTTTCGTAGTCGAGCGTCCCGAGGCGCGAGGTGCCTTTGAACAGCATGTGCTCGAGATAATGGGCCATGCCGGTGCTGTCGGCGGGATCGTTCTTGGAGCCGGCGCGCACGGCGATGCGGATCGAGACTCGGGGCTCGATCTTGCTCGGGCTCAGATAGACGGTCAGGCCGTTGGCCAGCCGGTGGATCGAAACCCCCAGCGCGTCGTCGGGGCGGGGCGTCTCCTGCACCGCGGGCACGGCCGGCGCCAGGGAGGAGGCCTTCGGTTTTGCCGCGGCCGGAACGGCGAGTGCGACGGCGAGTATCCACGGCGTGAGGGTCTTCATTGCTTCTCCTTAGGCGAATCTTCCGGCGAATCCGCTGAGGCTGGCACAATCGCCTTCGGCGAGTCCGGGGCCGCCTTGGGCGCGGGCTTGGGCTTCTTCGGCGGTTTCGGCTGATCGGGTGGCAGCTTGATGACCGGCCCGGCCTGGATGGCCGACCACGAGTAATTGTTCTGCGCGTTCCAGAGGATCCAGCCGCGGACGCCGAGCTCTTCGGCGGCGAGGATCTGCGTGCGCACGTGGGCGGGCGTGTAGCGCACGCCCATCGAGAAGTCCTGCAGGTAGGGGCGAAGCGCTTCGGGCCGGGGGCCGAGGCGTTCGAGGGCGTCCTTGATGCCGCGGCGGATCGTCTCGTACGGCGCGCTGTTGGGGTGCTTGAGGCCGTACTCGCCGCGGGCGTAGTGCGACGGGTACATCATCGGCGAGATGTAATCGACGAGGTCCGCCATCTGCTCCATGCTCTGCCCGATGCCCATGCCGTCGCCGACGCTCGTCGTGAGGCCGAAGGTGTCGATCGAGAGCTTGACGCCGAGGGGCTTGAGGCGCGCGCCGGCGAGCGTCAGCAGATCTCGCAGGGCCGCGGACGCCGTCGCGGGAGAGTGGTCCGCGCGGGAGTAGCGGCACTGCCGGGTCTTGCCGTCGGAGGGGAAGCGGATGTAGTCGAACTGGATCTCGTCGAAGCCCGCGGCCGCGGCGCGCGAGGCGATGTCGATCGCGTAGGTCCAAATTTCTTTCTTATACGGATCCACCCAGGCCGTGCCCTTGTCGTTGGTCCAGATGCGCCCGTCCGGGAAATGGACGGCCAGGTCGGGCCGGGCGCGGGCGAGGTGATCGTCCTTGAAGATCGCGATGCGCGCGACGGTGTAGATGCCGGCGTCCTTGAAGTCCTTCACGGCGAGCGCCAGATCGGGGATCGCGTTGGTGAACGCGCCCGTCTTCATGGCGAGAGGCACGTCGCGCACGAACACGTGCCCGTCGTAGTCCTTGAGCGCGATGACGACGGCGTTGAAGCCGCCGCCCTTCATCTCGGCCACGAAGCGGCGGCGGGCCTTGGTCGAGCCGGTCGCCCAGCCCGTGAAATGCACGCCGCGGAAGGTCGCGACCGAGGCATGAGCCGAGGCCGCTTGACCAACGGATTTTGGAAGCGGCATTTCCTCGCTTATGGCTCGGTCAGAAGTGTCGACGGGGGCCTGGGCGAAAACGGGAGGCGCGCAAAGCGCCAGCAGTAGAGCGAGGGTATTCAGCATCGGGAGAAACTACCAAATCCCGTACGGGGCCGTCAGCGTCGACGGGCGTCCGCCCAGAAGCTTGGGACGGCGATCAGGTCCAGCCGTACCTTTGAGCTTGAGCGCTTCCAGGCGACCTGCGCCGGGCTGAGATCGCCGTCGGAGATCTGATCGAAGGCGGCGTGCCTTTCATCGGCGTCGCGCTCGCGGTAGGGCGGATCGATATCGAGGATCTGTCCGGGCCGGCGGTCACGGGCCTCCATGCTCACGGTCCATCCGTCACCCTTGGGGAGATCGATCTCATAGGCGCCCGCGTCGTCCGTGGTCGCTGTCTGCGGCTCCTTCTCGTCGCGCAGGAACGTGATATCCGCGCCCTGCACGGGCCGGAGCGTCGCCAGGTCGTAAACCATTCCCGACACCCGCCACGAGTCTTTCGCGAGGGGCTTCGGTCCGGCGGGCTTCACGGGCGGAGCTGGGGTGGGCGCCGCGGCCGGCGCCTGCTCTGGTTGATTATCGGAGCCGAACAGCTGTGAGCCCAATGCGGCTTCAGGAGCGACCGGGGCCCCCGGGGCGGCAGGGGCAGTGGGAGCGGCGGGCACCGCCACGGTCTTCGATGCGTAATTCGAGGGATCGCGCATGCCGTCGGCCCAGCGGCTGACCTTGCCGAGCGCCGAGCTGGCCGTGGCTGTTATCTTATCCCCATAGACCATGAAGAGCTTGCCGCCCGCGCCTAAAATGAGGACGGCGGCCAGGATCTGGAAGGGCAGGCGCTTCTTGCGCGCCTTCTGCTCGCGCAGCTTGGCATAGCCGCGCATGATCTCCTGCCTGGTGCGCGTGCGCATGCAGATCTGGCAGCCTGTCGCCTCGGGGGGAAGGGGCGAATGGCAGCCGGGGCAAGGCAAGCTTTCGTTTTCGGTCATATTATTTCTTCGCCTGCGGAACCAAGACGAGATCGAGCTTGACGATCTGCGCGCTGCTCGGGTAGCGCAGCGGCACGGCTTCAAGATCGTTGTCGGTGGTTTCCGCGATGAGATCGGTCCGTGACTGGAGCGAGCGCTCGCGATAGGGGGGGGCCTGGTCCTCGAGCAGGCCTTTGCGGTAGCCCGGGGCTTCGATCATGACGGTGACGAGATCGGAGATGTTTTTGCTTATGCCCAATTGGTAACGACCTCGCGCGTCCGTCGCTGCTTCCCATTTCGAGCCGCTCTGCTTCTGCTGGAATTGGATCCTCACGTTGTTCACGGGCATCTTGGTTTCGAGGTCGTAGACCGTTCCATAGACGCGAAGCCCGCCCGGCCACGGATTGGCCGGAAGCTCGGGTGAGCCCATCATCGTAGGGAGCGGGGTCGCAACGACCGCCGACGGGGCGGTCGCAGCGAGTGCCGGGGGGGGCGCGGGCGTAGGGTCCGGCTCCGCTTGCGAGACGGAGGAACTTGACCGCGAC
>CAZIBN010000013.1:0-61155 GCA_964537395.1 uncultured Elusimicrobia bacterium
ATCACCGGGATGATGTTCACCTCGGTCACGGGCTCCGGCTCCGGGGAGTTGGCCCTCATCCGCAGAAGAGCGTATTTAGCCATCAGCGTGCCTGCGGGTCCACGATCTGCACGAGGGCGACCGTGCCCCCGCCCGCCTGCACCGCCTCGAGCGCGACGATGACCTGGCCGTGGGCGACCTCGAGCTCGGGCGAGACGAAGATCTTACGGTCCGTGCGCGGCTGGAGCTTCTGCTTGAGGAAGGCGGTGAGCTCGGGCCCGGTCGTCATGAGCTTGCCGTCCATGACGAAGCCGGCCGCCGAGACGCCGAGCACGAGCACGGACTCGGGCTCATGCTGGGTGAGGACCTCGGCCTGCGTCGGCATGACGCCCGCGGCCTTCGCTGCGGCGGTCTGCACCTTGAGCATGGACTGGGCGGCCATCGGCGAGAGCACGAGAAGGATGATCAGGAGAACGAGCGAGACGTCGGCCAGGGGCACGACGTTGACGTCGGCGATCGCCGCGGGCTCGTCGTCCTTATGAAACGGGCTTCCCGCCATGGTCCTCCAGCAATTGCGCGATCTCCAAGACCCACAGGTCCGCGGTGTTCAGCCGGTGCCGCGCGGTCAAGGTGAAGTAGTTGTAGAACAAGGCCGCGACCACGGCGAGGCCGATGCCGAAGGCCGTGGCGACCAGCGCCTCCGAGATGCCGGCCGCGACGACGGCCGGGCCGCCCGCGCCTGCGGCGGAGAGGTCGTGGAACGCGCGCATGATGCCGAGCACCGTGCCCATCAGTCCGATCAGGGGCGAGATGAAGCTCGCCGTCCCGAAAAGCCCCACGCGGCGGTTGAGGCCGAGGCTCAGGCGCTGGCGGTAAAGCTGGAACGCTTCGACGAGCTTTTCGGTGTTCGCCGTCTCGAGCGCCAGCAGGCGCGCGATGGCTTCCCCCATCAAAGACGTGTCGCGGCGGGCGATGGCGATCGCGCCGGCCTTGTCCCCTGCTTCGAGACGGTCGCGCACGCGCTCCCACATCCCGGTCGGCATCTTCTGCGCGAACCAATACGAGTACATCCGCTCCAGGGCCTGGGCGAAGATCGCCAAGGACAGGATCAGCAAGATCGGCATCGCGATGCTGATCTTCAGCATCTCTATAAAGGTCATTCCGCTCATGGTCGCAAGTATAGCGGAGGGGCGCGGACCTGACAAGGCCGGACCTGTTAAAGGCTAGGCCCTACGCGGACGCGGAGGTAGGCCTGAGGACCCCCGACGCGAACGCCGTTCGCCGCTATACTCCATTTATGAAGATAACCGCCTTGTCCCTCGCCTTTTTGCTGTCGGCTTCAGCGCTCCCCCTTCACGCCCAGGTCGTCGCCGCACCGACCGGTACGCCGTCGGCCCCCGCCAAGCCTGAGCCGTCCTGCCCGTGCGAAAGCGCCAATTTCAAGCCGCTCAACGACAAGGCCCGCGCCGTCGCCGAATACTGGGCCGCGCGCCGCAGCTACAATATCGCAGGCAACATCGCCGGGACCGCGGCGCTCTTCGCTCTTCTTACGCACGACGGCGGTCTCATGAACGAGGCCCAGAACAGCCTCTCGAAGGCTGGCCGCGAGCTTGACGCCGCCCGCTCCAAGGCCCTGAGCCTCGACGGCATCAAGATGACCGACGGCGACGACAAAACCGTCGAACTCAAGCTCAAAAAAGGCGTCGACTACACCTTGTAGAGGGGTCAGGCTTTCTGATGTTGCGATTCTCGTATCGGCCGAAAGAATCGCAACATCAGAAAGCCTGACCCCTATTTGAGCAGGGATTTGTCGCTGGAGAGGGACTCGAGGCGCTTGCGGGCGGTTTCGAAGGTCTGGCTGCCGCGCTCGGCACGTTTGAGGACTTCCCCATATAGCGGCGCGGCTGACTGAGGCTTATCCTCGAGCTCGAGCATCAACCCGAGGCGGAGAAGACCCGAGAGGCGCGAGGAGTCGTCCTTGGGCGACAGGGCGCGAAGGCGCTCGTAGGCGTTCTTGGCCTCCTTGGTCTTCTTGCGGCGCTCCTGCATGCGCCCGAGCGCGTAGAGCGCCTTCATCCGCTCATTGGCGCCGGTCGCGCGCAGGTAGGCGTCGGCGGCACCCGAGAGGTCGTCGCGGTCCTCGCGCAGCTTCGCGATCTGCGCCCAGGCCCATGACGCTTTCTCGTGCTTGGGGAATTTGGTCGTGAAGCCGACCCACGCTCGTTCGGTGTCGCGCTCTCTTCCGGCCTTGGCCAAGGCGAGCGCGCGGTTGTACGCCGCGTCGGCGGCGTCGGCGCCCGTGCCGCCGACCTTCCCGTAGGCGGCGGCCGCACCCGACGCGTCTCCGGCCTCGTAGAGCATGGCTCCCAGGGCCATCGCGGCGTCGCGCACGCGGGCATGCTTCGGGTGCACCGACATGAACTTTCGGTAGGCGCCCGCCGCCTCTTCGGTGCGGTGGAGCTGGCGTAGGGTCTCGGCGCGATAGAAGCGCGCATCGCCGGCGTTCGAGGCGTGAGGGTTATCCTCGATATGTTTTTTGAAAAGCTGTTCGGCGGCGTCCCAATCCTGACGCTTGTAGGCTTTCACCGCGAGGTCCCACCGTATCTGAGCCGCCAATTGGTGGTTGGGATACTTCGCGACGAGCCCGGGGAGCTCCGGATCCTCCTTATTGTTCTGCCATGTGGCGACCAGCAGCAGGCCCTCGACCTCCTTCGTCTTGGCTCCAGGTGCAGCTCCCTCTAAATATTTTCTGTACAGCGGCATCGCATCGGCCCAGCGCTTCTTGTTGTAGTGGACCTGCGCCATCAGGAGCAAGGCTTCGAGGTCGGCGTTCTGGCCCTCGGACGTGCGGCCCATCTGCTGATAGTGGCCGAGGGCCTTCTCGGATTTACCGAGCTCGGTGTACAGCTGGCCCAATTGAAGATGTGCGTCGGCGGCATAGGCCGAGGCGGGGTGGCGCGTGGCCAGGTCCTCGAACACGTCGGCGGCGTCCTCGGGGCGCTCCAGCCTCTTGAGGCACAGCCCCCTCTGATACAGCGCCTGCGCGCGCAGGGGGCTGTCGGGATAGCGCACGGAAAAATCCTGATAGGACTTCTGCGCTTCGTCGAGCTTGCGCGCGCGAAGATACAGGTGCGCCTCGGACAGGGCCGTGGACTCGCGCAGCTCGATGAGGCCCCATTTCGCGGCCGCGTCGCCCGCGCGCTTGAGCGCGTCGCGTGCGCGGTCGGGCTTGCCCTTGCGGTCCCAGTCCGCGGCGATCGCGGCGAGCGCGTACGCCTTCACCGGCGAGTCCTGCCCCGAGGCGGACACCGCGCGGTAATGCTCGGCCGCGTCGTCCTTCTTGCCCATGCGCTCCTCGGCGGCGGCGCGCCAGATCTGCGACAGGGCGAGCCAGCGGTCGGCCGTGCCGGCCGCGTCGGCCTCCGGCACCATCTTGAGCGTGGCTTCGTCGAGCCCGAGTGTGGCGAGCGCCGCGCCGATCAGGTGAAGGGCTTTATATTTGACCGCGAGATCGTTGCCGGCCGCCAGCGGCTTCAGGAATCGGACTGCCCGGGCGGCCTCGCCGCGGCGCAGGTGCAGGGCCCCGGCGGCAAGGTTGACCTCGTTGTTCTCGGGCCGCGAGGGATAGCGGCGGTGGAAATCGTAGGCCTCGGCCAGCGCGGCCTCGGTCCGGCCCTCGTCGATGGCGGCCCGCAGACGGGCGAGCGCCTCCTCTGCGGAGGACGACGCGAGCGCCGGAACATAGGGCTCGTCGGCCTCGGCTCGCGCCGCGGGGCCGTTGTCCGGCATCGCGGACAGCAGGTTGCGTCCCTTGTCGGCCCACTCGGTCTCGGGATAGCGCTGGATGAGGATCTCAAGGTTGCGTCGCGCGTC
Source organism: uncultured Elusimicrobia bacterium (assembly GCA_964537395.1). GTDB lineage: Bacteria > Elusimicrobiota > Elusimicrobia > UBA1565 > UBA9628 > GWA2-66-18. Next base: position 3,853 of record CAZIBN010000013.1, read on the forward strand.
GGCGTATTCGCCTTTCGTCAGCGAGATCTCGGCGCTGCGGTAGTGGCTTTGCGCCGCGACCTCGGCGCGCGGGCCGCGCACCTTCGTTCCAAGGTCGAGGGATTTCTGGAAGGTCTTTTGCGCGCCGCCGACGTTGCCGTGCTGGAGCTGGAGCTCGCCCATGACCGCCTGGGCCTCCATGTTCATCGAGTTCCAGCCGTCGCGCGAGGGAGCCTCCTCGGCGGCTTTGTATTTAAGCGAAGCGCCCCGCGCCGCCGAAGCGGCCAGGCAAAAGACAAAGACGACGCTCGCTGAGCGCCTCATGAAATGAAGTGTAGAGGCCCCCCTCCTAAAAGTCAATCGCCCGCTCATTAAGAAAGCGGGCGATGGCGCGGCGTGCGGCAGGGCGTTTTAGAAGTACCTGTTGTGGGGTAGCTCAAGCTCGCGCAGCGACTTGCGGCGGCCGTCGAACGGATTCTCCGCGGTCAGCGCGCGCTGCTCGCTGCCGAGCATGGGGTCGAGCATCTCGGCGAGAAACGATTCGGGGGTGCGCGCGGCGCCCAAGGACGCGGGCGTCGGCAGCGGCAGCGAAGAAGGCACGCCGGGCAGGCGGGCCTGGCCGATCGAAGCGGCGGGCAGCACCGGCAGGGAGATCGGAGCAGAGATCGGGAGCACGGAGACGCTCAGCATCGGGGCGAGGGCCGGGGCCGCGATCACGGCGTTGACGGTAGGCAGCGAGATCGGGAGAACGGGGATGCCGGGCAAGGTCACCGCGTAGCCGTGGACGGTCGGCAGCTTGAACGCGGTCGACGCGGCGTTGGCGGTGGCGGAGAAGCTGAGAGCGAGAAGGATGGGCACGAAGATCTTGAAATGCATATCGAGGCTCCTATAAATCTGTGACTACATGGTAGCCAGGACCGGGGAGCCTGTAAGAGGAGGGCGGTCAACGCCCGCGGTTGACCTGAATCATGGGTCTTTCGGGCACCGCTCGAGGAAGCCTTACGACGTGAACCGGAAGGTCACGCGGCCCCAGACCTCGGCCGCGCCGGACTTCGCGGCCACGGGCTGGAAGCGCCAGCGCGCCAGCGCCTTGAGGGCGCGCGTGTCGATATCGGGGAAGCCCGAGGTCTTCTGGATCACCGCGCCGGGCTTCACGCTCCCGTCGGGCAGGACCTGGAAGCGGACGGTGACGGTGAGATCGAGGTTGCGGGTCGCGACCCAGTCCGGGCTCGTCGGCGAGACGCGTGTGACGATGCGGCGGTCGCCCACGGGGCCGTCCACCGAGAAGGAGACGCCTCCGCCTTCCGGGCCGATGCCGCCGCCGGTCGCCTTGGAGTCGATGAGGTCCGAGCCTCCGCTGCCGGCCGCGTCGCCGGGATCGGTGGATTCGGCCAGGGCCGCCGCCGCGCCCGCCTTGCGCGCGCCGGCGAGCTCGGCTTCGCCGCCTCCCTTGCCGCCGCCGTCGCCGGAGTCTGACTCGCCGAAGGCGCCGCCGTCGCCGCCCTTGCCCGCGACGGGGCCGCCCGCGGCGGGCCGGCCTTTGCGCGCGGAGCCGCGGCCGCTCGCAGACCTCGATGGCGCGGCCTCAAGAGCTTCGTCGGGATCGGCCATCGTGGCCAGGGCGGAGGACAGCTCGGCGCGCTTGGCGGCCTTGGCCGCCTTCACCTCGGCGGCCAGGCGCTTCTGCTCGGCGAGCGCGGCGGCCTTGCGCGCGGCCTCCTCGGCGCGCCGTTCGGCGGCCTCGCGGGCGGCCTCGGCGCGGCGCTCCGCCTCGTCGCGGGCGATGGCCGCGCGGCGTTCGCGCTCGGCTTTCTGCGCGGACTTCTGCTCGGCCAGGAAGCGGTCGCGTTCCGCCTTCGCGTCGGCGGCGCGCTCGGCGGCGATGCGCTTCTTCTCGGCCGCGAACTCCGCGGCGGCGGCCTTCGACGCCGCCGCCTTCTCGGCGACGACGGCGCGCGCGGCGCGGTCGCGCTCGGCGCGAAGGCGCTTCGACTCCGCCTGCGCCTCGCTCGCGAACTTCACGGCCTGCGCGTCCACGACGGGCCTGGCCCGCGGCCGGGGCTTCGCCGCGGCCTTCGTCTTGCGCACGGTCGTGCCGGGCTTGTTCACCTTCGATTTGACCGCCGCGGGCTTGGGGCTCGGCTTGGGCTTGGGCGGCGGATCGATCGCGCCCCGCTTCACCTTCTCCGCTTCGAATTTCCCCGGCCCGTGCTTCGGCGGTGTATTGGACCCGTCGCCGCCCAGTTTCAGTTCGGGCGGCAGCGCCGGCGGTGCGACGGGTGGCAGCGGTATCTCGGCGACGAACTCGATCGGGATCGCCTTGATGGGGGCGATCACGCCGCCCCAGTTGATGACGGGGTTTACGCTCAGCAGGGCTCCGTGGGCGATGAGCGCCGCGAGGTAGAACGGCGCCTCGTGGAACCAGTCGGGCTCGATCTGCTCACGCCAGGACATGTCCTCGAAGGATAGCCTGCCCCGGCCCGGGGCGCAAGGCTCAGCTCATTAACGTCGTCTCGTGCCGAGTTCGGCGCGTGAACTGTTTCCGGGACGAGTTCGTGTGCCTTTATCGGCACATCCAGTATAATGCCGCCGTGAATCAGACGCGGAGATGGCTGCACTCCCCCGCCTTCGATCTCGGCTGGTTCGCCGGGCCGCCTCTTATCGCCGCGCTCGCCGTGCTGCTCATCCCCGCGCTACGCGCCGCCGAGACCCCGGCCTGGGGCTGGCTCGTGTTCGTCGTCTTCATCGACGTGGGACACGTGTACGCGACCTTGTACCGGACCTACCTCGATCCGGTCGAGTTCCCCCGCCGGCGCGCGCTGTATGTCTTTCTGCCGCTCGCCTGCTGGCTCGGCGGGGCCTTGCTGTACCGGATGTCCGCGCTGACGTTCTGGCGCGCGCTCGCCTATCTCGCCGTCTATCACTTCGTGCGCCAGCAGTACGGCTTCATGCGGGCCTACGCTCATCTTGAAGGAAAGAAGGACCTCTGGGAGGAGCGCTTGGAGGCCGCGACGATCTACGCGACCATGCTCTATCCTCTCGTGTACTGGCACTCCGACCCGGCGCGGCGCTTCTGGTGGTTCGTACAGGGCGACTTCATGAATCTGAATCGAGTGGCGGGGCCCTGGGCCGGGTGGCTGTACGCCGCGATCCTGGGTGCCTTCCTCGGACGCCAGATCGCCCGGCGAAAGCTCGGGCTCGAGGTCCATCCCGGCAAGGTCGCGGTGATCGCGTCCACCGCGGTCGCGTGGTATGTCGGCATCGTCGCGACGAATTCGGACTTCGCGTTCACGATCACGAACATCGTTTCGCACGGCGTTCCTTATTACGCGCTGGTCTGGCTGTACGGCCGCCGCGCCTGGAAGGACGGAAGCTGGCGCGAGACCTGGCACAAGCCGATTTATCTTTTTCTTTTCGTCGGCCTGCTCGTCGGCGTCGGATATATCGAAGAAGGCGTTTGGGATGTTCTCGTATGGAAGGAGCACGCGAGGCTGTATTTCGGCGCGGCGCTTGATTGGGCGCCGGCCGGCGCGTTCGCCGCGCTCCTGATCCCCCTGCTCGCCCTGCCGCAGGCGACCCATTACCTGCTCGACGCCTGGCTGTGGCGCTTCGACGGCAGCAACCCCGGCCTGCGCGAGCGAATTCTCGGCTTGACCGGGCCGGGGACAAGCGCGATAATCTCAAAGACCCCATGATCGAGCGCAAGTGCCCCGCCTGCGGTGCGATGGTTCCCTTCCGCACCTCGATCAGCCTCTACGCCGTCTGCCCTTTTTGCCGGAGCCTCGCGCTGCGCAAGGACCTCGACCTCGAGAAGCTCGGCGAGTCCGCTCAGCTCCAGCCCGACGGCTCGCCGCTTCAGGTCGGCACGGGCGGGACCTACCGGGGCGCCGCCTTCGAGGCCGTCGGCCGGATGCAGCTTAAAACGCCTCACGGCTTTTGGAACGAGTGGTCCCTGATGTTCGCGGACGGGCGCCAGGGCTGGCTCGGCGAGGCGCAGGGCGCCTATGCCGTGAGCTTCAAGACCGAGGCCGCCGCCCCCGCGTTCGGCGACCTGAAGGTCCTGGCGAAGGTGGAGATCAAGGGTAAGATTTTTCAGGTCCTCGAAGTCATCGAGGCCAAGTACCTGGCGGCCGAGGGTGAGCTGCCCTTTAAGCCACCGCTCGGCGAGGACGTGAAGACGGCCGATCTGATCGGCGAGAACGGCGCCTTCGGCACCATCGACTACTCAGACGACCCACCGTCGATTTTTATAGGAGAATACCAGGATTTCGATGCGCTTCACTTCACCAACCTCAAGCTCATCGAGGGCTGGTCATGAGCGCGCGCTTCGACTGCACCGCCTGCGGCGGCCCGCTGACCTTGCGCGCCGAAGGCGTCAGCGAGAGCCTCGCCTGCCCGCATTGCGGCGCCGTGCTCGATGCGCGCGACCCGCGCCATCAGGTGCTGGCGAAGTATAGAGCGAAGTTGGGCGATCCGCCCAAACTTCCGCTCGGGACGCGCGGTACCGTGCGCGGCGATCTCCTCGAGGTCGTCGGCCTCCAGCGCCGCGCCGTGCGCTACTCGGGCGTGATCTACTCGTGGGATGAGTACCTGCTGTGGAACCCGTATAAAGGCTATCGCTGGATGGTCGAATCCAACGGGCACTGGCTCCTGATGAAGACGGTGGAGACCAAGCCGGAGGAAAGCTCCCGTGGCTGAGCCCATGGACTGCCCGAAGTGCAAGGCCCCGCTCGAGGCGGTGCACATCGCCGACGGCGTCGTCGTGCGCAACTGCACGGCCTGCTTCGGCGTGCTGTACGAGGAGGACGACGTCGCGGTGCCGTTGAAGCTGATCGGCGCGAAGCCGGCCCGGCTCGACTGTCCGCGCTGCCGCCGGCCGATGGAGACCGCGACGGCGTACGACGGCAAGCTCGAGGTGGACCGATGCCTGGCCTGCGCCGTCTTGTGGTTCGACGCCGGCGAGATCATGATCTTGCGCAAGCTGTCCGGCGTCGAGAACATCGCGGGCAAACGCAAGGACGACGACGAGGATGAGGTGGCGGCGGCTCCCGCCGTTGCCGTGATGCCGTCGAATCAGGGCGCGCCCAAAAAGAAGACGACCGACGACGAGCCTAAAAAGTCCGTGATCCCGCCGGAGATGTCGGGTGCAAAAAATCCGGATGAGGAGCGGGCCCCCACCGTCACCCTGGATGGGCGGCTGTATCAGCACTTCCAGACCAGCGTGCCCGTGACGACCTCCGTGCTCGGCGAGTTCCCGTGGATCGCCAAGATCGGCGACTCCGCGCGCATGCGCGATTTCATCGCCCCCCCCTATCTTTTATCCCAGGAGGTCACCTCAACGGAATCCGTCTGGAGCGCGGGCGAATATCTGGAGCCCGAGGAGGTCTGGGCCGCGTTCGCCATGCCCGGCGCCCCGCCGGTCAAGATCGGCGTCGCCGCGGCCCAGCCCAATCCCTGGTCCGGGGAGATCCCGGCGGTTTGGAAGATCTTCTGGCTCGCGGCGTCCGTCTGCGTCGGCGTCTATGCGTTCTTCGCGGCGACCGCATCAGGGCGCATGGTCTATCAAGGGAGCTTCGCGGTCTCGGTCTCGGACGCCGAGCGCTCGCGCGTCAGCGAGGTCTTCGAGGTGAGCGGGCGCACCTCGAACCTGGCGGTCCGCCTCGAAACGAACCTCGCGCAGCAATGGGCGTACGTGAGCATGACCCTGATCGACGCCGACACCGATCAGGCTCTCGACTTCGGCCGCGAGCTCTCTTATTACAGCGGCGTGGACGACGGCGAGTCCTGGAGCGAGGGCAGCCCCTACGAGACCTTCTATGTGCCGAGCGTTCCGGCGGGGCGCTATTATCTGCGCGTCGAGCCCGAGACCGACGCGCCCCAGCTGAACTTCCGCGTCGCCGTGAAGCGCGACGTGCCGCTCGCGCGCCTGCCGCTGATCGCGCTCGGGATGCTTCTCCTGCCCGCGGTGTGGGCCGGGATGCGCCATAGCTCGTTCGAGAACACGCGCTGGATGGAAAGCGACCACCCGCGCACATCCTCGGACGATGAGGAGGACGACGAATGAGCCGCTGGTATCGCTGGTATGCGCTCGCCATCGCCGTCTCAACCACCTGGGCGCTGTGGACGGGGTGGTGGATGACGCCCGTCGAACGGCTGACCGGCGTGCCGAAATCCGTCCGCGACAATCCCGGCTCCTATCGTGCGCATTATTCCGGCTACCATCGATACTACGGAGGAAAGTGATGAAGAGCATCCTGGACGTGCAGCACCTCGCCGGCGCGCTGATCTATTCGGCGCTGGGCGCGGCGGTCTTCTTCGGCTGGTTCGTGATCTTCGACAAGCTCACGCCTTACGACCTGTGGCAGGAGATCGTGGTCAAGCAGAACCGCGCGCTCGCGACCGTCATGGCCGGGCTCTCGATCGCGATGGGCATGATCATCGCGGCCTCCATGCTCGGCTGAAGCCGTGAACATCGCGCTGTACGCTTCCGTCTTCATGGTCGCGACCTGCGGGCTCATTTATGAGCTCGTGGCGGGCTCGCTGGCGAGCTATCTGCTCGGCGACACGGTCCTGCAGTTCTCGACCGTCATCGGCGCGTACCTGTTCGCGATGGGCGTGGGCTCGTGGCTGTCGCGCTTCGTGGGCAAGGGGCTGGCGGCTCGGTTCGTTCAGGTCGAGATCCTGGTCGGCGTCGTGGGCGGCTTCTCGTCGACCTTCCTGTTCCTGGCCTTCGCCCACGCGGCGAGCTTCCGCGTTCTGCTGTACCTCGTCGTGTTCGTCGTGGGGACGCTCGTCGGCCTCGAGATCCCGCTGATGATGCGCATCATGAAGGACCGCCTGGACTTCAAGGATCTGGTGTCGCAGGTCCTGACGATGGACTACATCGGCGCGCTGTTCGCCTCGGTCCTGTTCCCGCTGCTGCTCGTGCCGAAGCTGGGCCTGCTGAACACGGCGCTGTTCTTCGGCTTGCTCAACGTCGGCGTCGCCGCGGCGACCTTGCATCTGCTGCGCGACGCGATCCCGCGCCGCACGGGCCTGGGCGCGGCCTGCGCCGCGGCCGCCGTCGCGCTGACCGTCGGCCTCGTTTTCTCGGGAGAGATCGCTTCGCGCGCCGAGGGCGACATGTACGCCGACGAGGTGATCTTCAGCAAGTCCTCCCCCTACCAGAAGATCGTGCTGACCCGCTGGAAGGAGGACTGGCGCCTGTTCCTCAACGGCAACCTGCAGTTCAGCACGATGGATGAGTACCGCTACCACGAGGCGCTCGTGCATCCTGCGCTTTCGGCGCATCGCGCTCCGCGAAGCGTGCTGATACTCGGCGGCGGCGACGGCCTGGCCGCGCGCGAGGTTCTGCGCGACAAGCGCGTGGAGCGAGTGATCCTGGTCGATCTGGACCCGGTGATGACCAAGCTCTTCACCACGCACGCCGCGCTCTCCGCGCTCAACGCCCACGCGCTCTCCGATCCGCGCACCGAGGTGGTCAACGCCGACGCTTATCGCTGGCTTGAGAAGAATGATCGCAGCTTCGACGTCGTGATCGTGGACTTCCCCGATCCGTCCAACTACGCCGTCGGCAAGCTCTATACGACCGCCTTCTATCGCCTGCTGAGCCGCAGGCTCGCGCCGGGCGGGATCATCACGGTGCAGTCCACCTCCCCCTTGTTCGCGCGCCAGACCTTCTGGACCGTGGTCGCGACGATGGAGGCCGCCGGCTTCGCGACGCGCCCTTATCACGCCTACGTGCCGTCGTTCGGCGAGTGGGGCTTCGTCATCGGCGCGACGGCGCCTTACCGGGTGCCCGTCAAGTTCCCCCCCGGCCTGCGCTACCTGACGCCCGAGATCGCGCGCGGCATGTTCGACTTCCCCGGCGACATGTCCCGCGTCCCCTCCGTCCCCAACCGCCTCGACACCCAGGTCCTCGTCCAGCATTACGAGCGCGAATGGGCCCGCATCAGCCACGGCGGCTGATCCAGGATATGGTGTCAGGCCTACCGGTAGTTACAGTATTCAGATTTGAAACCCCATGAATACTGTAACTACCGGTAGGCCTGACACCATTCTTCCATCGTGCTGACTCGCCGGGAGTTCATCGGCGGGGCCGTGGCCACCGCGTTCCTCGCGTCCTGCCGGGGCGAGCAGCAGATCCCCGGCGAAATGCTCGGGCCGAACCATGCTCTGGGGCATAAGCTAAGCCTTGGCGGCTTTGCGGCTCCGGAGAAGATCGAGCGCGTGCCGGTCGTGATCGTCGGAGGCGGCGTGGCCGGCCTGTCGGCGGGGTGGAAGCTCCGGCGTTCGGGCTATGACGGGTTCGTTCTTCTCGACCTCGAGACGCAGGCGGGCGGCAACGCGGCCTGGGGCGAGAACGAGGTCAGCCGTTACCCGTGGGGCGCGCATTACCTGCCCGTTCCGGGGCCCCACGCGCGCGCGGTACGCGAGCTGTTGCGCGAGCTGAAGGTGATCACCGGAGAGAAAGGCGGCAAGCCCGTGTACGACGAGTCCCTTCTGTGCCACGCCCCCGAGGAGCGGCTCTATATCCATGGCCGCTGGCAGGACGGGCTTTACCCCCGGCTCGGCGCCACGGCGGCGGATCTGGCCGAGCGCGACCGGTTCCATGCGCAGATCGCGGCGCTGCGCCGCCGCGTCGGCCGGGACGGGCGGCCGGCCTTCGCGATCCCGATGGAGAACAGCTCTCGCGATCCCGAGCTCCTCGCGCTCGACCGCCTCTCGATGGCCGCCTGGCTCGATCAGAACGGCTATCGCTCACCGGGGCTGCGGTGGTACGTCGAGTACGGCTGCCGCGACGACTTCGGCGGGACGCTCCCGGAGGTCTCGGCCTGGGCGGGGCTTCATTATTACGCGGCGCGCGGCGAGGGCGACGACGACGCGTTCCTGGTCTGGCCTGAGGGCACTGGGTTCCTCACGCGCAAGCTCGCCGAGTCCCTTGGCTCGCGCGTGCGCACCGGGGCCCTGGCCTACGAGGTCGCCCCGGATGGCGACGGCGTGCGCGTCGACTACTACGACGCCGCGTCGGGCGGCACCCGGCGCATCCTCGCGAAGCGCGCGATCGTCTGCGCCCCCCGCTTCGTCGCGCGCCGCATCGTCAAGCCGCTTCGCGACAGCAAAGCTCCTTCAGGTTTCACCTATGCGCCGTGGTTCATCGCGAACCTCACCGTCGAGAATCCGCCGGCCGGCGTCGGCGCGTCCCCCGCGTGGGATAACGTGCTCTACTCCGGCGAGGGCCTCGGCTACGTGAACGCGACGCATCAGAGCTTTTCCCTGGACCGGCGGCGGTCGGTGTGGACATATTACCACCCGCTCACCGGGAATCCCGACGCCCAGCGCGCGGCCGCCTACAAAAGGAGCCTCGCCGAATGGCGAGACATCTGCCTGACCGACCTCGAGCGCGCTCTTCCCGGGCTTCGCAAGCGGGTAACCCGGCTCGACGGCTGGGTGTGGGGCCACGCCATGATACTGCCCAAGCCCGGCTTCGTCTGGAGCCAGGAGCGCCTAGACGCGGCCAAGCCTATCGGCGCGATCCATTTCGCCCACTCCGACCTGTCGGGCTTCTCGATCTTCGAGGAAGCCAACGATCGCGGCGTGCGCGCGGCCGAGGCGGTTCTCGCTGCGTTAGGAAAATCCTTCCGCTCGAGCTTGTGACGCTTTCCGTTACCTGAAAGTTATCCCCAGCGTTTCCAACGTTGGAAGTGCTGGGGATAATTCCGAGAACGCGTCCCTTTACGCCGGGTTCTTGAGGCAGGCCTCGGCGATGCTCGGGGCGGTGAAGCCGTACTTCTCGTAGAGCTCCTCGGGCGTGGCGGACTCGCCGAAGGAGCGCAGGCCGAGGCGGACGACCGGGCAGGAGATTCCGCGCTCGGCGATGGCCTCGCACACCGCGGAACCGAGGCCGCCGTGGACGTTGTGGTCCTCGACGGTGATGATGCGCTGGGAGTCGGCCGCGAGCTTGGCGACGGTCTCGCCGTCGAATGGCAGGAGCGTGGACGCGTTGGCGACGCGCACCGCGAAGCCCTTGGCTTCGAGGAGCTTGGCGGCTTCAACGGCGTGCGGCACGGGGCCGCCCGAGGCGATGATGGTCGCCTGGTACTTCGCCGGCTTCTTGGCGGGCTCGAAGATCACGTCGATCTTGTTGGGCTGCCACTTGTAGTCGGCGCCGTGGACGTCGGGCATCTTTTGGCGCGTGAGGCGGATATAGACGGGCCCCTTGTGCTCGATCATCCAGCGCACGGCCTGCTGGGTCTCGGTATGGTCGGCGGGTTGAAGAATGGTCATGTGCGGGAGCGCGCGCATCGCGGCCACGTCCTCAAGGCCCATCTGCGAGGTTCCGTCCTCGCCGATGCCGATGCCGGCGTGCGTGCCGACGAGCTTCATGTTGGTCTGGTTGTACGCGGCCGAGACGCGGATGGACTCGACGCGGCCGATCAGGAAGCAGGCGAAGGAGGTCAGCACCGGGATCTTGCCGGAGAGCGCTAAGCCCGCGGCGACGCCGATCATGTTCTGCTCGGCGATGCCCATCTCGAAGTGGCGGGCCGGGTACTTCTTCATGAACGGCTGGGTCATCGTGGACTTGGAGAGGTCGGCATCCAGGACGACGAGGTTGGGGTTGGTCTCGGCGATCTCGAGGATCGTCTCGCCGAAGGATTCGCGCGTCGCTTTAGCGGCCATTCTCGATCTCCTTGACGGCCTTGTCCGCGTCTTCCTTCTTGGGGGCGTTCCCGTGCCAGGCGATGTTGTTCTCCATGAAGGAGACGCCCTTGCCCTTGATCGTTTTCGCGACGATGCACTGAGGCTTGCCGTCTTTCGCGGCCCACGCCTTTGCGAGAGCCTTCTCGACGGCATCGAGATCGTGGCCGTCGATCGCCTGCACTTCCCAGTTGAAGGTCTTGAGCTTGTCGGCGAGAGGCTCGACATTCATGACCTCGTTGACCGGGCCGTCGATCTGGCCGTTGTTGAAGTCCACGATCGCGATGAGGTTGTCGAGCTTGAACTTGGGAGCGGACATGAAGGCCTCCCAGCACTGGCCTTCCTGCATCTCGCCGTCGCCGAGGACGACGACGGTCTTCCAGTCCTTCTTGTCGGTCTTGGCGGCGATCGCCATGCCGACGCCGACGGAGAGGCCTTGGCCGAGCGAGCCCGTCGAGAATTCGATGCCGGGCAGGCGCAGGCGGTCGGGGTGGCCCTGCAGGGGCGAGCCGAGCTTGCGCAAAGTCATCAGGTCCGCGGCCGGGAAGTAGCCGCGATGCGCCATCACGGAATAGAGCGCCGGGCAGGCATGGCCCTTCGAGAGGATGAAGCGGTCCCGGCCTTCCCAGTCGGGCTTCTTCGGGTCGTGCTTCAGGAACTTCCAGTACAGCACAGCAAGTATGTCGATGATGGAGAGCGAGCCGCCGGGATGTCCGTTGCCGGCCGCCTCGATCATGCGGATGATGTCGACGCGCATCTGCTTCGTGAGTGACTTCAGGTCCGTCGGGGCGGTGGTCGCGGTGGGCATGACAAAATTCTACCAAAACCCGGTCGTATGGTTGTGATAGAATCGCACCTATGAAAGTTAATCTCTATATCGGCGCGATCCGCAAGGCGGCGGCGTTCATCAAGAAGCGGGCTCCCGGATTCACGCCCGAGATCGGCTTCGTGCTCGGCTCCGGCCTGGCGATGGCCGTCCCCCCCCTCGAGAAGACTTTGATCATCCCCTATCGCGACATCCCCGGATTCCCGCGCACCACGGTCCCGGGCCACGAGGGGAAGCTCATATTGGGTCGCTCGGCCGGACGCTCGGTCGCCGTCATGCAGGGCCGCTTCCATTATTATGAAGGCCATGCGATGGAAGACATCGCCCTTCCCATCCGCGCGCTCGAGTACATGGGCCTCAAGACGATGATCGTGACCGCCGCCGTCGGCTCGATGCGCGAGAAGGTCAAGCCGGGCCACTTCACCGTCATCACCGACCACATCAACCTGATGGGCCGCAATCCGTTGCGCGCGTTTCATGAAGAGGAGTTCGGGACGATGTTTCCGGACATGACCCAGGCGTACGACCTGCGCCTGAGCAAGGTCATTCTCGCTGCGTGCCGCAAGCGCAAGGTCAACGTGCATCAGGGCGTGTATGTCGCCGTCGGCGGACCTTCTTATGAGACGCCGGCCGAGATCCGAGCCTTCCGCGCGCTCGGCGGCGACGTGGTCGGCATGTCTGTCGTGCCCGAAGTCGTGCCCGCGCGGCAGATGGGCCTGACCACCGCCGCCCTGGTCTGGACTTCCAACATGGCCGCGGGCCTTCCCGGAGCGATCCAGAACCACGGCGACGTGCTGGCGCTCGGCGCCCGCGTGTCCGACGATCTTCGCGGCGTTCTCTCCGACCTGATCAAGGTCGTGTAGCCGTATGCTGTTCCTCGACATCATCGCCAAGAAGCGCGACGGGGGCCGGCACACGCCCGGCGAGCTCGCGTTCGTCGCCCGGGGTGCTGCGAAAGGCCTCGTGCCTGATTATCAGCTGTCCGCCTGGCTCATGGCCGTGCTGTGCCGCGGGATGGACGAGAAGGAAACCGTGCTGCTCACGCGCGCGATGGCCGACTCCGGCGAGACCCTCGGCCTGGGCGCGATCAAGCGCCCGAAGGCCGACAAGCACTCCACCGGCGGCGTCGGCGACGGCGTGTCCCTGGCGCTCGCCCCCCTCGCCGCGGCCTGCGGCCTCGCGGTCCCGATGATGTCGGGGCGCGGCCTTGGCCACACCGGCGGCACGCTCGACAAGCTCGAGTCCATCGAGGGCTTCCGGGTCCGCCTCGAGCTTCCTGAGATCCGCGCGCAGGTGCGCGACCTCGGCTTCTGCCTTTTCGGCCAGACGGGCGCTTTGGCGCCCGCGGACCGCACGCTCTACGCCCTGCGCGACGCGACCGCCACGGTGCCGGCGCGGCCGCTGATCGTGGGCTCCATCCTGTCCAAGAAGGTGGCCGAGGAGCTCGACGCGCTCGTGCTCGACGTGAAGGTCGGCTCCGGCGCGATCTTCCGCGACAAGAAGAGCGCGCGCGAGCTCGCCCGGGCCTTGGTCAAGACCTCGAACGGGCTCGGCATGCCGACCGTCGCCGTGCTCACCGCGATGGAGCAGCCTCTCGGCCGCTTCGTCGGAAACGCGCTCGAGGTGCGCCAGGCCGTCGAGATCCTCCGCGGCGACGAGACCGCCTCGGATTACCTCGAGTGCCTGCTGGCGCTCGGCGGCTGGATGCTCAAGCTCGCGGGCCTCTCGAAGACGCCCGAGGCGGGCGCGGCGCTCATGCGCACGAAGATCAAGGACGGCTCAGGCTATCGGCTGTTCCGCGATTGCGTGAAGGCGCAGGGCGGGAACATCGATGTGATCGACGACATCTCCCTCCTGCCGAAGGCGAAGCTGTCCCGCACGGTGCGGGCCGCGAGATCCGGGTTCGTCTCCGCTCTCGACGCGCGCAAGGTCGGCCATGCCGCCGTCATGCTCGGCGCGGGCCGGGCGTTCAAGGAGCAGGAGCTCGACTACGGAGCCGGCCTCGAGCTGCTCAAGAAGGTCGGCGACCGCGTCGCCAAGGGCGAGCCCGTCGCGATCCTCCACGCCGCCGACAGAACCCGGCTCGATCTGGGCGAGCGCGAGTACCGCGAAGCGCTCGTCATTTCCGCGAAGGCCGTCCGTCCCAAACCCGTCGTCCTCGAGATCATCAAGTGATGGGTGTCAGGCTTATAGTTTCGTCAATTACTTTATTGATGAGAAATTGACGTAACTATAAGCCTGACACCATTAGGAGGCATTATGCCGAAACTGTTCGTCAGCGATCATCCCCTTGTTCAGGACAAGCTCGCGCGCCTGCGCGACAAGGCCACCAAGCCCGAGGACTTCCGCCGCCTGATGGCCGAGGTGGCCATGCTGATCGGCTGCGAGGTGCTTAAGGGCGTGCGCACGCGCAAGACGACGGTCCGCACTCCGCTGCAGTCCGCGCATGCCGTCATCCTCGATCAGCCGCTCACCTTCGTCGCGGTCCTGCGCGCCGGGCTTGGCATGACGCCGGGCCTGCTCGAGCTCGCCCCGAAGGCTTCCATCGGACACATCGGCCTGTACCGGGATGAGAAGACCCTGGAGCCCGTCCAATACTACGTCCGCCTGCCCAAGAAGATCTCGGAGCACTTCGTCGTGCTGTGCGATCCGATGCTCGCGACCGGCGGCTCCGCCTCGGAGGCGATCCGCATCCTGCGGGCCGCGGGCGCCAAGAACATCGCCCTGCTGACCCTGCTCTCCTCGAAGCGCGGCGTGGCCCGCATTCATAAGGACCATCCCGACGTCCCGGTGTACACCGCCGTGGTGGACGCCGTGCTGAACTCGAAGGGCTACATCGTCCCGGGCCTCGGCGACGCCGGCGACCGCCTCTTCAACACCTAGGGCCGCAGAGTCAGTATGACGTACTCGGGCGGGACGCCGAAGCGGACGGGAATGATGCTCGTTCCCACGCCGGTCGTGACGAACAGCTGCTTCTCCCCCTCCTTTATCAGTCCGCGCGCGTAGCGCTGGCCGAAGTCCGACGGCACGATCGGGCTGCCGATGAACGGCAGTCGCACCTGGCCGCCGTGGGTGTGGCCGGCCAAGGTCAGCGCGATCCTCTTGGGTATCTCTGGGAAGTAGTCGGGCTCGTGGATCAGGGCGATCACCGGCTCCGCGTCCGGAACGCCGGCGAGCGCCGGGCCCGGGTCGGGCTTGCGCTCGATATGATCCGCAAGGCCGAGCACGCGGAACGCCCGCCCCCCCCGCGTCAGGCGGACGGCCTCGTTCTCGAGGACCACGATGCCTTCGGCGGCGAAGGCCCGGCGCACGCGCGCGCCGTCGAGCCACCAGTCGTGGTTGCCGAGCACCGCGTACACGCCGAGCGGGGCCTTGAGGTCCTTAAGCAGGGCGGCGAGCGTCTCGGGCGGCATGAAGCGCCCGCCGGCGACGGTCTGTATGACGTAGTCGCCCAGGAGCACGACCATGTCGGGCTTCGCCGCGTTGACGCGGAGCACCAGCTGCTTGATGCGGGTCTTCCCGACGTACGGCGAGCCCGCATGGATGTCTGAGATGAGCGCGATCTTGAGGCCGTCGAGCTCCTGGGGCCAGCCGCGCGGGCGGACCTCGGCGTGGTGCTCGACGAGGAAGAAGCAGGGCTCGATGAAGAATCCCCATACGGCCAGGCCCAGGAACACGGAGAGCAGGGCTTTCTCCAGCCTGCTGCGGCGGACGAGGCGGGCGATCATGGCAGGGAGACTAGCAAATGAAAAAGCCCCGTCCCTCGGGACGGGGCTCTTTCGCGGGCGCGGGGCGTCAGCTTAGCCGCACTTGTTCGGCCAGACGCACGTCGTGATCGGGCCGGTCGCGACGACCGCGGCCGCGGCGCAGCGCTTCGGCCACACGCAGGTCTCGTACTCGGCGATGAGCGGGGCGGCGGCCGTCTTGCAGGTGTTGGGCCACACGCACGGCCGGAACTGGGCGACGGCCTCGGGGGCCGGGGTCGCCGTCAGGAACGTCGCGAGAATCAAAGTGATCATGTTAAGTCCTCCTTAAAATCTTAATCACAGGATATCGCTTCGCGGCGCTGCGTCCGAGGACGCGGGTCAAGGCCGGAACTTGATCGGCATCACTTGATCTCGCTCAAAGAAGAGAGCCTCCGAGGGGTCGGAGGCTCTCGTGCGGCGCCGGTTCGAGGTCGGCTTACAGAGCGATCAGGCTCAGTGCGGCTTTCTTCTTTCCGCAAGTTTTGGGCCAGACGCAGGTCGTGAATTGCGCGATGACCGGGGCCTCGGCCGTCTTGCAGGTGTTGGGCCATACGCACGGTCGGAACTGGGCCGTCTGGACCGGCGCGGTGTTCGCGAGCGAGAGCGTCAGAAGGAGTAGGTTTATCATGGACCCAGTGTAGCGCGCCCGCGAAAATCCGCATAGGAGAACGGTCAATGCGCCCGTTTGATGCCCGTCATTAATGGTCCCGCAACCGGGCGAACATAAAAAGAAGAAGACCCCGAGGGGTCGGGGTCTTCGTACGGCGCCGGTTCGAGGTCGGCTTTAAAGCTTTAGGAGTTCTTGTCGCACTTGCGCGGGAACACGCAGGTGGTGAACTGGGCGACTTCGATGACCGGGGCGATCTCGAGGATCGGCGCGGCGGCATCGGTCTTGCAGACGTTGGGCCACACGCAGGGCCGGAACTGGGCGACGGCCTCGGGGGCCGAGACGGTCTTGCAGACATTGGGCCACACGCACGGGCGGAACTGAGCCGTCTGAGTCGCGGGGGTCGGAAGGAGCGAGAGCGAGAGAAGGATGAAGTTGATCATGTAGACAGTATACGCTCATCCTTGTAATCTGCCGATGAGAGTGGTCAACCTGCGGACTTGATGCCCATCAATTGATCTAGGTCAAAGGTCCTAGAGGCATTGGGTCGAGGACCTAACGAACCGCGGGCCGATAGGCCCGGGGGATCCGCGTCTACGACGCGGATCCTGCGAGGGCGCGCAGGCGCTCTTCGCTGAGGATCAGGAGATCCTTTTCCTTCTTGCGCAGAACGTCGCGCTCCTCGAAGTCCTTGAGCAAGCGCACCGTGGTCTCGATCGTGAGCCCCGCCATCTCGGCGAGGTCGCGGCGCTTGATGCCGGCGACGATGGGGTAGGGCTTCTTGACGACCATCATGCGGATCAAGGTGTCGGCCAGGCGGCCGCGCGCAGGCTTGAAGGCGATGTCGCGGGCCTTGTTCTCGCCGCGGCGCACGTCCTTGGCGAGCGCCGACATCAGCGCGTGCGCGGCGGGCGGGTACTTCGACAGGAAATTGTTGAAGGTGGTCTTATCGATCATCGAGACGACGCTGGGCTCCAGCGCTTCTCCGGTGGCGGTGTACTGGCCCTCGTCGGCGAGCAAAGTGATATGGCCCAGGAGGTCGCCGGGAGATTCGACGCGCGTAGTGAGCTGCTGGCCGGTGCGGCTTGATTTGTAGACCTTCACCTTGCCGGTGCAGACGACATAGACGCCCTGGGGCATGGCGCCTTCGTGGAAGATCACTTCGCCGCGCTTGAAGGGATTGGCGAGGCGGATCTCGCGCCAGGCCTTTTTCGACTCCTTCGTTCCGAGGAGATCGTAGAAGCAGGTCTTCTTATGGGGACACCAGTCGCAATTGGGCGCGTCGCGCTTCGAATAAGGCACGAGTCATTATAGCAACTTAAGAGCGAGAGGCGGAAATCAAAGGCCCTCCTTTAAAGGAGGGCCTTTGGGGTACTTAAAGGTCAGCGCAGGGCGACGCGGTCGGAGTACTGGGCGACGGTGGAGCGGAAGGCCGGGAGATCGCGCACCGCTTCGAGCTCGGTGTCGGTCTTGGCCTGCATCACGAAGCGGCGCAGGTCGCTGGGGCCGGCGCAGGACTTGAAGGACTCGCCCAGCGCCTTCAGCGCGACGGCGGTCTTGCCGGACATCGCGTAGGCCAGGGCGATCTGGTAGTGCGCCGACGGGTTCATCGGGTTCTGCTGCAGGGCCTTCTGAAGGGAGCGGATGGCGACCTCGGACTGGCCGAGCTTGTTGTAGGCCATCCCGATCTTCTCGTACACCTGGGCGGTCTGCGGCGCGCCGAGGGTCATGCGCTCCTGGTCGAGCGACAGGGCCTCGTTGTAGGCGGAGACGGCCGAGATGTAGCGGCGGAACTTGAACTCGATGTTGCCCTGGGAGATCTTCTCGAGCACCTCGGCGTCCTGGGCCGGGGCGACGGGCTTCGGGGCGGTGTCGCGGACGGCGTCGCGCATCTCCTCGCCGCGGATGCCGAGGTCGGCGACCATCGTGCCGTCCTCGTCAGAGCCGATGCCGAGGGCCTTGCGGGAGGAGACGTTGGCGATCAGCGGCGCGAAAGCGGGGTCGCGGCGCACGGCGTCACGCAAGGTCTTGCCCTGGCCGCTCTTCATGGCCTTGGCCATGGCGATGTCGATGTTCGCGACGGCCTTGGCGGTGTCTCCCATCTTGAGGCGCAGGCGGGCGGCGTTCATCGGAATCAGGGCCTTGGTCGGGGCGGCGCGAAAGGCCATCTTGTAGGCGTCCAGCGCCTTGTCGTAGGACTGCACGGCCTCGTAGCACAGGGCCATCGAGAAGTACAGGCGGGAGGCGTCGGGCAGCTCCTTCAGCGACGAATCGAGGCTCAGGGCCATCGCGTAGGCGTCGATCGCGGACTGGGCGTCGTCGCGGTCGGCGGCCTCGGTCGAGCCGAGCTTGAAGCCGCGCTGGTAGTGCGCCCAGCCCAGCAGGAAGTAGGTGGAAACGGTGCCTTCCTTGCGCACGGCCTTGTTGAAGGTCGAGATCGCGGCGGAGGTTTCTCCGTTCTCGAGGTTCGCCAGGCCGGCGGACATCAGGCGCTGGGACTCGGGATTAGCCTTTGATTTCAAGGCTTTTTTGTTCTTGGAGGCGTTCGCCGGAGGGGTGCACAGAAGAGCGGCCAACGCGATGGTGAGGACGGTCCAGCTCGTCTTCGTCAGGTTTCTCTTCATGTCTAAAGTATAGCGGTCTCCACATAGGCTCACATGGGGCGTGGGGCCTGGGCCTCTCTGGGCCCAAGGGCCTAGGCCGGATTCGGATGAAAAAGTGGTATAATCACATCCAGTGGTGGTCGTAGCTCAGCTGGTTAGAGCGCAGCGCTGTGAACGCTGAGGCCGGGGGTTCAAGTCCCCTCGATCACCCCAACTCTCGTTTCGCGACTGCATCAGCGTTTTTCCGCTGATGCGGTCGCGTTTTTATCTCGAGTGCAGCTCGTCGCCCCCCGTTTCCTGCGCGCGGTATCCAGAGCGGTTAGGGCTGTACAGAATTTAGTTGAGGCGGGTTCACGCCGGCAGGCAGGACGAAGGGAGTGGGAAGTGTCGACAGCTGCTGCTCGAAGATGAGGACAGAGCGATAGCGGGAGGACTTCCCCGCTTCCGCCAGCTGCAGCTGCTTGTCACGGAACGCCTGCGCCTCGGCCGTGTCCTTGAAGCCGCTCGCGACTTCATGAGCGAGGTTCAATAGGAGGAAGTCCGTCCTGACATCGTCCGCGCGCGCGGATAACTCCCCGCTGGCCCGGTCCACGTTGATGCGTTTGTCGAACGCCGTCACCGCATCGACTTTCTCGGCGGGGATAGGATAGATGGCCACCTGCTCGACGATCCCCTCGCCCGAATCCGAGCTATGGACGACCGTCCTCTTCCCGTGATAGATGCCGATCCAAGTGAGCGAGTTATCGTCGATGCGGTCGGGATGTCCGTGTCTTTCGATCATCGCAAGAGCCGTGAGCCGCGAGGCTTCCGGCCATTCGGCGACGGCCGACTTGGCCTTATTCGACGCCGACTCGGCGCGGGCGTACCCACCTAGTCCGACCATCATCGTCGCGACGAGCAATCCGATGCTCACGCAGCAACGCCTGAACACACGCCTCGAATCGATAGTCATACATCCTCCTTGTGGCTTCGATTCAGAGGATAGTTCCAAGTGGACCCATCGGGCTATGGCCGGCGCGTACCATTGTTTTGATCGGCACATGATATATCCAGCCGATGCTCGTCAGTCCTGCGCTCTTGACGAGGTGAGTCACTTCAGATACACTTAGAGAATGCCCACGAAGAATCCCCGTCTCATCGTGACCCTCGAACCGGGCCTCTACGCGAAGGTCAAGTCCATCTCCAAAGCCAACGGCACGACGTTGTCCATGGCGGCGCGCGACTTGATTCGGGAAGGATGCGAGGACATCGAGGACTTGGGTTTGTCGGCCCTGGCCGATAAGCGCATCAAGTCATCCAAGAGCCGCCGCTGGCTATCCCACGGCGAAGTCTGGAGGTAGCGCGTGTTCAAAGTCGTCTATCATCCCGCCATGCCATCCGACGATCTGCCGCCGCTGAATCGCGATATCCGGGCCCGTATCCGCAGGGCGATCGAGACGAGATTGACGCGAGCACCCGAGGATTACGGGAAGCCTTTGAGCGGGAATCTGCAGTCCTACTGGAGCCTGCGGGGCGGTGATTACCGGATCACATATCGCATCGAGCCGCCGGTGGTCAAAATCATTCAGATCATTCATCGCCGGGATGCGTGTCAAGCCGGTGTTCTGGAAGCAAGGCGGCGGGGTTGGCTGACATGAAACGAGGGCTCCTTTATTTGTCGCGGCGGGATGTGTCGCGCGTGGGCTTGCCGATGCGCTCCATCATTTCGGCGCTCGAGCAGATGTTCAAGCTCAAGGGCCGAGGGCTCGTGGAGATGCCGCCCAAGCCGGGGATCCATCCCCGCCCCGACGCGTTCATACACGCCATGCCGGCCTACATCCCGGCGATGAAGTCGGCGGGCATCAAGTGGGTGTCGGGCTACCCGCAGAACCAGAAGCGTGGCCTGCCCTACATCAACGGGCTGATGATCTTGAACGACCCGGCCACCGGTATCCCGTTGTGCGTGATGGACTGCACCTGGATCACAGCCCAGCGCACCGGGGCGGCCACGGCCGTCGCCGCCAAGTATCTGGCGCGGCCGGACAGCGCGTCGGCGGGCATACTCGCCTGCGGCGTGCAGGGGCGCAGCAATCTCGAGGCGCTGGCCTGCCTGTTCAAGATCCAGAAGGTGATGGCCTACGACATCCGTCCGGGGCTGGCGGCGCGCTACGCCGAAGAGATGGGCGGTCTGCTTGGCCTGGACATCACGGCGGTGGACAAGCCTGGGGACGCGGTGCGGGGCATGGACCTCATCGTGACGAGCGGGCCCATCCTCAAAAAGCCGGATCCCGTCATCGAGGCCGGGTGGGTGTCTCCGGGCGCCTTCGCCAGCCCCGTCGACTTCGACAGCTACTGGAAGCCCGCAGCTCTGCGCCAGTTCGACCTGATCGCGACCGACGACAAGGCGCAGTTCCAGTATTACCGGAAGACCGGCTATTTTAAAAAGACCCCCGCGCCTTACGCCGACCTGGGCGAGCTCGCCGCGGGGCGCCGGCGCGGACGGACCGGAAAAAATCAGCGCACGGCCAGCATCAACCTCGGGCTTGCGCTCGAGGACATGGCCACCGCGATCCGCATCTACGAGAAGGCCCGTGCGCGCGGCATCGGCCGCGAGCTTCCGTTCTAGATCCGCGTCCGCGATCAGCAGCGAGTGGCGCCGACGCCGGAATGGTTCCCCCTGCGACCCTTCTTCTTGAGGCCGTCATCTAAGCTCGGAGCCCCGATCAAGTCGTAAGCCCTGAG
Source organism: uncultured Elusimicrobia bacterium (assembly GCA_964537395.1). Classification (GTDB taxonomy): domain Bacteria; phylum Elusimicrobiota; class Elusimicrobia; order UBA1565; family UBA9628; genus GWA2-66-18. Next base: position 25,033 of record CAZIBN010000013.1, read on the forward strand.
GGCCTTGCGGCACTCCTTCCCGAGCTTCTTGGTGTTCTCGCGCAGGCAGTTCATCGTGCGGTTCTCGCCGGGCTTGATCCCGGCGCACAGCTTGGGGATGTCGGCGGGATTGCACGCGTTGTGCACGCGCGCGTGGGCCAGTTCCTCGGCGCACGCCGCGGGGCCGGCCTTCGCCCAGTCGAGCTTTACGGCCTCGAAGCAGGAGAGGAATTCATCCTGAGCCGACTTGTCGGTGAGCCCGCATACCGGCGGGGCGAATGGCAGGCACTTGTCGAGCATCGGGTTCGCGCGCGCGGAGGCGGTGAGCGTCGCGACGAACAGGCCCAGCAGGAGTTTTCTCATGGAGCGAGGATACCAAAACGAAGCCGGCTTTTTGGCATACTAGGGGCTCGCACGGAGGCATTATCAAGCTTGAAGAATTGGGCCGCCTGCTGGGCGGAGAGATCAAGGGCGAGCCCGGTCTTGAGATCAAGGGCTTGCGCGACATCGAGCGGCTGTCCCCCGAGCAGGCTCTCGAGGACGGCTTCGTGTACTTCATCGAATCGAAGTCGGTCTTGAAGCGACACCCTCTCGCCGCGAACAACGGGATCGTTCTGACCACCGCCGAGCTGGCGCCCCAGTTCCTCCGCGCCGTCGTCATCTCCGGCGACGCCCGCCTCGCCCTCATCAAGCTTCTCGGACATTTCGACCGCAAGCCCAAGTTCGCGCCGGGCGTCTCGAAGGAGCCGCTCGTGCATCCCGGCGCCAGGGTCGATCCGAGCGCGAGCGTCCTGCCCGGCGCCGTCGTCATGGAGGGTGCGGAGATCGGCCCCCGCGCCGTGATCTGGCCGGGCGCGGTGATCGAACCGCGAGCCCGGATCGGCGAGGACACCGTGATCCGATCGAACGTCGTGGTCGGCTACGACTGCGTGATCGGCAAGCGTTGCATCGTGCATAGCGCGACGGCGATCGGCGCCGACGGCTTCGGCTTCTACGACCGCCCCGGCGAGCGTCATAAGATCCCCCATATCGGCAACGTCATCATCGCCGATGACGTCGAGATCGGCGCCTCGAACACCATCGACAGAGCGACGATCGAGAGCACGACCATCGGTCAGCACACCAAGACCGACGATCAGGTCCACATCGGCCACAACTGCCGCGTCGGGCGCTTCATCTACATCGTCGGCAACACCGCGGTCGGCGGCTCCGTCGTCCTCGAGGACGGGGTCATGCTGTCGGGCAACGTGATCGTCAAGGATCACCTGCGCCTGGCGGCGGGCACGATCGTGATGGGCGCCTCGGCCGTCGCGCAGGACACCGAGCCCAAGCAGGCGTACTTCGGCACGCCCGCTCGTCCGGCCAAGGAGATGCACCGTATTAATTCCGCGCTGACGAAGCTGCCCGAGCTGCTCGTCAAGGTCCGCGAGCTCGAAGCCCGGTTGCTGGAGAAGGCCGTATGAAGATCGCGCTGCTGATCGTCGCGCTCGCCGCCGCCTGCAAGCCCGCGAAGCCGGCCGCCGAGGCCCCGGCCGAGCCGAATAGGGCCGAGAAATACGTCAGCGGGTTGCAGACGGACGTGAAGCGCGCGCAGGAGGCCAAGGACAAGGCCGACGCCGCGGTCAAGAAGACGCAGGAAGCGGAGAAGCTCCCGGAATGACGCCGTCTACTCTGCTGATCGGCTTGGTCGCGCTCGAGCACGTCGCGTTCTTCGTGCTGGAGTCCTTTCTTTTCAAGACGCCCCTTGGCCTAAGGATCTTCAAGCTGACGCCGGCGGCCGCGGAGGCGTCCTCGGTCTTCGCCATAAACCAGGGCGTGTACAACGGCTTCCTGGCGGCGGGGCTCGTCTGGGGCCTGCTCTCCGCGCCCGCCGCGGCGCTGTCGATCAAGACCTTCTTCCTTGCCTGCGTCATCGTCGCGGGCCTCGTCGGAGGCGCGACGGCGAGCCGGAGCATCTTCCTCGTGCAGGCCCTGCCCGCGCTCCTCGCGCTCGTCCTGCTCCGCGCCGGGCGCTAGATGCTCGCGCTGGACAATCCCGCGGCTTCATGCTAATATAATGACTAACCAGTCAGTCATTAATGTAAGGATTCCCCAGCCATGGCTACCGTCAAAACCGTCGTTCGTGACCCCGATTCGAAGAAGCGCCTGATCCTCGCCGCCGCGAGGCGCATGCTCATCAAGCGCGGCTTCCAGGACATCGTGCTCGACGACATCGCGCATGAGGCCGGCGTGGCCAAGGGCACCCTGTTCCTCCACTTCAAGGACAAGGAGGAGATGTTCGCCGCCGTGTTCGCCGACCTCGTGGATGGCCTGGGCCTCGAGCTCGAGGCTCTCCCCAAGACCGGCCTCACGGGCCGGGAGCTGCTGGTCGCGGCCGCCAAGGTCGTCCTGAATCATTTCGACCACAGCCGCGACTTCATGGCCCAGTTCAGCACGGGACGCTTCCCCGGCTGCGGCGATAAGTCCTGCGACAAGCTGATGGAAAAGCTTCGCGCCAATCACGCGCATCTTCGCGTGATCCTCGTCGCGGCGTCCACAGACGGCGGCAAGTCCGCGCCGGATATGGGCTTCGCGGTCGGAGCCTTCTTCGGCCTGTGCCGCACGGCGACGATGCGCAAGATCATCGAGAAGCATGACAAGCCGCTCGAAAAGGAAGCCGAGAAGGTCGTCTCGTTTTTTCTCAGCGGCAGCGGAGTCGTGCTATGAGCAAGATATTACTCCTGATAGCGGCCCTCCTTCTCCCCCTTTCGGCGGCGGCCCAGTCGGTCTCGACCTCGCCTGCCCCCGGACGTCCCCTCAGCCTGGCCGAGGCGTACAGGCTCGCGTTGGCGCGCAGCGAGGAGATCGCGATCTCCGGCGCGACCTACGAGGAAACGTTGGCCAAGACCGACGAGATCTTCTCGCACGTGCTGCCGCATGTCAGCTTGATGGGCTCCGAGACGCTTCAGGACGTCCCCCCCGGCCCGCCAAACCAGTTCATCCAGCGCAATCGCGAGCAGGGCTGGGTGGCCCTCCACCAGCCGCTGTTCACCGGCCTGCGCGAGTTTCTTGCGTACCGCGCGTCGAAGGATCTGGGACGCGCGGCGGAGCTTTCTCTCGAGCGCGCCAAGCAGCTCCTGTACCGGGACACCGCGCGTGCCTACCTCGACCTCCTCGCCGCGCAGGATGACATCCGAATTCGCGGCGCCCTGGTTTCCATCACGCAGAAGCGCGTGGAAGATCTTAAGGAGTTCCGCAAGGTCGGGCGCGCCCGCGCCAGCGAGATGCTCGCCGCGGAGTCTCAGCTCGCGCAGAACCTCGCTCAGCTCGAGAGCTCTCGCGCGGCCGAGCAGGTGGCTCAGTTCAAGCTTTCCTTTCTGACCGGCCTCGACGAGAGCCTTGCCCCTGTGCCCGTGCCCGAGGCCGCACCTCTCCCCGCGCTTGAGGCGGCTCTGGCGAAGGCGCGCGTGCGCGCCGACGTGGAGTCCCGGCGCGCGGACGCGACCGCGGCGGAGCTTTCGATCAAGGTGGCCTCGCGCGCGCGCTGGCCCGTCATCGCTCTCGACGCCAATTACTACTTTCAGCGCCCGCCGAGCTTCACGTCCGAGGTGAAATGGGACGCGACCATCACGGGCTCGCTTCCCCTGTATGGCGGCGGCGAGATCGGCTCCCAGACCCGGCAGCAGGAGGCGCGCCTGCGCGCCCGGCGCGCGTCGCTGTCCGAGGGCGTCCGCCTGGCCGAGCTCGAAGCCCGCTCGGCGCATCAACGGCTCCTGTCCTCCGTCGCCGTCGTGGCCGCGCTCGACAACGCCGCGCGGCTGGCCGAGGCCAACGCGAAGGCCCAGAGCGACGACTATCGGCTCGGCCAGGTGACCAACCTCGAGGTTCTTGGAAGCCTCAACGCTCTTCAGCAGACGCGTCTGCAACAGAACGCGGCGCGCATAGACGCATATTGGTCCCGCGTGCAGCTTGAAGTCGCCGCGGGCGTTCCCGGAGGATCCCTGTGACGATCTCAGATCTCTCGATCAAGAATCCCGTCTTCGCCTGGATGCTGATGTTCTTCCTCATGATCTTCGGCTGGGTGGGCTACAGCCGCATGGGCGTCTCCCAGATGCCGGACGTGGACTTCCCCGTGGTCAACATCGCGGTGACCTGGGACGGCGCGGCGCCGGAGATCATGGAGGCCGAGGTCGTGGACGTGCTCGAGGACGCGGTCACGAGCGTTCAGGGCGTCAAGCAGATATCCTCATCCTCCAAGCTCGGCTCGGCCTCCATCACCGTCGAGCTCGAGCTCGACCGGCCCGTGGACTTCGCGCTGCAGGAGATCCAGACGAAGATCGCGCAGGCGCAGCAGCGCCTGCCCCGCGACATCGACCCCCCCATCGTCACCAAGTTCAATCCTGAGGACCAGCCGATCATGTGGCTCGCCCTGTCCGGCGACGTCCCGGTCAAGGACCTGATGGTGTACGCTCAGGACGTGCTCAAGAACAAGTTCCAGACCGTGCCGGGCGTGGGCGATATCTTCCTCGGCGGACTGATCTCGCGCAGCCTGCGGGTGTGGCTGGACGCCGAAAAGATGCGCGCCGAGCAGATCACCGTCGAGGATGTTCTCGCCGCAATCCGCCGCGAGCACGCCGAGATCCCCGCCGGCCAGATCGAGACCGCGACGCGAGAGTTCAACGTGCGCACGCTCGGAGAGTTCTCCGATCCGACGAAGTTCGGCGAGCTCCTGATCACCCAGCGCGGCGGCCAGCCGATCCACGTCCCGATCCCGCTGAAGCGCGTGGCGCGCATCGAGGACGGCCTCGCCGACCAGCGGCGCATTTCCCGCGTGAACGGAGCTCGTGCCGTCGGCATCGGCATCCGCAAGCAGCGCGGCGCGAACGCCGTCGCGATCGCCGACCTCGTGAAGAAGAAGATGAAGGAAGTCGAGCCCGCCCTGCCCAAGGGCATGAAGCTCGGCCTCAACTTTGACGCGACGCAGTTCATCAAGCAGTCCGTCTCCGAGCTGACGCACCATCTCCTGCTGGCGGCGGTGCTGACGTCGTTGGTGTGCTGGGTGTTCCTCGGCTCCTGGTCTTCTACCATAAACGTGTTATTAGCGATTCCGACGTCGGTGCTGGGGACCTTCATCGTGACCTACTTCCTCGGCTTCACGCTGAACTCCTTCACCTTGCTCGGCCTGACCCTGTCCATCGGCATCGTCGTCGACGACGCCATCATGGTCCTCGAGAACATCGTGCGGCACGTGGAGATGGGCAAGACTCGCCTCGACGGCGCCGTGTTCGGCGCGCGTGAGATCTCCTTCGCCGCGATGGCCGCGACGATCGCCATCCTTGCGATCTTCCTGCCCGTGGTGTTCATGAAGGGCATCATCGGCAAGTTCTTCTTCCAGTTCGGCGTGACGATCTCGGCGGCCGTGAGCTTCTCCTTGCTCGAGGCTCTGACGCTCGCGCCGATGCGGTGCTCCCAGTTCCTCGAGACGGGCGCTCACGGGAACTTCGTCATCCGCTTCGTGGACAAGACCTTCGTGCGGCTGGCCGAGTCCTACCGGCGCGGCCTGACCTGGACCCTGGATCATCGTTGGACCGTGATCGCGGGCGCGGCCGTCTTCTTCGCCGGCTCGATGGTCAGCGTCAAGTTCCTGCGCAAGGAGTTCGTTCCGGCCCAGGACCAGTCGATGTTCATGATGCGCCTGGAGACCCCGGTCGGCTCGTCCATGGAGTTCACCGACAACAAGTTCAAGGAAGTCGAGGCGTGGCTGCTGAAAAATCCGGCCATCCATCGCTACTATGCCGCCGTCGGCGGCTTCGGCGGCGGCGAGGTCAACGCGGGTATGATGTTCCTCACGATGAAGCCGCTCGGAGAGCGCCCCAAGAAGGCCGACGGCTCGTCCGTCACGCAGGGCGACCTCATGGCCGAGGCGCGCAAGGATCTCAATAAGATCCCCTCCATGAAGGCGTTCATCATGGACCTGTCCCAGGGAGGCTTCTCGTCCTCGCGGGGCTTCCCGATCGAGTTCACCGTGCGCGGTCCGAACTGGGACAAGCTCGTCAGCTCTTCGCTTGAGCTGAAGCGCCGGCTCGAAAAGTCCGGCTCGGTCGTGGACGTTGATACCGACTATAAGACCGGTCTCCCCGAGATCCGCGTCTATCCCAACCGTGAGAAGGCTTATGCTCGCGCCGTCTCCATCCAGTCCATCGGCACGACCATCAACGCGATGATCGGCGGCGTGCGCTCCGGCCTGTTCACCGACAATGGCCGCCGATATGACATCCGCGTGCGCGCCGAGACCGGCGACCGCCTCGACGCCGAGGCGATCAAGAAGCTGTATGTCCGCAACCAGCGCGGCGAGATGATCCGCCTCTCCGAGGTCGTCAACATCGAGGAGAAGCCGACCTTGCTGGCGATCACGCGCAAGGACCGCGAGCGCTCCGTCGGCATCTTCGCCAACGTCGCCCCGGGGAAATCTCAGTCGCAGGTGCTCGCCGATGTGGAAACCCTCGCCAAGGAGGTTCTGCCCGACGGCTACCATGTCGTTTTGTCCGGTTCGTCTCAGACCTTCAAGGAATCCTTCCAGAGCCTGATGGTCGCCCTCGTCCTGGGCATACTCGTCGCCTACATGGTGCTCGGCGCGCAGTTCAACAGCTTCATCCATCCCTTCACGGTCCTGCTCGCCCTGCCCTTCAGCCTCTCGGGCGCGTTCCTGACCTTGCTCATCTTCAACCGGAGCCTGAACATCAACTCGATGATCGGCCTGCTCCTCCTCATGGGCCTTGTGAAGAAGAACTCGATCCTGCTGGTGGACTTCACCAACCAGCGCCGCAGCGAGGGGCAGCCGCCCCGGGCCGCTCTGCTCGACGCGTGCCCGGTTCGCCTGCGCCCCATCCTGATGACCTCGATCGCGACGATCGCGGCGGCGATCCCGACCGCGTTGTCTCGCGGCGCGGGCTCGGAGACGACGGTGCCGATGGCGCTGTCCCTGATCGGCGGCGTGTCGGTGTCGACCTTGCTGACCCTGTTCGTCGTGCCCGCCGCCTACAGCCTGCTTGTCCGGCTCGAGAGCGGCAAGTCCGCGCAGAACTCCGCGGCCGTCGTGCGCGCGGTGCGCGAGGCCGAGCGCCTTGAGAACGAGAAGGTCGACGCGCTCTCCTGATGCGGCGCGAACTGGGCGTTGAGTTATCCCCAATACTTCCAACGTTGGAAGCGCTGGGGATAACTTGGTGATGCCTCTCTCCGCGCCGACCGATGTGGAGCTTGCTCGCCTCGCGGCGGGCGGCGACGATGCCTCGTTCGCCGAACTCGTCCGGCGGCACGCGCCGCGCGTGCGGGCGCTGTGCGCGGCGAGCCTGCGCAACGAGGCGGAGACCGAGGATGCGGCTCAGGAGACTTTTCTCAAGGCTCACCGGTCGTTGGGCCGGTTTTTAGGAGAGGCGTCCTTTGGGACCTGGCTGCATCGCATCGCGGTCAATCACTGCCTCGATCTTCTGCGCGCCGCGGGCCGTCGCCGCTCGGAGTCGCTCGACGCGCTCCTCGAGGCCGATGCGGCCATCCTCGGCCGTGCGCTGGCCGAGCCGTCCTCGGCGAAGACGCTCGAGGACCGCGACGTCGTCGGCCGCCTTCTGTCTCGCCTCAACCCGGACCAGCGCCTCGCGCTGACCTTGCGCGAGGTCGAGGGCATGAGCTATGAGGAGATCGCGAAGACCATGTCCTGCTCGCTCGATTCGGTCAAGGCGCGGCTGAAGCGAGCCCGCGCCGAGCTCCTTGAGATGGCGCGACACTTTTCGGGCTCGGATATCGTCTAATCAGGGAGACGCGATATGACACACGAACAGACCCATGAACTGCTGAGCGAATGGCTCGATGACGAGCTCGACGCCGCCGCGAGCGCGGAGGCGTCACGGCACATCGATGCCTGCTCCGTTTGCAAGGACGAGGTCTTTCGCCTTCGCCGGCTCGCAGCCGCTCTCTTCGCGGCGCCCGCCGCCGCCGATCCCCGCTCGACCGAGTCCTTCGTCGCCCGCGTGATGGCGCGCGTCGAGGCGGAGTCCGTTTCCCCCTGGGAGAGGTTCGCGGCGCGCTTCCTGGCACCTGCCTTCGGCCTGGCCCTGGCCGGCCTGCTGCTCACGATCTTCTTGCCCCGTCCCGACGCGGACGCCCCGCTCGGCGTCGAGGTGGTGTCGGTCGATGCGGACCTGTCTGAGGTGCTGCCTTGACCCGCGCCTGGCGTATCGTCCTGCCCGCCGTTTTGGGCGGCTTGCTGATCGGCGTCTGGATCGGATCGCGCTGCGAGCGTGCGGCCGAAAGGCGGATGCACCGCGCGGGGCCCCGTCCGGAGCGTGTATTGAAAATGCTCCGGCGCGAACTGAAGCTCCGCGACGACCAGACCGCGGCGATCCGTACGATCCTCGAGTCGAAGCGCCCGGCGTTCCAGGCCATCCGCCGCGACGAGCAGGCCGCCATGGCGTCCCTGCGCGCCGACATCGACAAGGACATCTCCCCTCTGCTCGATGACGCCCAGAAGCTTAAACGCGACGAATTGCGCGTACGCTGGGAAAAGCGGATGAAGGAGCCGAGCCCGCCCGATGCGCGCTAGCTTTTCCGCCCTCGTCCTCCTGCTTCTTGCGGGCGCCGTCCGCGCCTCCGACTCAGGTTCGCTGACCTGGGAAGCCAGCGTGGCCGAGGCGGCGCGCGTGAACCCGGCCTTGGCGTCGTCGCGGCTCAGCGTCGACGCGAGCCGGACCTCTTACTATTCGTCGTTCAACGGCTTCATGCCGTCCCTGACGCTGTCGAACTCGGTGTCCGAGTCGAACTCCTCCCGTCAGCCCTCGTACTCGGCGAGCGCCTCGGCGGGGCTCACCTTGTTCAGCGTGAGCCAGGCCGCGTCGATCCGGTCCGCGTCGGCCGCCCTGAATTCGGCGGAGGCTTCCCTGCGCGCGGCCTCGGCCAATCTGCGCTCGACGCTGAGGCAGACCTTTTCCTCCCTTCTCTTCGCGCAAACCGCGCTGGATACCGCGCGCGTGATCATCGTCATCCGCCGCCATAACTCGGAGCTTGTGAATCTCCGTTATGAGGCGGGGCGTGAGTCGAAGGGCAACATGCTCCGCGGGAAAGCTCAATCGCTGCAGGCGGAATACGCCATCATCTCGGCGGAGCGTGACCTGCGCACCGCCCAGCGGGACATGTCGCGCCAGCTCGGGCGCGAGGGCTTCGAGTCCTTCGTCGCGACCGGGGCGTTCGCCTCGGCTCCCCCGCCCGCGCGTCCCGATGATTTCCGCGCTTTGCTCCCTCTGCGCACCGACGTCACGATCGCGGAGGCGGCCGTGCGCTCGTCGAAGGCGTCGCTCGACTCCTCGAACTCGGTGTTCTGGCCGACCTTGTCGGCGAGCTACAGCCGCAGCCGCGGCGGCGCGACCGAGTTCCCGAACCGGACCAACAGCTGGAGCGCCGGCGCCTCGCTGAGCTACGCTTTGTTCGGCGGGGGCCCGGCGGCTGCCTACCTCAACACCAAGGCCTCGCGCCTCGGCTACGAGCGCACGCAGTCCGATCTCGCGGCCGCCCGGCAGGCCGCGCTGTCCGACCTGGAGACGGCCTGGTCCAATTACGCCGACGCGGCGGATCAGGTCAAGGTGCAGGACGCGCTGCTCGAGGCCTCCCGGCAGCGCAACGACGAGGCCGATATCCGCTACGGCTCGGGCCTGATGAGCTTTGAGATCTGGGAAGGAATCGTGTCCGAGCGCGTGTCCACCGAAAGGCAGGCCCTTTCGGCGAGACGCTCCGCCATGGACGCGGAAACCGCTTGGCACCGCGCCCTGGGAAGGGCGCTCGGAGAATAAATGAAGCGCGCCATCATCGCCGTCGTCGTCCTCGCCGCCATCGGCGGCGGCGTCTGGAAATATAGATCTGCGGGTTCGAAGGGCGGCCGCGAGGGCCGCTCGAAGACCGTCGAAGCGACCGTCGGCGCCATTGAGCAGTCGATCGACGCGACGGGCTCGGTGGCGCCGCAGAACCGGGTCGAGATCAAGCCCCCGGTCGGCGGCCGCATCGAGAAGCTCCTCGTCGACGAGGGCGACAAGGTCGTGACCGGCCAGATCGTGGCCTGGATGAGCTCGACCGACCGCACCGCGATCCTCGACGCCGCGCGCGCGCAGGGCCCAGAGCAGGTCAAGAAATGGGAGGACGCCTACAAGCCCACCGCCGTCTTCGCGTCGCTGCCGGGCGAGGTGATCCTGCGCGACGTCGTCGTCGGCCAGGCCGTGGACTCGGGCAAGGTCCTTTTTGCCGTCGCCGACACGCTCATCGTCAACGCGCAGGTCGACGAGTCCGACATCGGAAAGATCAAGATCGGACAGAAGGTCCGCATCCGCCTCGACTCGTATCCTGATCAGCCTATCGCCGGCAAGGTCTTCGACATGCTGTACGAGGGCAAGAACGTCTCCAACGTGATCACCTACGGCGTGAAGGTGCGCCCCGACAAGGTCCCGCCGTTCTTCCGCTCTCAGATGACGGCCAACGTCAGCTTCCTCGTCAAGCGCAAGGAGGACGCCTTGCTCGTGCCCGCCGCGGCGCTCAAGGACGCGCCCGGCGGCAAGAGGACCGTGACCTTGCCGCCTGGCGCGGACGGAAAATCCGAGATCAAAGAGGTAAAGACCGGCATCGAGACCGACGAGCAGGTCGAGATCGTGGAAGGCCTCGCCGCCGGCGACAAGGTTCTGGTCGCGGCGGGCAAGTACAAGGCGCAAACGGCGCCCGAGTCGAGCCCCTTGTCGTTCATGGGCGGCCGGGGCATGGGCCGCGGCGGCGCGAACGCGGGAGCGGCGCCCAAGCCGAAAAGGGGCGTCTCGGCGGCGACCGCGGGCCCCCGGTAGGCGAGCCCAGCATGCCTCCTCTCATCGAGCTGCGCGGCGTCACGAAGACCTATATCGTGGGCGACGGGCGTCTTGATGTTCTCAAAGGCGTGAACCTGACGATCGAGGCGGGCGAGTTCGTCGCGATCATGGGGCCGTCGGGCTCCGGGAAATCCACCTTGATGCAGATCCTCGGCCTGCTCGACCGGCCGAGCGCGGGGACCTACAAGCTCCTCGGGCTTGATGTGTCCGCGCTGAGCGATGATGAGGGCGCCGCCCTGCGCTCGCGCACGATCGGCTTCGTCTTTCAGATGTTCAACCTTCTGGCGCGCACCAGCGCGCTCGATAACGTCGGCCTCCCGATGCTGTACACCGGTGAGCCCGGCCGCGCCGAACGCGCGACCGAGGTCCTGCGCGAGATCGGCCTCGGCGACCGCCTGGACCACGCCCCCAACCAGCTGTCCGGCGGCCAGCAGCAGCGCGTGGCCATCGCGCGCGCCTTGGTCAACAAGCCCCGCCTGATCTTCGCCGACGAGCCGACCGGCAACCTCGCCTCGGATCAGGCCGAGGAGATCCTCGGGCGGCTCGTCGCGATGAACGACTCCGGCATCACCTTGGTGATGGTCACCCATGAGGCGGACATCGCGGCCTACGCCAAGCGCATCATCAAGATCAAGGACGGCCGCGTCGTTTCTGATGAGAAGAATCCGCACCAGCGCGGCGTCCGCGCGTCCGCCGCGGCCCGCGAGGCCCAGCCGGAGAGCCAGGCCTCCATCCCCCCGCCCCGCGAGCTGAGCTGGGATGAGTTCACCGAGCACGTGCGCTCCGCTCTCGGCGCGATCCGCTCCAACAAGCTGCGCAGCGCGCTGTCGATGCTCGGCATCCTGATCGGCGTGACCGCGGTCATCGCGATGCTGGCCATCGGCAAGGGCGCGCAGAAGTCGGTGGAGACCCAGCTCTCGAGCCTGGGCTCGAACCTCGTGATGCTGTTCCCCATGTCGCCCCGCATGGGAGGCGGCGGCGGGGCGCGGTCGGCCATGGGCGCCTTCAGCCGCCTTTCGATGGATGATGTCGCCGCGATCCGTCGCGCTCATCCCGGCATCGCCCGCGCCGCGGGCGAGGTGCAGGGCAGCGTTCAGGCCGTGAGCGGAGACAAGAACGTGAGCACGAGCGTGACCGGCGCCGAGCCGGAATACGCCGACATGCGCAACGCCCAGGCCTACTACGGACGCTTCTTCACGGCCGAGGAGAACGAGCAGATGGAGCGCGTGGCCGTCCTCGGGCCGACGGTCGTCACGAACCTCTTCGGCGAGACGGATCCTGTGGGGCGGTCGATCAACGTCGACCACATCAAGTTCAAGGTGATCGGCGTGCTCGCCCGCAAGGGCTCGAGCGGCTTCCAGGACCAGGACGACAAGATCCTCATCCCCCTGAAGACCGCGATGAAGAAGGTCCTCGGCCGGCAGTTCCTCGGCACGATCGCGATCGAGACGACGGGCCCGGAGCACACCGAGGGCGTGATCGAGGCCGTGCGCGTGCTGATGCGCAAGCGCCATCGTCTGCCCGATTACAAGGAAGACGATTTCACGCTGCGCAACATGGCCGAGATCCAGGCGGCGCTGGCCGGGACCTCGAAGATATTCACCTTGCTGCTCGGCATCGTCGCGGCGATCTCCCTCGTCGTCGGCGGCATCGGCATCATGAACATCATGCTCGTGTCCGTGTCCGAGCGCACGCGCGAGATCGGCCTGCGCAAGGCCATCGGCGCCACGCGTCGCGCGGTGCTCATGCAGTTCCTCATCGAGGCCGTCGCGATGTCCGCCTGCGGCGGCCTGCTCGGCATCGCGCTCGGCATGACCATCGCCTTCTCGATGTCCTATTTCGCGGGCTGGGCGGCGATCGTCACGCCGCAGTCGGTCGTGCTCGCCTTCGTCTTCTCGGCCGGCACCGGCATCGTGTTCGGCTTCTGGCCGGCGCGCAAGGCGTCATTGCTGTCGCCGATCGAAGCGCTCCGCTACGAGTGACGCCACGGTCGCTATCGCGACCGTGTAGATGACCGCGTACGCCAGCGAGGCGGCCTTGCCCGTCATCCACGGCTCAAGCAGGCGCGCGGTGAGCCAGAGCTTGGCGTCGCCCGGCGCCCCGTTGGGCATGGTCACGGGGATGAATTCCTGGATGCCGTAGAAGAGGCCCGCGAGGATATAAACGACCAGCGCGCGGCGTCCCATCGGCTCGAAGGGCCGCGCCCAGGCGGCCGCCCTGCCTTCGATCGCGGCAAGGCACGCGGCGAGCCCCATGAGAGCGAAGCCTCCCGTGAACAGCGCGTACGAGCTCGTCCACAGGTGCTTGTTCAGCGGGAGCGCGAGGCTCCACAGCGCGCCGAGCGCGGCCAGGCCCAGGCCCCACGCTCCGAGCTGTCGCGCCGCCGCCCCCCCCTCCTTCACCAGCGCCCGCCCGGCGATGAGCCCCAGCAGCGAGGTCGCCAGCGCGGGCAAGGTGGCGAGAAGGCCTTCCGGGTCCCCCCAGCGATCGTTCATCAGATGGCCGGGGAACAGGCGCCGGTCGAGCCAGTAGGAGAGGTTGCCCTCAGGAGTCAGGACGCCTGCGCCGTGCCCCGGCACCGGGATGTTCATCAGCAGGAACCAATAGCCGAGGAGCAGGATCGCAGCCGCGGCCGGCTCGGTGTTGGGGCGGCGCAGGAATAGGAAGCCTTCGATGCCGAGGTAGCACAGGGCGATGCGTTGGAGCACTCCCGGATAGCGTATGCCGGCCGTTCCCCAGTAGATGAATGCATTCTCGAGCAGGCCCAGGCCGAACAGCAGGGCGGCGCGCAGGAATGCGCGCCTGGCGGCCTCCGCGGGAGGGTCGCCTCGCGCCTCGCGTGCGGCGTTCGAGAAGGCCGCGGAGACGCCCATGATGACCAGGAAGGACGGGAAGATGAGGTCCGTCGGCGTCCATCCGTTCCAGACGGCGTGGCGCAGGGGCGCGAACACCTCATCGCTGCCCGGTGAGTTGACCAGGACCATCCCCGCGACCGTGAGGCCGCGATATACGTCGAGAGAGCGAAGTCGTGTCGTCGGCATGGGCGCGTGAGCAGGGGCGGGGCGCCCTCCCCCCCCCAGTATAAGCCCGCCGCGCCTCAGGAACAAGGCCCGGGCATATAGAGCTATAATCACCCCGTGGAGCGGATCACCGCCCTTTATATCGGACGCGTCGGCGACGTCATCGTCGCGACCTCCTTCCTGCGCGCGATCCGTCGGCGCTATCCGAAGGCGCGCATCCGGCTCATCGTCGGCTGGCGCTCCACCCAGGTCCTGCCGTTGATCCCGTTCATCGACGAGTGGGCCGTGCTCGGCAAGCCCGCCGATATCGGCGGGAACCTCAAGTTCGCGTGGAAGATCCTGAGCGAGCACTGCGATCTGCTCGTGGACCTTAACTCCTCCTATTCCAAGACGTCGACCTTGATCACGCGCGTGGTGCGTGCCCCCCGCCGCCTGGCTTTCGATAAAGGCCGGGGCACGGGCGCGTTCACCGAGATCCTTCCCGCGCCGGGCGAGCGAGAGCACATGTGGGACCGCTACGGCCGCCTCGCCGCGGCGCTCGACGCGCCCTACGACCAGGATCCGGAATTGCGCCTGCCGATCGCCGACCACGATGAGGCCGATCGGCTTTTAGACGCGATGCCCCCGCCCTCCTTTGGTGCGGGCTCGTTCAAGATCGTGATCCATCCGGGGAACTTCGACCGCTTCTCTTTCCGCTGGCCCGAGGAGAAGTTCGCGGCGCTCGCCGACCGCCTGCTCGACGACGCCCGCGTGAAGCTGTTCTTCATGGGCGGGCCCGGCGAGCACGATAAGGTCGCCGCGATCGTCAAGACGCTCAAGCGCCCGGTGCCGATCCTCCCTCCCGCGCGCCTCGGCGTCAGCGGGGCCATGCTCAAGCGCATGAACCTGTTCGTCTGCAACATCACCGGGACGACCCATCTCGCGGCCGCCCTCGGCGTCCCGACCTTCGGCTTCTACGCGGGCTACACCCAGGCGGTCTGGCGCCCGCGCGGCGCGCGCCACGGCGGGACGGTGTGCGCCGAGTGGGAGTCCTGCCGCGAGACGACCGTCGACGAGGCGCACGCGGCGCTCGCCGACCACATCAAGCGCCTCAGCCCTTTCTAACGCGACTATCCTTGTGGATAGTCGCGGCGCGGTCCAATGGTCTCTCTGCTGAAACTCTGTCTATAAAAATAGACGATCGCCGAAGACCCGCTGTTTATTCCCATGATCTATTCTCGATGATAATCACTCGTTCCGGAACGAGTGATTATCAATTGCAGACACACTCCTAACGACGGGCAGCGGGCCCGCTCCTATCAAGGAGCAGCGCTAGGGCGGACCAGGCTTCGTCCGTCGTGGGATGGCGGCCCGGCGTTTCCAGGAGCGAGTGCTCGGGGAGCGCGTAGCCGAAGCGCCACGGCTCGGTGTGGCTGAACAGCTGGAGCGTGGGCACGCCAAGCGCGATCGCGAGGTGCATCGGCCCCGTGTCGGCGGTGAGCACCGCGCGCGCATTCACGATCGCCGCGGCGAAGGCGCGCAGGGGCAGCTCGGGTGCGACGATCACCCCGGGCGGAATGGTGAGCCCTTCGAGGAGCTTTCGCTCGGCGGGGCCCCCCGTCAGCACCGCCTTGCGGCCGGAGCGGACGAGCCTCTCGCCGAGATCGAAGAACCAGGAGGGATCGAGGCGCTTCTCGGCGCGGGCGCCCAGGAACAGCGCCACGCTGTCGCGGTCGAGCCCCCAGGACGCCCAGGCCTTCGCGCCGGCCTCCTTCTCTCCGGGGCCGAAATGGAACTCGGTTCGCAGCGAGGAATCGAGTGGCAAGGCCGCGCCGGGCGCCGCGTGGCGTACGAGGGACGCGAGGTTCGCGGTCTCGTGCGCTTGCCCCGAAGGCACGGGGACGAGGTCGTCGAGGAATTTGCCCGCGTCCCCCCGGTCGAAGCCGATGCGGCGAGAGGCGCCCGACAGGGCGGTCCAGACCGCGCTCGACATCGAAAACGCATGCTGGGGCGAAAAATCGAAGGCGAGGTCGTAGCCGCGCAGGCGCAGGCCGGGGAGAGACTTGGCGGTGAGGATCTCGTCCACGCACGGGTTGAATTGCAAGGCGTCGCCGTAGCGGTCAGCGAGAAGGACCTCGACCCGCGCCGCCGGAAAAGCGGTTTTCATAAGTCGCAGAGCGGGCGTCAGAAGGAGCAGGTTTCCCAGGCGCGCATCGTGGCGCACGGCGAGTATGCGGCGGACCTTCGCGGCGTCCACGGGCCCGGCCTGGGGATGCGGCTTGGGGATGAGCTTGAGCAAGGAGCCGCGCAGCAGGGACTTGCCGCCGGTCTCTATTTTTTTGCCGATGTCCTTTAAGCCCACAGACTGATTCTACCAGTTGTATAATCGGCCATGAACCTCGTAAGCCTTCGCACCGAGCGCTCCATCACCACTCTCAGGCTGGAGCGCCCCCAGGCCTTCAACGCGATGTCCGAGGCCATGGCCCGGGAGTTCGCCGCCGCCGTGAAGCGCGCGTCGCGCGAGAGATCCAAGGTGATCGTGCTCGAGGCCGCCGGGCCGGCGTTCTCGGCGGGCGGAGATCTGGCGTTCATCGAGGCAAACATGAAGCGGCCGAAGGCGTCCTTGGCCAGGATCATGAGACGCTTCTACGGCGACTTCCTGTCGATCCGGGACGTTCCCCAGGTCACCATCGCCAAGATCCACGGGACTGCGGTCGGAGCGGGCCTCTGTCTGGCACTTGCGTGCGATCTGCGCGTCGTCGCCGACGACGCGAAGCTGGGATTCAATTTCGTGCGGCTGGGGCTGAATCCGGGAATGGCCGCCTGGCCGTTGGCGCGCGCGGCCTTCGGGGACGCTCGCGCACGCGACCTTCTCTTCACCGGCCGCTTGTTCTCCGGACACGACATGCAGTCCTGGGGCGCGGCCTGCGCGTCGGCCGCGGTTTCCGGCGAGCTCGACGGCGTCTGCGCGGAGCTCGCGGGACGCGTCGCGTCCGGCTCGTCCGAGAGCCTGCGCATCTTGAAGTCCGAGACGCGTCTTGGCGGCGATCTCTCCCCGTATCTCGCGCACGAAGCCAAGGGCCAGGCCGTGACCTTCAAGGGCTCGGACATCGCCGAAGGCGTCGCCGCGATCCGCCAGCGCCGCACGCCGAAGTTCACCTGACTCTAAGCGCAACTGTTTCCGGAACGAGTCCGCGTGCCGTAAACGGCACGGGGGCTAACCCTCGCGAAGAGCGGCGAGGAAGATCTCGCCGTACTCGACCCACTTCTTCGGGCCGACGCCGGAGACCATGCGCATCTCCTCCTCGTTCTTGGGCATCTGGGCGGACATCGCCATCAAGGTCGCGTCGTTGAACACCATGTAGGCGGGCACGTGCCGCGCGTCGGCGAGCTTTTTGCGCAGGGCCTTGAGCTTGGAGAACAGGGAGTTGCCGGCCGAGGTGGACGCGGTCTCCGACGGCGCGCGCGCGCCGAACGACATCTTCTTGGCCGTCGCGACCATGGGTGATGCTCCCACGGGGTCGAGCCCCGCGCAGGCGTCGCACGATGCGCCGCACACGGCCATGTCCTCGCCCAGGTGCTTGGCCATCGTCTGATGGCGGCAGGCCCGGCGCTCGATGGTGCGGAACATCTCGCGGGCGCGGTTGCGGTGCCATTCGGCTTGCGAGGCCTCGAGGTCGGAGACGAGGCGCTCGTAGCTCATCACGTCGGCCCAGGAGTAGAACATGACGCAGTCGCTCGGCGCGCCGTCGCGGCCCGCGCGGCCGACCTCTTGGATATAGGACTCGACCGAGCGCGGCATGTCGCGGTGGATGACAAAACGCACGTCGGGCTTGTCGATGCCCATGCCGAAGGCGACCGTGGCCACGATCACGTCGGCGTCGTCGCGCTTGAACGCGTTCTGCACGTGTTCTCGTGCCGCGCTGTCCATGCCCGCGTGATACGCGAGCGCCTTCACGCCGCGGCCCGACAGGAACTCGGCCATGGACTCGACCGAGCGGCGCGACAAGCAGTAGACGATGCCGCTCTGGCCCTTGCGGCCTTGCACAAGTCGCAAAATAGAATTCTTGGTATCGTTGACCGTACCGGGTCGCGGCGCCGCTTTCTCGCCGGTCTTTAAATATGCGGACAGGTGTAGATTGGGACGAAAAAACGAACCTCTGACACGGAGAGGCTCGGCCATGGCGAGCTGCTCGACGATGTCGTTGGTTACAGGTAATGTTGCCGTGGCCGTGAGTGCCAAGACCGGTACTCCATACCTTGCTTTCAGTCCTTTGAGATTCCTGTAAGCCGGTCTGAAATCGTGCCCCCATTGGCTGATGCAGTGGGCTTCATCCACTGCGATCATCGCAAGCTTGGTGCTGGAGAGAGCCGCGCCGGCGCCGGCCTCGAGGCCCTCGGGCGCCGCGTACACGAGCTCATAGTCGCCGCGCTGCAGTCCCTCGATTCGTTCGCGGCGCTCGTCCGGCGTGATGCTCGAATTCAGGAAGGTCGCGCGCAGGCCCACCGAGACGGCGGCGTCCACCTGGTCCTTCATGAGCGAGATCAAAGGGCTGACGACCAGCACCACTCCGTTCAATAGCCGCGCCGGGATCTGGTAGGTCAGGGACTTGCCCGCGCCGGTGGGCATCACGCCTATGCAGTCGCGCCCGGCCATGATCGCCTCGATGATCTCCTTTTGACCGGGGCGGAAGGACGGGTAGCCGAATACGTCTTTGAGGACCTGCTCGGGCGTCATCGTACTATTGTACGACAAAATCGTCACGCGGATTTGACGCGTTCGTCTTGCGCTCTGAATGGTCCGGCTCGGACGGTTCCTCTATACTGCTGCCATGAACCAGCCCCGGCCCTGGCGGACGATCTGGATCTCCGACATTCACCTCGGCACGCGCGACTGCAAGGCCGCGTACCTGCTCGAGTTCCTCAAGCACAACGAGTCCGAGACGCTGTACCTCGTCGGGGACATCGTCGACGGATGGAGGTTGAAGTCCTCGTGGCACTTCTGGAACCAGCTGCACAACGACGTCGTGCAGAAGCTTTTGCGCAAGGCGCGGCGCGGCACGCGCGTGATCCTCATCCCTGGCAACCACGATGAGGGCCTGCGAGAGTTCGCAGGCGTGCACTTCGGCGGCGTCGAGCTCGCGCTCGAGGCGGTGCACACGACCGCCGACGGCCGGCGCCTGCTCGTCGTCCACGGCGACCAGTTCGACGGCGTGGTGCGCCACGCGAAAGCGATCGCGCTTCTCGGTGTCTGGGCCTATGACGTCGCCCTGCGCCTGAACCACTGGTTCAACGGCGGACGGCGTCTGCTCGGCATGCCGTACTGGTCGCTATCCGCCTACCTGAAGCACAAGGTCAAGGACGCGGTCGCGTTCATCGCGAGCTATGAGGCCGAGATGATCGCGGAGACCAAGCGCCGCGGCCTCGACGGCGTCGTCTGCGGCCACATTCACCACGCGGAGATCCGCATGACCGACGGCGTGCTGTACTGCAATGACGGCGACTGGGTGGAAAGCTGCACGGCGCTCGCCGAGGACTTCTCCGGGCAACTTTCGATCATACGCTGGGCCGAGGTGCGCAGGGAGCGTCTCGAGGGGGTCCTCGCTTGAGCCAAAAAATACTGATCCTGCACGCGTCGGTCGGCGCGGGCCACACGCGCGCCGCGCAAGCCGTGGCCGCGGCGCTGAAGCTCGAGTCTCCGGACGCGAACGTGGTGATGGTGGACGCACTCGACCTGGCCCGCCCCCTGTTCAAGCGCGCGTACGGCGACGGCTACCTCAAGCTCATCGAGAAAGCCCCCTCCCTGTTTGGCCTGCTCTTCGACATGACGGACAAGCCTCCTAAAGGGAAGAGCTTCGGCGACGGGCTGCGGCGCGCCGTTCAGCGCTGGGGCGCCAACCAGCTCGCCGAGCTCGTGGAGAACGGCGGCTGGGACGTGGTCGTCCATACTCACTTCCTGGCGCCCGAGCTGATCGCGACGCTCCGCCGGCGCGGCCGCACGGCGGCGCCCCAGCTCACCGTCGTCACCGATTACGACGCCCACCGCATCTGGGTTCACGACCCGACCGAGCGCTACTGCGTCGCCTCCCCGGTCGCGGCGGCATCCTTGCGCGCTCACGGTGTCCCCGCTTCCGCCATCGAGGTGACCGGGATCCCCGTCATGCCCGCCTTCTCGGCGCCGGTCGACAAGGAGGCGGTCCGCAAGGCGTTCGGCCTTTCGGGCGCCTATCCCGTGGTCGTCCAGTCCTCCGGCGGCCACGGCCTCGGCCCCATCGAAGAGACCTTTCGCGCCTTGCTCGCGGCGAGCATACCGACCGAGCTCGTCGTCGTGTGCGGCCGTAACGAGTCCGCGCGCAAGCGCCTCGCCTCGATCCGCCCCCCGGGTCGCCATCGAGTGCGCGTCGTCGGCTTCACCGATCGCATGCGCGACCTCATGGCCGTCGCCGACCTTCTCGTCACCAAGCCCGGCGGCCTGACGGTGAGCGAGGCGCTCGCCTGCGGCCTGCCGATGGCCCTGATCAGCCCGATCCCGGGACAGGAGGTGCGCAACGCCGACTATCTGCTCGAGAACGGCGCGGCGGTGAAGGCGAACTCCCCCGCCGCGCTGACCGGCAAGATCGAGGAGCTCCTGTCCTCCGAGGTCCGTCTGCCGGAGATGCGCCGCAAGGCCAAGGCGCTCGGCCATCCGCGTGCCGCCTTCGCGGTCGCCCGCCTCGCGCTGGAGCTCGCCCGGGGGCGCTCCTCGGCCGCCGCGCGCGCCGAGGAAGCGCTCGCCGCGGCCGAAGCCCCGTTCCTGATCAACCCCTGGGTCGTTCCCGGGCTCCCCGCCTAGGAGCCTGAGCACGCAGCCCGGATGTCGGACGATCGCGCAGGGAAACTATTCACGTTGTTCACAGGCCGACTGTCGTCAACGACAGTGCCGGTTTGGGAAAATTTCGTTGGGGCGATGCCGTTTCCCTCGTTGAGAGAATCGAAAACATGATAGCCCATAGGCCTTAGGTCCCGAATTCGGAGTAGGACTAAAAATCCGCGATTGTCACACGCCCTTTACACGCCGCATATGCCCTCAGCAGGCCCCGTTGTTACCATGAATCCATGATGCGATTGCTCGCCGCCCTCCTGGTCATCAATTCCTTCCCCGCTCCGGCCCTCGCGCAGATCGTGCGCGTCTCCGGACCCGTGCGCATGTCCCTCACGGTGCCGGCGCTCTCGGCCTCGCCGTCCGCATTCGCCGGCCTGACCCCGGCCTTATCCGCGCCTTCCTTGACCGCTTCGCCCGTGACGGCGCCGATTCCCGCGCTTTTCGCCGTCCCGGCCCCCATGGCGCCGGCTGTCGCCGGGCCTGCGGCGCTCGCCGTCGCCGCTCCTTTGATCCCCGCGGCCGCGACGCCCGTGAAGCCCGAGCTCGAGCCGGCTCGCGCGCTGAGCGTCGCCAAGACGGCCGCCGCGTCCGCCGCCGAGTTCACGGCCCGTCCCGGCGCGCTCGAGTTCGACCGCTCGCGCGCCGATTTCGCCGACGGCTCTCCGCGCCGCTCGTCGTTCGTTGAAAGCGTCGTTTCCGCCGTGTCGCCGAGCCGGTTCTGGACCGCGCTGCGGCCTTCCGCGCCCGCCGCCGACCGTCCGACGCCGCCCGTCCCTTCGACGCCTGCCCCGCGCCTGGCGCCCTTCCTCGGCGGCACCTTCCTCGCCCAGCTCGCGAGCAACGCCCTTCAGGTCACCATGCCTCTGCTGATCCTGCAGATCACGGGCTCGGCGGCGACCGCGGCCTTCGCGGCCACCGTGTCCTCGGCGTTCGACGCGGCCGGCACCATCATCGGAGGCAAGCTCACCGACCGCCTCGGCTCCAAGCCGGTCCTCATCGGAACGACGCTCCTGCGCGGCGCGGCCGTGCTCGCCCTTCCCCTCCTCGCGGCGTCGGGCCTCGCTTTGCCCGCCGTCCTGGCCGTGTACATGATCGAGTCCCTCGCCCGCGGCGTCGCCGACACCGCGCGCAACACCTTGCCCTCCGAGATCGCGGGCAAGGACGAGGGCCTTCTCAAGAAGATCCTGGCCAAGAATCAGAGCTTCTTCGAGGCCGGCGGCATCGCCGGCCCTTTCCTCGCCGGAGCTTTGATCGCCGGAGCGGGCGGCGCGGCCGCCGTGGGCGCTCTTTGGCTCGCGCCTGTCGTCTTCGCGGGCGTGGCGATCGCCTACCTCGGCCTGTCGAAGCGTTCTCCGGCCCAGCCTTCGTCCGTGGCGGAGCTTCCGGCGGCTCCGGCCTCTTCGAAGGCCATGTTCGACGGCTGGACGAAGTGGGCGTTGGGCGCGACGGCCTTGCTCACGCTGTATCCCTTAAAGGGGCTCCTTCCCGCGATCTTCGCGACAAGCATTCTCGCCAATCCGGCCTCCGCCGCTTGGCTCGTGGGGCTTTTCGGAGTGGGCGGCCTTATCGGTTCGCTGGCGTACGGCCGTTTGTCGAACAACGCGAGCCTCATGACGTGGCTGTCGGTAGGGGCCGTCGGTTCGGTCGCTCTAGCCGTTGCCTTTTTACCG
Source organism: uncultured Elusimicrobia bacterium (assembly GCA_964537395.1). Taxonomy (GTDB): domain Bacteria; phylum Elusimicrobiota; class Elusimicrobia; order UBA1565; family UBA9628; genus GWA2-66-18. The sequence goes on from CAZIBN010000013.1 coordinate 47,411, forward strand.
GGCGCTTTCATCCCCGCCGCGCTCGGTGTGCTCATCTTCGGCGCGGCGAACGTCGCGGCCCGTCTGTCCCTGAACGCCGCTATCCAGTCCCGCGCCCCCGAGGGCAAGGCCGGTGCCGCGGTCGGCGCCGCTCGCTTCACCGCGAACCTGACCTCGCTCTCCGTACGCTTCCTCGCCGGCCTCGCCTTCGCGGCGGCGCTCGCGCCGGCGGCCTCGTTCTGGCTCCTCGGCGGAGGCATCATCGCCGTCGCCGGCGCGCAGCTGTGGACGGCGCGCAAGCTGGCCTTGCTCGGCGCCGCGGGCGCGGTCGCAGGGCTGTCCCCCGTGCACGGCCTTCCCGGCCGGCTCATCGTCGTCGAGGGGCTCGACGGCTCGGGCAAGTCCACGCAGATGGAGATGCTCAAGGACGAACTTCAGGACAAGGGGCTCAATGTCGTCGTCACGACCTGGAACTCCTCCGAGATGGTCTCGGACGCCGTGAAGAAGGCCAAGAAGGACCAGTCCTTGACTCCGAAGACGTTCTCCTTGCTGCATGCCTCTGATCTCGCCGACCGGCTGGACAAGACCATTCTTCCGGCGTTGGAGGAAGGATCGATAGTGCTGGCCGACCGCTGGTACTTCACCGCGCTGGCGCGCGACCGCGTGCGCGGCATGGACGCGCAGTGGCTGCGCGAGCTCTACTCCTTCGCGCCCAAGCCCGATCTCGTCCTCTATTACAAGCTTCCCGTCGAGACCGCGATCGGCCGCGTGCTCGCCCGCTCCGAGGGCCGCCTCGGCCTCTCCGAGGACTACGCCGACGATCACGAGGCCGTGCGTCTCTCCCAGGAGCGGCACGGCCTCAAATATTACGAAGCCGGTCTCGACACCAAGCTGTCCGCCGATCCTCTCGAGAACTTCAACCTGTTCCAGACGCGCGTGTCCGCGGAGTACGACGCGCAGTCCCTGGAGTTCGGGTTCAAGACGATCGACTCCTCCCGCCCGCGCGCGGACATCCGCGCCGACACGATGGCGGCGGCCTTCGGCGCGCTCGGAGCGCTGACCGCGTTCCGTAAGGCCGAGAAGCCGGACGCCAAATCGAATCTCTTCGACAAGGATCCGGCCGGCGACGCCGACAATATCCGCCGCAACTACCTCAACGAGAAACGAGGCGCGCACTTCTATTTCCGCAACATGCTTCTGCCGATGCAGGAGCGGTTCGCACAGCTGATGGACATGATGTCCACGCCGCGCGCGCTGCTGCACGGCTCGCCGCACATCGATAACTACGCGAAGTCCAGCCAGGGCGCGGCGATGGTGGACTTCGACCGCTCGCGCGTCGGCCCCTACACCTGGGACCTCGTGAGGCTGATGGTCTCGCTGTCCCTGCGCCAGAAGAAGGACGCGAAGGGCCTTCTCGACAAGGAGGTCCTCAAGCAGATGAAGAAAGGCTACCTGCGCGGCTTCCGCCATCCCGACCGGCCTTTCTCGGAGGTGCGCGAGCTCAAGGACATCGAGCCCGAGAATGACGAGACCACCACGAATGCCTATCTCGCGGCGAACAAGAAATGGGCCAAGGAGATGCGTCGCAACGCGCTTCCGGTGGACGACGCCGACATCGTCAAGCTCGTCGACAGCTGGGCCGAGGGCCGCGGCGACGGTGTCCTTAACGATTACTTCATCGAAGAAGCGGGGCGCGGTCAGGGTTCCATGGGCTTCCGCGGCCTGTTCCTCGTCGTGCTCGCGCCGAAGAATAAGAAGTCTGGGCAGGACCGGATACTGCTGAACATCAAGGCCACGCGCACCGATCCCGACACCGAGTGGTACAAGTCCCCCTACGGCGGCGAGGCCGAGCGCATGCGCGCCGCGGCCGAGCTGTACGCGCCGGGCTGGGAGCTGCGCGCCGGCGGCGCTGTCCTCGACGGCGTCGAGTACTACGCGCGCCAGATCGATCCGCTCAACGCGAAGCTCAAGAAGATGCTGAACGCGGACCTTCAGGAAGACTTCGCCTACGCCGTCGGCACGCAGCTGGGCCGGGCTCACCGGCTCTCGCTTCAGGGCGCGACGCCGGCAGAGCTTGAGGAGCATCTCGAGGCGAATTACGACGCGGTCGCGGCGGCGGGACTGACCATCCGCGATGAGATCGTGGACGCGCACGCGCGCTACCTCGTCAAGATGAAGCGCGACGGGCTGACGCCGCAGGGCGACGGAGAGGAGGAATGAGCATGACTCAGCGCACGATCGTCATCGGCGACGTTCACGGCTGCTTTCTCGAGCTGCAGGACCTTCTGCGCGCGGTGAAGGCGACGCCCTCCGACCGGCTCATCAGCGTCGGCGACCTGATCTCGAAGGGCCCCGACAGCCGGGGCGTGATCGAGTGGGCGATGAAGACGAAGAATCTCGAGTGCGTGCTGGGCAACCATGAGCTGCGTCTTCGGAAGCACTGGCGCGCGGGCACGCTGTCGAACGAGAAGGCGCACGACGCGGAGACCTACCGCCAGCTCGGTGACTCGTACGAGCCCGCGATGCGCTGGATCGACAAGCTCCCGCTGACGGTCTCCGGGCCTGGCTTCATGGTCGTCCACGCGGGCTTTGATCCCGCCGAAGGCTTGGAATGGCAGGCCGCGGCCCGGCTCACCGATCTCCGTCGCCTTCCCGACGGCCGGCCGTGGTACGAGGCTTATCGCGAGAGGACCTTGGCCGTGTTCGGCCACTGGGCGAGGCGCCAGCCGGTCGTGCGTCCCAACGCCATCGGGCTCGACACCGGCTGCGTCTACGGTGGCTCTCTGACGGCCCTCATCCTGCCTGAGCGCATCCTCATCTCGGTCCCGGCGCGGCGCGTCTATGTGGAAAAGAAGATCTGGGACGAGCCTCAGCTGGCGGGGGCCCGATGAGCTCCGTGCTCGAAGCCGCCCTTCCTCCGATTCCCCTCCCGCTTCCGCGCCGTGCGCCGCTCGCCGGCTTCGTCGCCGGCGTGCTGGCTTCTCAGATCGTCAACAACGCCCTGCACATCATCCAGCCGCTCCTGATCATGGAGCTCTCGGGGTCGATGGCGCTGGCCGCGTTCGTCGCGACGGCGGAGACGGCGGTCCACATGCTCGGCACTTTGTCGAGCGGCGGCGCGGCCGACCGCCTCGGCAGCCGGCGCATCCTCATCCTGGCCACGGCGGGCCGCGCGGCGTCCTTGGCGCTGGTCCCCCTGGCCTGGGCCATGGGCGTGCTGACCTTGCCCATGGCGCTGGGAGCCTACACGCTCGACGCCTTCGTGCGCGGCTTCGTCGATACCGGCGTGCACGCGCTTCCGATGGGCCTCGCCGAGGGCGACCGCATCGAGCTCGACCGCCTCAACGCGAGCCACGAGTTCGCCTTCGATCTGGCGGCCGTCATCGGCCCCCTGCTTCTCGGCGCTCTGCTCCTGTCCGAGAAGGGCTTCGCCGCGCACATCGCGATCCCCTTCGGCTTCGCCGCGGCGGCCTTGCTTTACACCTTGGTTCCGGCCGAGCGCGTCGGTCCCGCGGCTCGCGCGGCCGCGAAGCCTTCCTGGCTCGACTGGGACGGCTGGCGGCGCGTCGCCGCCGACCGCCGCCTGCTCCTTCCTGTTCTGGGCCTGGCGGTGTTCAACCTCTTCCCCCTGCGCAAGGTCTGGTCGGCCTTCTTCGCCAAGGCCATCCTCCATAACGCCGCGTCGGCGGGCTGGATCGGAGCGGCCTTCGGTATGGGCGGCGTCGTCGGCACGGTGATCTACGCGCGCGCGGGCCGCCGCCTCTCCACGCGCGGCTGGGTCCTGCTCGGCGCCGCCGGTACCACGGCTTTGGCCCTCGGCTGGATCCCCGGGGCGCTTTGGCCGATGATCGCCGCCGCGACGGCGTTCGGCCTGTTCAACGCCTGCGCGGAGCTCGCTTTGCTGCGGGATCTCGCCGAGCACGTCCCCGCAGGCTTGAGCGGACGGATCGTCTCGGTGGCCCGCGTCGGGACCAGCTCGGCGTCGGTGTGCCTCAAGGGCCTCATGGCGGCGGCCTTCGCCGCCGGGGCCGGCGCGTTCGCCGCGTTCTCCTTCGTCGGCGCGGGGCTCGGCGTCGTGGTGCTGATCCAGCTCGCCGTCGCCTCCCGGCTGGCTCCGGAAGACAGATAAGAGCTAAAATGGCCAAGAAGTCCCACTCTATGGCCCGTTCCAAAATCGTCCCGCTCCGCGTCGACGCGGCTCCCGCCGTCACCGCCCCCCAGGCCGTCGGCCTGAAGGCCGCCGAGCGCTTCTTCAACCGGGACCTGTCCTGGCTCGCCTTCAACGACCGCGTCCTGTCCGAGGCCGCGGACGCGTCCGTGCCGGCCTTCGAACGGCTGCGCTTCGCGACGATCGTCAGCTCGAACCTGGACGAGTTCTTCATGACGCGCGTCGCCGAGATCAGCAAGCTCGCGCGGCGCTCTGCGAGCAAGCGGTTCCTCGACGGCATGACGGCGCGCCAGGTGCTCGCCCAGATCCGCGAGCACGCCCTGCGCCAGAAGTCGCGCCAGGCCGAGGTTCTTCGCGACATCCTTGCCGCCTTGCGTGCCGAGGGCGTCGAGATCCTCTCGGAATTCCTCGAAGAGCGCGCACCGGATTCCGAGGTCCAGGAACGCCTCCCCAACCTGAAGGTCATGGTGCGGCGTTACCCCGAGCCCCCGCCCTCGCTCGCCAGCGAACGCCTTCACGTGTTCGTGCGCTTCCCGCGCGAGTATGCGGTGATCACGATCGTGGATCGCGAGGGCCGGATGGTCTCGCTTCCCACGAAGGACGGCGTCAAGCGCTACGCCCTCGTCGAGCGCTGGATCGCGGACCGCGCCGAGGACCTCTTCCCCGATCGCGAGGTCATCGAGACCTTCCCTTTCAAGATCATCCGCGACGCCGACCTGCGCTGGCGCCCGGACGATGAGGAGAGCCTCGAGGACCAGATCCTCGAGGGCGTTCAGCGCCGGGTGCGCGCCAAGGTCGTCCGCCTCGAGGTGGACTCCCCCTCGTATTCCGAGGGCGCGCTGTTCCTCGCTTCGGCGCTCGGCCTCGACTCGTCCGCGCTGTACCGCTTCGACCTCCCCCTCGATCTGCGCACGCTCGCCCGCCTTGACGTGCCCAAGCCCGGCCTGCGCTACCCTCCGATCGAGCCCCAGGTTCCCGCGCCTTTCCGCAAGCCCGCCTCCGCCTTCGAGATCGTGAGGCGCAAGGACATCCTGCTCCACCATCCGTACGATTCCTTCGACATCGTCGTGAAGTTCCTCGAGGCCGCGGCGAAGGATCCGGGCGTCAAGCGCATCTACCATACTCTGTACCGCACGAGCCTCGACTCCCCGATCATGGGCGCCCTCAAGGCCGCCGCGACGGCGGGCAAGAAGGTCACGGCCTACATCGAGATCAAGGCGCGTTTCGACGAGCTCAATAATCTGCGCTGGGCCGACGAGCTCCGCCGTGCCGGCGTGAAGGTCGTCCCCCACCTCGGCCGCTACAAGGTCCACTCGAAGGTGACCTCGATCGTGCGCGAGGAGGAGGGCGTCGAGCGAGCCTACACCCACCTCGGCACCGGCAACTACCATCCCGTCACCGCGCGCCAGTACACCGACCTGGGCCTGCTCACCGCCGACGAGGGCATCGGCCGCGAGGCGCTCGCCTATTTCGACGCCCTCGCCAAGGGCAAGCGCCCCGAGGGCCTCAAGGAGCTGCTCGTCGCCCCCGTCAACCTTCATGACGAGATGCTTCGCCTGATCCGCGAGGAGGCGAAGTGCGTCCGCGACGGCGGCAAGGGTCACATCATCGCGAAGATGAACTCGCTTCAGGACCCGGAGATCGTCGAGGCGCTGTACGACGCGTCGAAGGCGGGCGTCAAGATCGAGCTCCTCGTGCGCGGCATCTGCTGCCTGCGCCCCGGCATCGCGGGCATGTCCGAGAACATCCGCGTTGTCAGCGTGGTGGACCGCTTCCTCGAGCACAGCCGTATTTATTATTTCAGGGCAGGGGGCGCGCGCAAGATGTACCTGTCGAGCGCGGACTGGATGCCGCGCAACTTCTACTCGCGCTACGAGGTCGCCTTCCCGGTCAAGGACCTCCAGCTCAAGCGCTACGTCCGCGACACGATCCTGGGAAAAGGCCTAACGGATAATCAAAAGGCCTGGCAGCTCAAGCCCGACGGCTCCTACGCACGCGTGATGCCCGGCCAGGGCGCGGCGCTCGTGCGCTCTCAGACGTTCTTCGAGGCTCTCGCTCGCTCCGACTACCGCGACACCGCGCTCGCCGACAGGACTAAGACCGTCGCCGCGGCCTGAGATCTTTTACCGACTTTTTAGCCTCCCGTAACCGTCGCGACTCGTTATTCGTCTATGCTGAGGGCGCACGGAGGTGCCCCTCATGAACATCCGAACGCTCGCCGTCGTCCTCGTCCTTGCCGCCGTCCCCGCCCTCGCCGCCGACAACGCTCCGACGCTCCCGGCCGGCTATCGCGCGATGGCCTTGCCCTTCCCTTCGCACCAGCTGGTCTTCGTCGCGCCCGGCGACCGCATCGACATCATGGTGAGCTTCTCCGCGGAGATGGGCGATAAGGGCAAGACGAGAAAGGAGGATGTGACCGCGACGATCATGCAGAACGTGGTCGTGCTCGCCGTGGACCGCTCGCAGGGCGTGGTCCAGCTCATGTTCAACCCCAATGAGGCCCAGTACGCCGCGCTGTTCGCCTCCAAGGACAAGACGCTCTGGCTGAGCAAGCGTGCCGCGGGCGACACGGAGATGCACCCGATGGAGATGGCGAACGCCCGGAAGCTCTTTCGCTAGTCGGCGCCGAAGACGGCGAGCTTCAGCTCGAGGGTCAGCCTTGTGACCCGGCGGTCGCCGCCTTCGGTGTTCTGGTCGTAGTCGAGGGCCAGGGATATCCTCTTGTTGAGGGCGATCTCGGCGCCTGCACCGATCGTGGGCGACCAAAACTTCGAGCGGATGCTTTCGGAGACGAACTCGCCGGTGCCTTCGTCGAAGGTGCGCGAGTCCTGGCGCGAATTCGCGTACTGGATCCCGCCCGCTACGTAAGGCACGATCGAGATCCGTTTCTTGAAGTCGAAGCCGTACAGCTTCAGGAGGTGGATCTTTGCGTAGCGGAACTCAGCCGTGCGCACGCGCGTCGCCTGGCTCGCCAGGGCGCTCTGGTAGTCGGTCATCGCGTCGTTGTAGCTGATCTCGAGATCGTACTTGACCCGGTTGAGGTGCTTCTCGGGGCTAGTCAGGATCTCGTAGCTGACCGTCGGGCCCCAGTCAAAGTCGCTGGTGTTGGCCTCGCGTCCTTTGCTGCCGCGCAGGCCGATCTCCAAGGTTTGCCAGCCGTCCTCCTCCGTCTCCTCCACGGCCGCGGCTTTGTCCTCCTGCGCCCATGCGCGGGCCGGCAACAGGGGCAGGGCGCACGCAAGCAGCACGAGGCAGGGCCTCACGGCTACTTCAGGAAGAACGACGCGCAACGGTGGTACTTATCGAGCGGCTCGCGTCGAAGCTTGAACTTCTTGTCGACGGCCTTGTTGAAATCGAGCATCTCGTCGAGGTGGTCGAGCTTGTCCTCGAGCGATCCGCCCTCAGCCTTGATCTCGTTCTCGAACTCGCAGAAGGTGGAAAGCGCGTGCAGGCCGCGCTTGGCGATGTAGAAAGCGGACACACGGTCAAGGGACGGCTCGAGGAACGCCGAGCCCAGCTTCACCTCGTACTTCTCCTTCTGGTACAGGGCGATGATCGGGCCGCTCGTGATGCGGCGCACGGTGCGCGCGCCGAGATGCCGGCGCATCGCCTTGCCCATGTCCTCGCTGGCGTGGTCCTTGAGGATCGCGTCCACGCTGAAATTCGAGAATTTCACGATGTCGTGATGGCTCTCCTCGCGCACGAGCTTGTCGAGGCGCTCGGAGGCGAACTCGGAGCGGTAGAGCATCCCGTCCTTCGTGAAGCCCGGACCTTTGTACTGAAGATAGACCGCGGTGCCGTTCTTCTTGTAGCGCAGGCGAAGGCTCGCGCCTTTCTTCAAGAGATCGAACGAGGGCGTGTCGAGGAACTGATCGAAGAAGAAGGCGCTTTTCAGGTGCTTGACGCCTTTGCGGTTACCGAGCCAGTCGCGGAGGTCGGCCGCTTCCTCGGGCTGGACGCGCTTCTTGCACTCGATCTCGACGAAATGGAGGTCGTCGATGGCGAGCTTGCGGAACAGGAGGTTCGAGAAATCTTCGAGTCGGCTCATCGGGTTTTAGGATATCATATCGACCCATGGAGATCATTTTTCTGCGTCATGCACCCGCCGGCGAGCGCGAGGACTGGGCCGGCACCGGGCGGCCGGACGCCGAGCGCCCGCTCACGATGGACGGGCGCAAGCGCGCCCGGGAGGCGGCGAAGGGCCTGGCGAAGTTCATCGAGACCGCGGACCTCGTCGCGACGAGCCCCTGGGCGCGCGCGAAGGAGACCGCGGATATCGTGGCAAAAGCTCTTGGAGCTCCCCTTGTGGAGTCTAATTTTCTCCTGCCCCACCGCTCCCCCGCGAGCCTCGCGGGCTGGCTGTCGGGGCTCGATGGCCAGCGCGTGGTCCTGGTCGGCCATGAGCCGCACCTGTCGAAGGTGATCTCCTGGCTGATGACCGGCAGCGGCGCGCATACGATCGTCGGCCTCAAGAAGGCTCAGGCGCTTCTGCTCGAAACGAAGAAGGCCGCGGCCGGAAGCGCGATCCTGGCGTGGTCATTGCCGCCGCGCGCACTGCGTCGGCTCGCATAGGCGTCCGCGCGGCGTTGACTCCGTCGGCGCATATTTGGTCCCATGCGGTGATGCCCAATGAGAAGATCCTTGTCGTCGAAGACGAGAAGGAGCTTTCCCGCCTCCTGAAGTACAACCTCGAGAAGGACGGCTTTCGCGTGTTCACGGCCCTGGACGGCGAGGCCGGCCTCGCGCTGTTCCGCAAGGAGCGCCCCGATCTGCTCCTTCTCGACGTGATGATCCCCAAGCTCGACGGCTACGGCATCCTCAAGATCGTGCGCGCTGAATCGAAGACGCCGGTCATGATGCTCACCGCGCGCAAGGACGAGGTGGACCGCGTCCTCGGCCTCGAGCTCGGCGCCGACGACTACGTGACCAAGCCCTTCAGCGTCCGCGAGGTGCTCGCGCGGGTCAAGGCGATCCTGCGCCGCGTCGGCGATCAGGGGCAGTCCCCTGCCGTCTCCATGCTGCGCGTCGGCGAGCTCGAGGTGGACGTCGAGCGCTATGAGACCAAGGTCAAGGGCAAGGCCCTCGTGCTCACAACGAAGGAGTTTGAATTCCTCAAATGCCTGCTCCAGGCCGGCGGCCGGGCGATGTCGCGCGACGCCCTGCTCGAAAAGATCTGGGGCTACGACCGTTCGATGGAGATCGACACGCGCACGATCGACCAGCACATCGCGCGCCTGCGCGAGAAGCTCGGTGCCGAGGGCGCGCGCATCGTCACGGTCAAGAACGTCGGCTACCGGTTCAAGCTCGACTGATGCGCGGCGGAGCGGGCAAGCGGCTTCTCTTCGTCCTGCTGGGGGTCGTCGCGCCCGTCATCGCGCTCGCCATTGGATTTCTCCCTCCGCTTAGCGCCGCCGTCGCGTCGCTCGCGACGCTCGCGGCCGCGTCCTGGTTCATCGCCCGTCGGCTCGATGATCGCCACGGGGCGTTGATGGGCGTGTTAAGGAGGCTGTCGGCGGGTGACTACACGGCCCGCGCGCCTTCCGTGTACGGCCTGGGGCCCGAGGCCAACCGCCTGGCGGAGCGCGTCGGCGACGTCGTGTTCGCGCTGTCGCGCGACAAGTCCCAGCTGGAGGCCGTGCTGAACCAGATGAGCGAGTCCGTGCTTGCCGTGGATTCGAGCGGCGCGGTCCTGGTCGTCAATCCGAGCCTGTCCCGCCTGTTATCGGTCGACGCGGGCGCGGCGCGCGGCCGCCCCTATCTCGAATGCGTGCGGCACAACGCGCTCTCGCAGCTCGTCGGAGCGGTGCTCTCGGATGGACGGGCTCGCGGGCAGGAGGTGCGTGTCATCGCGCGCGAGGAGCTCATCTTCGACGCGCACGCCGCGCCCCTGCTTCAGGAAGGAAAGCTTTCCGGGGCGCTCCTCGTGCTTCACGACATCACCCGCCTGCGGCGCCTCGAGCAGGTGCGCCGGGATTTCGTGGCGAACGTCAGCCATGAGCTGCGCACGCCGCTTTCCTCCATTAAGGGATACGCTGAGACCTTGCGCGAAGGCGCGATCGACGACAAGGAGAATCGCCTCGCCTTCCTGAAGACCATCGAGGACCAGGCCGACCGCCTCTCGAAGCTCGTCGACGATCTCCTCGACCTGTCAGCCGTCGAATCGGGGCACCGCCTCCCCAAGCTCGCCGCGACGGACCTGCGGGCGCTGGCGGTGGACGTCACGCGCCAGTTCGCCGCCGCCGCCGCTGACCGCGGCGTGACCTTGGCTTCGGCGACCTCAGGCCCGTCGCTTGCGCTGGCGGATGGCGAGCAGGTGCGCCAGATCCTCTCGAACCTCATCGACAATGCGATCAAGTACACAGAGGCGGGCGGACGCGTCGAGATCGCGCTCGAGATGAAGGGCGCCGAGGTGATCACCTCCGTGCGCGACACCGGCGTGGGCATACCCGAGGCCGACCTGACGCGCGTCTTCGAGCGCTTCTACCGCGTCGACAAGGCCCGCGCGCGCGAGGCCGGCGGCACGGGCCTCGGCCTCGCCATCGTCAAGCACCTCGTCGAGGCGCAGGGCGGCCGCGTCTGGGTCGAGAGCCGCCAGCCGGGCGGGTCGGCCTTCTTCTTCACGCTGCGCGCCGCGTAGCTCCTCTAGGCCTTTTGGTCCCGGCCGAGTCATGCGCTCGTCATGCGCTGTTGACCCCCCCAGTACGGACCTCTTGTCGCGAAAGCGTCACACTCTATACGCATGACGCTCAAACCACGCCGAGGAGACATCATGAATAAGACGTTCGCCTTCGCCGCCCTGACCGCGTTGCTCGCCGTTCCCGCCTCCGCCCAGCTCGACAAGCTCAAGCTCTCGGACACGATCCAGTCGATCAAGTTCTCCGGAGACGTCCGCCTGCGCTCGGACAACTACAAGAAGCGCGGCGCCGCCCAGAACGACCGCAGCCGCCTGCGCTACCGCCTGCGCTTCGGCCCCGAGATCCAGCTTCCCGACGACCTCACCGCCTTCATCCGCCTCGGCTCCGGCACCGGCGAGCAGGTCTCCACCAACCAGAGCTACGACAACCTGGGCGCGCAGAAGGCGCTCTGGGTCGACCAGATGTACCTGCGCTGGAAGCCGACGTTCAATGACAACGCGACGACCTCGCTCCAGGCCGGACGCATGCAGAATCCGCTGTGGCGCACGAACTCGTCCGACATCCTCTGGGACGACGACTTCAATCCCGAGGGCTTCGGCGAGAGCGCCGAATGGCTGTTCGGCGATGCCGGCCTGTCGGTGTTCGCCAACGGCTTGCAGGCCGTGGTCGACGAGGATTCGAACTCGTCCCAGCTCCAGTGGGTCTTCTCCTCACAGCTGGGCGTCGAAAAGACCCTTCCGCTCGATAGCCGCCTGCGCATCGCCGGGGCCTACCACAAGTGGAGCGATGAGAACCGCTCGAGCTTCGGGCAGGCCGCCGGAGGATCTGTCGCGCAAGACGGCAACCGGCGCCTCACCAGCGGCGCTGTGGCCGCGAGGTTCGGCGTCGGCGAGGTGACCGGCCAGCTCTCCTCCTGGATCGGCACGGTGCCGGTGAGCTTGCAGGCGACTTTGATCCGGAACTTCCGGCAGGTTCATAACTCCTACATCGCGGGCCCTGTCGCCCGGGACGGCTATCAGCTCGGCGGGATCGTCGGCTCGGCCAAGGCGAAGGGCACTTGGGAAGCCGCCTACTTCAAGAAGTACTCCCAGATGGACGCCACCGTGGCCGACGTCGCGGACTCGGACTTCGGCGACGGCGGGACGAACCGGGTCGGCCACATCGCCTGGGTCGCCTACGCTCCTCGCGACTGGATGCTGCTGAAGTTCAAGGGCTTCATCACGGATACCCTGGACCGAAGCTTCCCCGCCGCGCCGTCCGTCGCGGCGGCCTCGTATGACAAGGCGATCAACCGCTTCCAGCTCGACCTGTCGGTCAAGTTCTAAGACGGCGCGTCACGCGGGCCTAACACGCCCGTCACGCGTTCGTCACATTGGACCTCTATCATGACTTTAACGGAGAAAACACGATGAAGCGCACTCTGAACCTTATCGCCCTCGCCGTCCTGCTCGCGGCTCCCGCCGCGGCGCAGATGAAGACCCTCAACGGAGCCGGCGCGACCTTCCCGTATCCGATCTACTCCAAGTGGTTCGACGAGTACCACAAGGTCAAGCCCGACCTGCAGATCAACTACCAGTCGATCGGCTCCGGCGGCGGCATCCGCCAGATCACCGAGCGCACGGTGGACTTCGGCGCCACCGACGGCCCGATGACGAACCAGCAGCAGTTCAAGGTGGACGGCAAGATCCTGCACATCCCCGCGGTGCTCGGCGCCGTCGTGCCCGCCTACAACCTCAAGGGCGTGCCGGACCTGAACCTGTCGGGAACCGTCATCGCCGACATCTTCCTCGGCAAGATCACGCGCTGGACCGATCCGGCCATCGCCAAGCTCAACCCCGGCGCGGCGTTCCCCGACGCGGCGATCACCGTGGTGCATCGTTCCGACGGGTCCGGCACGACCTACTGCTTCGTCGACTACCTCTCCAAGGTCAGCCCGGAGTGGAAGACGAAGGTCGGCGTCGCCACCGCCGTCAAGTGGCCCGTCGGCCTCGGCGGCAAGGGCAACGAGGGCGTCGCGGGCCTGGTCAAGCAGACCCCGAACGCGATCGGCTACGTCGAGCTGATCTACGCGAAGCAGAACGACATCTCCTACGCGGCGGTCCAGAACAAGGCCGGCAAGTTCGTGAAGGCCTCCATCGACGGCGTGACCGCCGCCGCGGCGGGCACCAAGATGCCGAAGGACTACCGCGTGTCGATCACGGACGCGGAGGGCGAGGCGGCCTATCCGATCTCGACCTTCACGTGGCTGCTGATCTACGAGAAGAACACGGGCGACAAGGGCCCGGTGCTCAAGGATTTCCTCAAGTGGATGTTGAAGGAAGGCCAGGGCATGGCCAGCGCTCTCGGCTACGCTCCGCTCCCGGACTCCGTCAACGCGATGGTCGCGAAGACCATCGAATCGATCAAGTAATGACGACCGCGGTCCTTGACCGCGCACGCAAGGTCCCCGGCTCTCGCGAGAGAGCCGGGGACCGCCTTTTCCGCCGCCTGATCGCCGGCTTCGCCGGGATCATCCTGCTTGCCGCGGTGGCCCTCGCCTGGCAGCTCGCGCGCGAATCCGCGGAGACCTGGAAGACCTTCGGGCTGACCTTCCTCTGGACCTCCGATTGGGATCCGGTCGCCGACTCCTTCGGAGCGCTTCCGTTCCTGTACGGCACCGCCGTCTCTTCGTTTCTCGCCCTGCTGATCGCCGTTCCCCTCGGCGTCGGCGCCGCCGTCTTTTTGACCGAACTCGCGCCGAAGCGCCTGGCCGAGATCCTCATGTTCGCCATCGAGCTCCTGGCGGCCGTGCCGAGCGTCATCCTCGGGCTCATGGGCATCTTCCTTCTCGTTCCCTTCATGCGCTGGATGGGCTCCCCCTACGGCGTCGGCATGTTCACCGCCGGGCTCATCCTCGCCTTCATGATCCTGCCCTACATCACGACCATCACCCGCGAGGTCCTGCTCACCGTCCCCCGCCCCCT